>NZ_JBITMD010000019.1:0-240359 GCF_044465905.1 Nonomuraea sp. NPDC049480
GTCTAAAGTGTCGGCCACGGCCATCACGCGATCTTGGGATGTCTTCACAAACTCCGAATGATCACGTGGTGGCCGTCTTCATGCCACCTCAACGCCCAAGATCGCGAAGTGTCACTGGAGTATTAGGCCTGCGGCACGAGGACATCGCCGCCGCCAAGCAGGAGATCACCATCGTCCCCCGACACAACGTCAACCGGGCGCGGAGTAAGTCCCAGCGGCAACGGCGCATCCCCGTCAGCGCCTCGTTGATCCGCCTCTACGGCGATTACATGCACACTGAGTACGGCGACCTGGACTCCGACTACGTCTTCGTCAACCTGTTCGCTGAGCCCTTCGGCCACGCAATGACCTACTCGGCTGTCTATGACCTGGTCACCCGCATCCGGCGGCGCACCGGCCTGGACTTCGATCCGCACTGGTGCCGGCACACGGCCGCGACCCGGATGCTCCGCGACGGAGTGCCGCTGGAAAGCGTGTCCATGCTGCTGGGACACAGCTCGATCGCGACGACCGTTTCCGTCTATGGGCACCTCACCGCCGCCGACGCGCGCAAGGCGCTGGAAGCCGCCGGCTGGTTCGCCGGAAACGAGGTGACCTGGTGACCAGCATCACCCCGACCCCGATAAACCCCGCACGATCGAAGCCGATCCCCGCAGGACTTCGCGAGAAGCTCCTGGGCGCCATCCGGCCCGAGTTTCGCGGTGATGAAGTGGCCTTCGCCGTCGACGATCCGATCTTCGGCACGACGCCGTGCGCGGTTCCCGGCTGCTCGCGCGCCACCCGCACCCAAGGGCTGTGTGGTGCCCATTACCAGCGCTGGCAGTACTTCGGCCGCCCCGACATGAGCGAGTTCGTCGCCACCGCACGACTCATCGGCCAACGGCCGCGAATGCCCGCGGGATGCGTCGTCGACAGCTGCAACTTCGCCGCCAGCACGCGCAGGCTCTGCCATTCCCATCACTACATATGGCAGCAGCTCGGCAGCCCCGAACTCCCCGCCGGCCTGGCCTTGCTGAAGCCTCTGGCACTCGACAAGCGCCCAACAGACTGCCTGGTCGACGGGTGCCCACGGTGGGCTCAACCGCACAGCGACCTGTGTCGTCCCCACCAGGCGCGCTGGCGCGAGCACGACCGCCCGCCAGTCGAGGAGTTCGCGCTCACCGCCAACGATCCTCGGCCACTGCCACCGGGCGAGCGCATCATCGTGACTGCTCTCCCAGCGCACCTGCGCCAGGAAATGCAGTACACCCTGCAGTGCCGCCGCGACGAAGCCGCAGGCAAGACCGCACCCGCCACCGTCAACGCCGCTGTCCTTCTCCTCGCCACGGTCGGTGTGACCTCCATGCTGGAACGAACGGAAGAGCAGTGGCGTGAGCTCGCTCCCAACCGCACAACAGCACGCCGCGACGTCATCCAGCTGATCATCTACGGTCGGCGGAAACTCGAGACCTTGCTCGGCGGTGTCGGCTGGGAGAGTGAATACCCGCGTGATGTCTGGCGGCTGCACAACCTCGGGCTGAGCACCACCAACGCCGTCCTCCGCTTCGACGGCATCCCACAGCCATGGCTCCGTGAACTGGCCAAACGCTGGTTGCGGTGGCGGTTGTCCACCGGCTCCAGCAAGTCCACCTGCCTCCTGAGCACCCGCAGCCTCACCCACTTCGCGGCCTTTCTCGCCACGCACACCCCCGAAGTTGAACGCCTGGCCGACGTCGGCCGCGTCGTCCTGGAGCGCTACCTCGCCCACCTGCGGCTCATGACCGCCAGCGCCCAGTACCAGGCCAGCTTCATCTGCGCGCTCAACACCTTCTTCACCGCCGTCCGCCAGCACCGCTGGGACACCTCGCTGCCGACGGAGACCCTGTTCTTCACCGGCGACTACCCCAAGCGGCCCGCGATGCTGCCCCGGGCCCTGGCCGAGCACATCATGGCCCAGGTCGAAGACCCCGCGAACCTGGACCGCTGGGAACACCCCGCCCACCAGCTCACCACCCTGATCTTGATGCGCTGCGGGCTGCGCATCACCGACGCGCTCAAGCTCGCCTTCGACTGCGTCGTCCGAGACAGCGAGAACGCACCCTACCTGCGGTACTTCAACCACAAGATGAAGCGCGAAGCGCTTGTCCCCATCGACGAGGAACTCGAGCAGCTCATCAGCCGGCAGCAGCAGCGAGTACGGCAACGCTGGCCCGGCGGCGTTCCGGTGCTGTTTCCCCGGCAGATGAACAACGCGGACGGCACGCGCCCCACGGGCAGCGCCACCTACCGGGCCGCGCTTTATCGCTGGCTGGCCTGCTGTGATGTCCGCGACGAACACGGTCAGCCGTTCCACCTCACCCCGCATCGCTGGCGCCACACGCTGGCCACCCGGCTGATCAACAGGGATGTCCCGCAGGAGGTCGTCCGCCGCATCCTCGACCACGACTCGCCTCAGATGACCGCCCACTACGCCCGCCTCCACGACAGCACCATCCGCGCACACTGGGAAAAGGCCCGGAAGGTCAACATCAGCGGCGACACCGTGACCCTCGACCCCGACGGCCCGCTCGCTGAAGCCACCTGGGCCAAGCACCGGCTCTCGCGCGCGACTCAAGCCCTGCCCAACGGCTACTGCGGCCTGCCCATCCAGCAGTCCTGCCCGCACGCCAACAGCTGCCTGACCTGCCCTATGTTCCTGACCACCGCTGAATTCCTGCCTCAACACCGCCACCAGCGCAACGAGCTGCTGCAGATCATCTCCGCGGCCGAGGCCCGCGGCCAGCAGCGGCTGGCCGAAATGAACCGGACGGTGGTCACCAACCTCGACACGATCATCGCCTCGCTGACCGAGGATTCTCCGGACGAAGGCCACTCCCATGCCAGCTGACAATGCTCCGCACCTGATCGAGGCCGCTCGCCGACGGCATGAACTGACTCGATCAAAGGCCGTCCAGGCCCTGCGCGAGTTGGAGCGTGAAGGCACGGCCGTGACCTTCGAGTCGGTCGCCAAGGCAGCCGGAGTCTCCCGCTCCTGGCTCTACGGCCAGCCCGACCTCCGAGCCGAAATCCAACGCCTCCGCGAACAGACCCGATCCACCGACCGTCCGACCGTTCCACCCGTCCAACGAGCCACGGATGCGTCCCTGCGACAACGACTCGAAGAAGCCACCGGTCGAATCCGCGAACTCAGGCAGGAAAACGAACGCCTGCGCCGCGAGCTCGCCGCAGCGCTCGGCGAGCAGAGAGTCCAACGCCCGACCGGCCCTCCACGTCGCGGTTCGGCAACGATCGGCCCTTGCTGATCCCCGTGCTCAATGTCCATCCAGCCTCGTGGACAACACCGTCCACGACGCAGCACTGCAGGTCAACATCGCCGAAAGATGATCAACTGAAGATAATGACCGAAGGCATCAACGGCCGCCTTAAGGGCCACCACATCGACCTCGGGGACCCCAAGAACCGTCTCGCCCAAACCCTGCTCGCCGCGCTCATGGTCGCCGTCGCCAACGAGCTCATCCTGCTCGCCTGGAGGCAAGTCCATGCCCACCGCGAGCCTCCGCCCGAGGACACCTGCGCATCCAATGCAGAAGATCCGGATTTGGAACCGCCCGCAGCATCCGGCAGACCACCACCAGGCGCCTGATCCGCTTGGCCGACAACCGGACAGCATTACCTCGACCGACCGGTCCCGCACGCCCGGCCGCCAGCCCTTCACGCGCTCCCAGCGGCTCAACACCACCAGCGCCCTTCACCACGAACGCCACACGAGCCAGAACCGGCCCGTCCAACGGTCCGAAGACCTCGGAAAACGCGAAATCCCGTCCGATCCAGATGATCGGAC
Source organism: Nonomuraea sp. NPDC049480 (assembly GCF_044465905.1). Classification (NCBI taxonomy): domain Bacteria; kingdom Bacillati; phylum Actinomycetota; class Actinomycetes; order Streptosporangiales; family Streptosporangiaceae; genus Nonomuraea; species Nonomuraea sp. NPDC049480. Next base: position 3,821 of record NZ_JBITMD010000019.1, read on the forward strand.
GGGATCCCGTCAACTTCCTTCAGGCCATCTCAAGAACGGCCCATCGCGCCGCGCCGTGGGCTCACAGCAGCTTGCCGTTCTCGTCCAGGAACTTCGCCAGCGCGGCGTCGTCCAGGGCGGAGCCGGTGGCGAGGTCGCGGACGGCGGTGATGGCCGCCTGGGCGCTGTCGCAGAGCTCGGCGATGGCCTGGGCACGGTCGGCGGTGAAGCGGATCTGCTGTTTGTGCAGCAGCGACAGCGCCCGGGAGGCGGCCATGCGGATCTCGGCCATGGCGTTGAAGACGTCCATGGACGCATCGGCCTCGGATCCGTCACGGACCGCGCGGGCCTGGGCGGCGAAGGACTCCCGCTCCGAGCGCCGGGCGCTGTCGTACTCGCTGTCGTATTCGCTCTGCCGCTGCCTGGTGACCTCGGCGGCCGCGGCGCGGCCGGCCGCATCGGCGGCGGCCTGGCGGGCCTCGAACTCCTCCAGGACCTCCCGCGCCGCCGCCCGGGTGCTCTCGTCGGCCAGCAGGGCGGTCTTGACCGCCGTCGGGTGGCCGATGACGTAGCTGATGGCCGAAGGGCGAGTCCCGGCCTTGGCCGCCTCCCGCTCGATCGCCTCGCGCCGCTTCGGCCTGTGGGTGATCCAGCACCTGTGCGACGGGGTCACCCCGGAACAGACAGTCCTGGCCTCGGTGCTTGAGCGATAGGTGGCGGAGCCGACGCCAGGCAGCTCGCAACCTGAGCCCACCGGCGCAGCCTGACAGAATCGTGACCCATGATCGACGATTTCGCGAAAGACAACCTGCACGGGAGACTGCGGCGGGACCGCAAGGCGCTGCTCTGGAAACTCGACGGCTTGTCCGAATACGACGCCCGCCGACCTTTGACAGCGACCGGGACCAACCTCCTCGGCCTGGTCAAACACGTGGCCAGCGTCGAAGCCAGGTACTTCGGCGAGGTCTTCGACCGCCCTTCCCCGGAACCGCTGCCCCGGTGGCAGGACTCCAACGGCAGCGATCTGTGGGCGACCGCGGACGAGACCCGCGATCAGATCATCGGGTTCTATCGGCGCACGTGGGAACACTCGGACGCGACGATCAACGAGCTTCCCCTCGACGCCCCCGGCCACGTGCCGTGGTGGCCGGAGCCTTATGCCGACACGAACCTGTTCGCCATCATGGTCCATGTCCTCGGCGAGTCCATCCGGCATGCCGGGCACGCCGATATCCTGCGCGAGGGCCTCGACGGGCGGACCGGGTTGCGCGCCGAACACGAGAAGCAGATCGACGAGGAAGCCCGTGCAGCCTACTGCGCGAAGATCGAACTGGCCGCCAGGGCTAGCCGCACCGATCAAGGCTTAACCACAATCGCGCCACCGTGGCCCCGCCAAGGGCGGGGCCACGGTTCACCTCCGCCCCCCACCAGCAAGATCGCTTAAACGCCAAAGGCCGGAGTGCTGCGACGCGCCCTTGACGACCTCGAGGCGCTCTCCGCACGCTCGGTTCTTCTTGGGTCCGGGCTGCGTTCGGTCAACTTGGCCTACGTGAAAGAAGAGATCATCGTCCTCTGACCTACTGCAAGGGTCCTCCAACCCTAGATGACCGGGGTCGCATCTGGGCTCAGGGTTGTGTCAAGGTTGCCACTTCGGGGTGTGGTGATCGATCCGGCCATCACAAGAAGACGCAGTTTGCAGGCCGCGAGCGCGCGACGCGAGGAAGAGGGCAGCGAACCCAACTCAAGCGCTGTTGCTCACCCAAGGAGCAAGCGCCTGACAAGGCTCGATTCGTCAGGCTATAGATTCGATCATCTTGGCGTGTTCATAGAGGCTGAGCTGCGGAAATGTTACTCCTTTGATGTGCACCTAAATAGGTGCGGCTGCTTGGTTCCTGCGGCAGTCAAACACGGAGGCCACGGCGGCGAATCGCGACGCAGCAGGGATCGCGGTGAATACTCAAGGTGAGAGGCGAGAACACATTGTCAGCGGAGGACGCGCCTCCATTCGGTGAGGGGGAAAGATGTCCGAAGCGCCTGGGTGGTCGGGGTCAGTGGGCAGAGCGCTGCTGTGGGCGAGCGGATGCGCGGCGCTCGGTGGGCAGGATCGCACGGTCACTTCCAACGAGCTCTTCCTCGGGCTCCTGCTGGCGCATCCCGACCCGAGGGGAGAGATGTGGCAGTTCCTCGATCACTTCGGTCTCACTGCCCGTGACCTGCTTGCGGACGACTATCGGGTGATCGATGGCGCCGCCCTGCATGAGGCCGCCGCCGCAGCTCGCGGGCCCGACCCGACCGACTTGGACGTCGAGGTGGTGTCGATCCTGACCGATGCAAGCGTCCGTGCAGGTGGCCAGGCGCAGGTTCTGCATGTGATGGCCGAGCTTCTCACGCGCACCCCGTGGCAGGAGCGGCTGCAGTCTGGGCTTACTCGGTTCGGCATTAGTGCCGAGAATCTGGTCCGGCAGTTCAATGACGTCGTCCCCTCACTGGATAGCGCCGACTCCGCCTCCGTTAACAACGCCGCTGAGAAGATCAACCTGCGTAGCTCCACACCGGCGGGCGAGCAGATCGGACAGTGGCTGTCGCGACAATTTCCTCGCCGTCCCGCGACGATGGCCTCTTTCTCGAATGACGTGCCCGACCCAGGGGCCGACTTCATCGGAGTCAGCGAGGAGGCTGACGCGTTCGCGTACCTCATTGGATCGAGGACCCTTGTCCCGCCGCTCGCGATTGGCCTGTTCGGGCACTGGGGGAGCGGCAAGAGCTTCCTGATGGCCAAGATCCGACAGCGCGTGAGCCAGCTGACGACGCTGGCCGCCAGCGACGGTGACTCCGCATCGAAGGAGATCTGGACGAAGGTCGTGCCGATCGAGTTCAACGCCTGGCAGTACGTTGAGACCGACCTGTGGGCCGCGCTGCTGTCTCGCATCTTCGACGCGCTCTCGCCAGAGGCTCGGCGGAAGCTCACGGAGTTGAGCCGCCAGCATCAGGAGGCAAATGCGCAGCGCGACGAGATCCTCTGTGAGCAGATGCGAGCGGAGTCGGCGGTCGCTGACCTGGTCGAGAAGGAGAAGGCCGAGGCGCACGAGGCCCAAGCAGCGGCTGAGCAAGTGGAGCACGTCAAGCGGCAGATCGCCACCCTGCAGCATGTCGCCCAGCGCACGGCGCTCGACGCACACGCGCGTTCCAGCGCGACAACGGTGCTGGTCACCGGGCTCGGCTCGGTCCTGGGGCCCCGGGTCGTCGAGACCCTCGAGGAGGCGCGCCGGCTCAAGGTCGCGGCCGAGGCTCCTGCCTGGAGGCAGAGCAAGTTCTGGAGTTGGAACCGCCTGGTGTGGGTCAGCCTCGCCGTGCTTGTCGTACCCACCCTCGTCGTGCTGCTCGACCTGCGCGGCTTCGCGCTACCAACGGCGCTGACCGCCGCCCTCGGCACCTGCGCAGCGCTGCTCGTGCCCGTCCTAGGTGCTGCTGCTGCCTTCGTCGAGGGCCAGCAGAAGGCGGCTCTCGACGCGGAGCAGAAGGTCAGGGAGGAACTGTCGAACCTCGTCAAGCAGGCGGAACAGACCTTGACCACCAAGGAGCGCGCAGTCGAGGCCACGCGCGGGAAGATCGAAGTCGAACAGCAGAAGGCGACGCAGGCGGCGGCCAAGAGGGGCGATCTCGACCGAATGGCCGCCCGTCTCAACGCAGGCACCGTCTACGCCGACTTCCTGTCGGGTCGCTACACCAGCGACGACTACCGCAAGCGGCTCGGCATCGTGACCACGGTCAGCGACGACCTGGAGACGCTGTCGAGCCTCGTTGCGGAGTACAACAGCAGCCCCGAGGCACAGCAACCCGACGGTCCGCCGAACCGCATCGTCCTCTACATCGACGACCTCGACCGCTGTCCTCCAGCACGCGTCGTCGAGGTGCTCGAAGCCGTCCACCTCTTGCTCGCGTTCCCCCTCTTCGTGGTCGTCGTGGCCGTGGACACGAGGTGGCTGACAGCCGCGCTGTCCCGCGCGTTGCCCATCCTCAAGCAGGAGGCAGTTCCCGGCATCTCCGCGCCAACCGCAACGGACTACATTGAGAAGATCTTTCAGATCCCGTTCTGGGTGGAGCCGCTCGACGAGGGCGGGCGACACCGGCTGTTGCGGGGACTCCTGCTCCCGTCGGTCGCTCAGTCGAACAGTGACCGTGCACCGCAGGCCGGCACCGCTCTGCATGTCGGTCGCCGCGAACAGGAAGCCGCAGACACGATGCTCGCGGTGCACGGGCCGCGGCTCGACCTGGACGCACAGAACTTCACGATTACCGCGGCCGAGCTGGAATTCGTCGCGGCACTGAACCCTCTGGTGGCCGGCACCCCGCGGCAGGTAAAGCGGTTTGTCAACATCTGCAAGCTGCTGTTGGCCATGTCGCCGCCGCTGGCCGGCGGCAACGGGCTGGCGACCGAGCGGACAGCGGCGTGCTTCATGGCAGCTGTGCATCAGTCGATGCCGTCGTTCGCGAAGCGGCTCGCCGCGGCGGCGGCCTCTCCCGGGCCTGGCGCGACCCTCGAGAAGCTCCTCTTGGATCTCGTGGATTCGGAGCTCGCCGACGATCGGAAGCGGGTCCAGGACTGGCTGGCGAGGCTGCCTGCCGTCATTCCGCCAGCCCGACCGTTCGGCTCGGCTGATGCCCTCATGCTCATCAAGCGGTGGGACGTCCTTCGGCGGCTGCGCTTCGCCGAGGACGAGTCCAACGAGCGTGCGGCCCCAGCACCGGCTGACGAGGCGTCATGACCCTGGGGCCCGATTATTCGGTCACAGCCCTTGACCAGCCGGTTCTCCAAAATACTTCCAGTCGACGGACCTGGGATGTGAGCGACCGCGATCACCTCCACTGTCACTGACGATCAGGTCCGTGCGTCCGTTGAGCGCCCGCGTCCAGTCGAGCGGGGCTGGATGATGCGATTGAACGGGTCAAGATCGAGGCGTTCAAGCAGTCGGTCCTCACGGCCGGGGTGCTGCACACCAAGCTCGGCCAGGACCTCGCCCACTCGCTCGACGCTGATGTCAAGGGCCCGGATCGCGGGCAACAGCTCGGAGTAGCGGATGACGTCGCCGACGATGTGCCGGGACAGCACGACGGTCAGGGCCCGCCGGACATCGTCATGGGTGTACCGCTGCCAACCGTGGCCTTCGCCGAGTGGTGGGCGAGATAGATCGCCCACCTCAGCCAGGGGTTAGCGGGGTCGGCGTCGAAGCGGGTGAAGTCACGGCGCCTCGAGCAGCCGGAGCTGGATCCAGCGGATCGGCGGGCGCCGGGCAGGTTGCGGTGGCGGCTTGCGGGGCGCGCCTCGTCGATCGTGGGTGCGGGGCAGGGTCGTCGAAGCGCCTCGGCTGTTGAGCAGTCCGGCGAAGAACAGTTGATGGAAGGCGCCGACCTGGTCCAGGAAGCGGGAGGCGATGGCCCTTGCGCCTGCTGGGTCGGTCGTCCTTTTCTGGGTCGTGCCGCTCCAGGGCGGCACGGTGAACAGCGGTGCGGACGGCTCCGCCCGCCGTCGTCGGCAAAGGGCACTCGCGGTCGCCGACCAGCCCGTCCCTGTGCCTGCGTCTGGTCGCGCGACGGGGTTGTCCGTGGGCTGTTCACGAGAGGCTCCGGCCTACGGATACCGGAGGCGCTGGTGATCGCTTCCCAGAGTGTGATCTTTGTTAGGGATGCCCCAGACTCCCGCCCAGGCAGGCGCCGAGCATCCGGCCACACCGATGACGGCCACATACCACTGGGTAATGCCTCTGACCGGCTGTTATTCTGCGGCGGGGCCGCGCTGGGCGATCCGGATCGGCCCTGTCGGGTGGCCCAGCGCAGCGACCGTGCGCCGGTACTGCAGCGCATCGACTTCGACGCGGCGATCGGCGGCTGGCTCACCGATCGTGCCGCCGTCTCCCGTACTGCCGACCAGGACAGAGAACAACGAGATCACCGCATTCCGGCCCGCTCAGCGGAAATTGCTGAGCATGGCCACGACGTCGTCGTAGGTACCGTTCGCCGTCGCGTCGCGAAAGAACCTGGCACGCTCGACGACGATCTCCCTGGCGTCGGGCCTTTCCCGCAGAAGGTCCAGAGCCTCGGTGAGGTAGTCCTCCAGCGGCATGGACCTCTCGTCGTCCTGCTGGCCGAGGAGGGTGGTGCGCACAGCCGGCGGGATCACCTCGATCACCTGGACGCCGCTGTCGGCGAGCCGCACGCGCAGACTCTCGCAGAAGGCGTGCAGCGCGGCCTTGGTCGCGCTGTAGGTCGGGGTGGCCGCCAGCGGCACGAAGCCCATCGCCGAGGTGACGTTCATGACGACCGCGTCGTCCTTGCCCGCGAGCAGGGGCAGGAAGGCGTACGTCATCCGGATCGTGCCGAGCAGATTGATCGCGACGTGGTCCTCAGCGACCGGGAGGGAGGCGGGGTCGAGGGGGTTCTCCCGCAGCATGATGCCGGCGTTGTTGACCAGGACGTTCAGGTCGGGATGCGCGGCCGCCACCGTCTCGGCGGCGCGGGTGATCGACGCGGGGTCGGCGACGTCGAGGACGAGTGCCGCGATGCCGGGGTGGGCGGTCGTGATCTCGTCCAGGAGTTCTTTGCGGCGGCCGGCGACGATCACCTTGTTGCCGGCCTCGTGCAGACGCAGCGCCAGGCCGAGCCCGATGCCCGAGGTGCCGCGGTGATCAGAATCGTGTTGCCGGTCATCTTCATGGGGGTTCTCTCCTTCGCTGGCTGCGGGGCCGGTGAGCGCCCGCAGCCCCGACCGTAGGGGCGCCCGCGCGAAGACAGGAGGGGAAGGTTTTTCCATGGATCGGCGGTCCCTGGCTGGGCCGACGCAAAACGACGACAATGGGAGGCATGGACAGGAAAGAACTGGCGGAGTTCCTGCGCCGGCGGCGCGAGCTGCTGCGCCCCGCCGACGTCGGACTGGTCAAGGGTCCACGTCGGCGCACCCAGGGGCTGCGCCGCGAGGAGGTCGCCCAGCTCGCCGGCATGTCCACCGACTACTACGCCCGCCTGGAGCAGCAGCGGGCTCCGCAGCCGTCCGTCCAGATCACCACCGGCCTCGCCAGGGCCCTGCGCCTGACACCGGACGAACGCGACCACCTCTTCGCCCTCATCGGCCACAACGCCCCGGCTCGCTTCCATCCCTCCGAGCACGTCAGCCCGACCCTCCTGCGGGTCCTGGAACGCCTGAACGCCGACACCCCGGCCCTGGTGCTGACCGACATGGCCGACACCCTCGCGATGAACCCGATCGCCACCGCCCTGCTCGGCGACCGGACCCGCCATACGGGCCTGGCCCGCAGCTGCTTCTACCGCTGGTTCACCGACCCGGCCGAGCGCCTGTACTACGCCGAAGAAGACCGCCCGCGCCACACCCGCACCCAGGCAGCACGCCTGCGGGCCGCGCTGACAGCCGGCAGCGACGTCGACCGAGCTGCCCGTATGGTCGCCGAACTCCACGAACTCAGCCCCGAGTTCGTCCGCGTGTGGGAACTCGGGGAGGTCGCCCGGCGCTATGAGGAGTCCAAGACCATCCTCCACCCCGACCTCGGCCGTATCGACGTCGACGCCCAGTTCCTGTGCACCCAAGACCGCACTCAGACCCTGGTGGTGCTGGCCGCCCGCCCCGGCACCGACAGCCAGGGAAAGCTCGAACTCCTCTCCGTCATAGGACACCAGCAGTTCGCCCCCTAACCGGCACCGCATTGGGGGCGAACCAGGGGGCAGCCGAGATACGCCGGAGAGCGGCCATAGCGATCTTGAAGGTGTGGGGGAGAGGTATTGGAGGTGTCCGGTAACGTTCGTTCGCTTACACATTGGCTGACCGGCGTTCCCCCAGGTCAAGAATGTAAAGGTTCCCGTGTACGCGGCTATGTCACGCGCTCCGGGCTTCGTGTTACGGTCCTGGGCAGGCGGATCGGCACGGCGCGGGTCTCCACCAGCGACCAGCACCCCGAAGCCCAAGTCGACGCACTCCGCGCCGCCGGCTGCGAACAGATCTTCATCGACAAGGCATCCGGGAAACTCGCCCGCCGCCCCGAATTCGACAAGGCCCTGCTCGTCCTGCGGCCGGGCGATCAACTCCTGGTGACCAAGCTCGATCGGCTCGCCCGCTCCCTGGAACACCTCATCGCCCTCTCGAAGCAACTGCAGGAACGCAAGGTGGACCTGGTGGTGCTCGACCAGGGGCATCCACACCTCGACCGCGGTCGGCACGATGTTCTTTCAGATCCGCGGCGCGATCGCCGAATTCGAATACGCCCTCATGTCCGAACGCACCCTGGACGGGCTCGAAGCCGCACGTGCCCGCGACCGCACCGGTGGCCAGAAACCCAAACTCGGCCCCCGCCAGATCAAACTCGCCCAGCAGATGTACGACGAGACCGGCACAGACGGCAAACGCCGCTACACCGTCCAACAGATCGCCGACGAATTCGGAGTCACCCGACCCACCATCTACCGGCACCTCACCCGCGAGAACGCCTGACCACCACGCATACGCCCGGACACGGCAGGCTACTTGTCCGTCCGCCGTAGCTATACGAGCGCAGGGCCGTCCTGCAAGCGCTCCCCGCCGGAACCTCACACTTCGGACAGGGGCGACCTTCGACCGCTTTCGCGGCCCGATCGGGCGTGAACTCCATCCCCCTACCGAGTTAACGCCGCCGCGCGACGGTGGGTAGGTTCGTGCGATGGGGTCAGCTCCGGCTACCGGTCGGCGACGGCAAGTCGCCGTAGACGGGGGCCAAAGCCAAAAGATTCGTATCAAATGCCAGGATCGCAGGGGAGACCGCTGCCGAGTCTCGGTTGAGTAATCGTCTTGGCGTCCCAGTGCACGCCGGGCCGAAGGCCACCCCCCAGGGCGGCCCGGCGGTCGCGGGCGGCGGCCTGCATCAGGCGGGAGTGTCGGCGCATCCGCCGCTCCCGCCTGATGCCCCGCTCGATCACGCTCCGGCCGGTCGCGTCATTCCCCGGTGGCGAGTCTGGTGAGGTCGGTCCGGGTGAGCTTGACGGGGTTCTCGGCCAGCGGCTGGGGATTGCCCGACGCGTCCAGGGGATACTTCCCCTGCTGCGGATTGAGCAGCGCGGCCGGCGAGTCGGGATAGGTCTCCAGGAACATCGTGTAACCCTGCTCGGTGCGTAGCGGGACCAGATCCACTTCCTTGTAGGTCACGCCGTCGAGCTCGCCGCCGAGTTCCTTGACCTCGACGATCTGGCCGGGCTTGGCCTCTCCCTTGAACACCTTCAGCACCTCTACGGAGTAGACGGTGATGACGGTGGGGGGCTCTTCTGTCCGGGCCTTGGCCTGTGCGGGGGCTCCGGCGTTCGGATTGAGTTGGGGATCGGTCTCCTGCGGATCCTCCGGGAGCTCCTCCGTCTGCTGGAGGACCCGCGGCTGACCCGTCACGCGGCCTTCGACGACCAGGGTCGCCCGGTCGAAGAGCGCGTCGGCGGATTCGTAGACGGGATAGTCCGCCTCATAGATGATCGTCTTTTCGCCGGCCGAACAGCCGGTCGCGAACACCGCGGCCACGAACACCGCGCCCAGTCGTGGTAACAGACCCTTCATTGACGCCGACTCCTGTCCCTTTACGTGTTTGTCGCTGGAAACCTGAGTCCTAGTAGTACGCGTTGACGTCGGAGACGTCGTGGGCCTGCGGTTTCGTCATCGAATTCCGGTTCCTGCTGTTGCTCATAATGGAGGTCGACGAGTTGTGCGCCAGGTTCAGAGCGTGCCCGAATTCGTGCACCAGAACGCTCGTCACGAAGTTGGCGTGATTGGACGCGTCCCGGTTGATGGTGCGCGTATTGAGCTTGATATAAAGGCAACTGCCGCCACATCTCGTGTAGCGCCCATAGAAGGTGTTGCTGTAGGACTTCACGGTTATCGTCGAGCCGGAAAGGCTGCTCTTGTAGAGGTGAGCGGGGCTGGACGTGGCGTTCCAGTTGCTCAGCGCCTTGTTCATCGGCTTCTGCCACGTGTCGTTGTAGCTGTACGGCTCGACCGCGATCCTGGCGATGTCCTGCCCCGTGCCGTTCCAGTGAGCTGCGGCGGGGGCCGCGCCGGAGGCCACCGCGAGCGCCGCGGCGAGGACGACCGCGAGCGACCGGAATATCCTCCGTGTCGGTTTCCGGGCAGGCGGATGTAATGGCTCCACGTAATCAGCTCCGATTCTCCGGGAAGACTGAGATGAACAGGAAATCGGGGCCCCGAATTCGGGTTGATCATTGCAGTGCGGTCAAAGCAGGTCAAGGCTACAATGACTCGCTTTTTGGGTTTATCAACCACCGGGCAGGGGCAGAATTCATCTGCCCAGAAATGGTCACGGTCCGCTATTCCTGATCACTCGGCGGATCGGCGGGCCTCACAGCTCCCGGATCCCGCCGACGCCGAGCGGGCCGTGGTCGACCTGCTTCGGCAGCTCGCGGAGGAACGTACGGGAGGGAGCCCGGAGCCCGACACCTGCCGGTCGCAGCTGATCGTCGCCGAGGACTACATCGAGCGGCAGCTGCACGATCCGTGCCTGGGAGCGGCTCAGGTCGCCGGGGTCCTGGGCATCTCCGTACGGCACCTGGCCCGGATCTTCGGGTCCACCGGCAGATCTCCCACGCGGCACATCATGGAACGGCGGCTGGTCAGGGCGCACCGGGAACTCACCGGTCCCGGAGCGCGATGACGCGATCCGGGCGGCATCCGCATGTGCCGATGTGCGTGCACATGATCATGCCTGTGGTTATTCAGTTTCGCGTGGGCACGTGGTGGTCGGGCGGGCGTCACGCGATCGGGTCGGGTGCGTCTCGCCGCAACGGAGGCGGCCCGGCGGTCGAAGTGCTTGAGCCAGGGCACGCGGCGCAGCGCGGCGACCGCCCCGGGCGGCCGATCAGCGACGTCAGACCAGCGCGCGGCGGCGCTTCGGTCAGGCGCAACCAGGTGATCGCGGCGCCGCGACGCGTGCCGTCCGGGCGTCTCACGTCCGGCCATCGCGCTGCAGCCGCCGCTTCGCGAGAAGCTTGTCACTTCCAGTGGACGACCAAAAGTGAAGGCAAGGAGATCCCTCTCCCTGCCTCTCCTAACGTATAGCGCACCGGGGGGCTTGCGGCAAGACCCGGGTCGTACCGCAGAATCGTCGGCCGAGGCCACGATCTGCGGAATGGGGGCACGACGTGCGTGTGCGGTTGTCGACGTGTGGGGGATGCGGTGACGTCGAACCAGTGATGGGACTGGCGGTGCGACGGAGCACGGCTGCCGCGGAGGTATCGCCATGATTGAGCAGTACGTGATGGGTCTGCAAGAGGTTGACGAGACGCAGGTCGCGGTCGTGGGCGGCAAGGGCGCGCATCTGGGTGCACTGTCGCGAATCGAGGGGATCCGCGTGCCGGCCGGCTTTTGCGTGACGACGGATGCCTACCGCCGCATCGTGTCGGAAGCGCCGTCGATGGCCGATCGGCTCGATCAGCTGTCGCACCTGAACCCGGATGACCGGAAGGCGATCCGCACGCTCAGCGCGGAGATCCGCCGGACCATCGAAGGGATCGCCATCCCTGACGATCTCGCGGCAGCGATCACTCGCGCGCTCGCGCAGCTCGGCGAGCACGCCGCCTACGCCGTGCGGTCCAGCGCCACGGCAGAGGACCTGCCGGCGGCATCCTTCGCCGGCCAGCAGGACACCTACCTGAACGTCGTGGGTCCGGCGGCGATCCTCCAGTACGTCGGCCGGTGCTGGGCGTCGCTGTTCACCGAGCGTGCCGTGACCTACCGCCAGCGCAACGGTGTCGACCACCGTACGGTCCGCATGGCCGTGGTCGTGCAGCAGATGGTCTTCCCGCATGCGGCCGGCATCCTGTTCACGGCCGACCCCGTCACAGGCAACCGGAAGGTCGCCACCGTGGACGCCAGCTTCGGCCTCGGTGAGGCCCTGGTCTCCGGCCTGGTGAACCCGGACGTCTACAAGGTGCGCGACGGCGAGGTCGTCACCAAGGCGGTTGCCGCCAAGCAGCGTGCCATCCACCCGCTGCCGGGTGGCGGGACGCAGGAAGTGGCGATCGACCCGCAGCGGCAGGAGCAGGCGGCGCTGACGGATGCGCAGGTCGTGCGGCTCGTGCAGCTCGGGCGGCGGATGGAAGCGCACTTCGGCTGCCCGCAGGACATCGAATGGTGCCTGGTCGATGATGGCTTCCAGATCGTTCAGAGCCGGCCGATCACCACGCTGTTCCCCATCCCCGAGACCGGCGACCAGGACAATCACGTCTACGTCTCCGTCGGTCATGGGCAGATGATGACCGACCCCATGAAGCCCTTGGGGCTCTCCGTGTGGCAGCTGACGGCCTTGGCGTCGACGCACGAGGCCGGCGGGAGGCTGTTCGTCGACGTCACCCGGCACTTGGCGTCGCCGGCGAGCCGCGCCGGCTTCCTGGGGATGGTGGGGAGGTCCGATCCGCTGATCAGGGACGCGCTGGAGACGGTCCTCGACCGCGGCGACTTCGTCCCGTCGCTCCCGGACGGAGGTCCCGGCGGGCCGCCGGCCGGCGGTGCGCCCGCCCCGGTCGAGACGGACCCGGCCATCGTCACCGAGCTGATCGAGCGCAGCCAGGCGTCCATCGCGGCCCTGCGGCGCGACATCCGGACGAAGACCGGGCCGGCGTTGCTCGACTTCCTGCTGGATGCCTTCGAGGAGCAAAAGCGAGTCCTCAAAGATCCGCTGAACTTTCAGGCGATCATGGCGGGTATGGAGGCCACGTGGTGGCTCAACGACAAGCTGTACGAGTGGCTGGGTGAGAAGAACGCGGCCGACACGCTCACGCTGTCCGCCCCGGACAACGTCACATCGGAGATGGGACTGGCGCTGCTCGACGTCGCGGACGTGATCCGGCCGCATCCGGAGGTGGTGGCGTTCCTGCAGGGCGTCGAGGACGACGGCTTCCTGGACGAGTTGCCGAAGCTCGCGGGCGGGACCGAAGCGCGCGACGCCATCGAGGCATACCTCGACCGGTATGGCATGCGCTGCGTCGGCGAAATCGACATCACGAGGCCCCGCTGGAGCGAGCGCCCCACCACGCTCGTGCCCGTGATCCTCGACAACGTCAAGCTCTTCGAGCCGGGCGCCGCCGAACGGCGCTTCGAGCAAGGGCGGCAGGAGGCGGAGACGAAGGAACGGGACGTGCTGTCACGCTTGCGGGCCCTGCCGGACGGGGAGCAGAAAGCCGACGAGGCCAAGCGGATGATCGACCGGGTCCGGACTTTCATCGGCTACCGGGAGTACCCGAAGTACGGCATCGTCAGCCGCTACCTCGTCTACAAGCAGGCCTTGCTGGAGGAGGCCGAGCGTCTCGTGCGGGCCAGCGTACTCCCCGAGAAGGAGGACATCTTCTACCTCACATTCCAGGAGCTCCACGACGTCGTGCGCACCAACCAGGTGGATGACCAGCTCATCCAGCAGCGCAAGGACGCGTACCGGTCGTACCACGCGCTCACGCCGCCCCGGGTGCTCACCTCGGACGGCGAGGTCATCACCGGGGCGTACCGACGCGACGACGTGCCGGCCGGCGCCCTGATCGGCCTGCCGGTCTCCGGCGGGACCATCGAGGGCAGGGCCCGCGTCATCCTGGACATGGCGGAGGCCGATCTCGAAGCCGGCGACATCCTGGTCACGGCCCATACGGACCCCAGTTGGACGCCCCTGTTCGTCGCCATCTCAGGCCTGGTGACGGAGGTCGGAGGATTGATGACTCACGGAGCAGTGATCGCACGGGAGTACGGTTTGCCGGCCGTCGTCGGTGTGGTAGACGCCACCCGGCTGATCCGGAACGGGCAGCGGATCCGCGTACACGGAACCGACGGGTACGTCGAGATCCTGCCTTGACTGAGCCAATCACCGAGAAGGCCTGTGCGTCGCGTCCGGCCAAGGACAACACAAGCAGCTGATCTTTCTGGGTCAGCGGTCGACGGCCGGCCGCGCGATGGCGGCTTCGAGGTCGTCGTCGGTGGGCAGGGTTTAGAGATCCAGGTGGAGTCCGTGAGGCGTGGCCGAGCAGCTGGGGCGACGGTGCCGGTGATTCCGAACGCCGCCGCACAGCGCTTCTCTCGATCGGCCACGAAGGGGATGCCGGTCCGCACGTCACCCTCAACGAACCGGTACGGCTTGAGCGGCAGCCCGTCGCGTCCGGCCATACGGGCGGCGGCCTGGCGCGACAGTCCGATGAGCATCGTTCGCAGCGCCATCCGTGCCGCCAGGCGCAGCAACCAAGCGATGCGTCATGGCAGGGCGAACGTTGCCTGATGCGGCACTGGCCACAGCCCGACATGTTCACGAAGTCCCGAACGCGAAGATCAGAGGTAGGCCTTCGAGGCCGGCTTCCAGTCCTGGACGAGGAGCCCGAGCAGCACCTCGTCCAGGAACTCGCCCATCACCCAGGCCGAGGAGCGCAGCACGCCCTCGCGGACGAAACCGTTGCGCTCGGCGGAGCGCAGCATCGCGGCGTTGTCCGACAGCGTCTCGATCTGCAGTCGCTGCAGGCCGCGCACGACGAAACCGTAGTGGCACAGCACCGCGACCACGTCGGTGCCGTAGCCCTTGCCACGGGCCGACGGCAGCAGCCCTAGCCCGATGTGCGCGGACCGGTTGTGGTTGTCGATGCCCCACAGCGTCGCGGTGCCGACCAGCGTGCCGCCGTCCAGCTCCACGACCGAGAACGGGACGCGCCCTTGCTCCTCGTCGTCCACCACGAGCCGCGGATCCTTCGAGCCGGGTGTGATCGGCCGCCACGGCCGGCCTTCGGCCCGCGAGGCGTTGACCACGTCGTCATAGAGCTCGGCCCGCAGGATCGGAATGTCGTCCTCGTGCCGGGCCCTGAGCCCGACCTTGTTACCTCTTAGCACGCAAGTTTTCTATCCGACCGGGCTGTCCGGCGGCAAACCAAGCCCACCGCAGGGCCAGGCGTCATGCAGCTCCCCTGGTCGTGCTGTTTGCGACACCGAGCTGACAGCGTGCCCTTGGGGCCCGGTCAAGAAGTGCCACGCATCCGGCCACGGAGCGGTTCGAGAGGCTTCGGAGCCTGGGCCGTACTTCGACATGCTTGTCATTCCCGGCGTCCAGCACCCTTTGTGCGGCCGCATGCACTACGTCACCGTCGATTGGGGGACTACTTCGTCCACGAGTGTCCGGCACAGAACCCCCGACATGCCGACTTCTGGCGTTCCCCGCTCCCAGGGCCTTCGAGATGTTCATCATGCCGCGACCTACCGACGTTCGCATGCCGCTGCCACTGACGTTCTTAACCTCGCCGGCGCCGTGCTCCACGTCCTGCCCGACTCGGGTACCCACGGCCACACCGTCGACGTGGCCTACTGATCAGCGTGGGCGGCTGAGGGCGGCCTCGGCCAGATCCGTCCATTTCTCGGCCGAGGAATGGGGCACGACCACCCAGTCCTTTATCGCCCTGCCCTGCCCCGAGGGGTCGAACAGGGACGCCCCGGCAAGCTGGAGCGCGGCTGTGTGTTCAGGGGTGTCCTTGACCAGCCGGAACACCATCGCGCCGTCGCGCTGCAGGCTCGCGAACACCTTCCCCGCCTGATCTTTGAGTGCGGGACTCCCCATCATCCTGGAGATCCGTACTCCCAGGTCGGCCAGCTCGGCGCCGACCTGCTTGAAATCCTCTTCCGCGCTCATCGTCAGTCGGTCCCAAACTCCATGGTGGCGTGGTCGAGCAGCCCGTCGTGGCCGGGCACTTCCCGTGTGACGCGATCGCCTCGGCCCCGCCTTCCGGCAGCACGGCGATCAGGCTAGTCGTCCTGGCGGCGCCGATCAAGGCCGGATGCGCGTCTACTGCCGAACTCGCTGAGCTGCGACTACAGCCGCTCGCGGCCCCTTTCCGGCGTATTATTCCGGCCGCCCCCGTGTGTGGGTCGTCGCCGGGACGTCCCGTCTGTGCGCAGTATGGCGGGCCTTTGCCGGAGGGTTGGAGGTCGTCGTGGAGGTTCTGCACTGCCGCGTGCCGGTCGGAGAACTGGCGGGCGATGCGGCGGTGGCGTGAGGGGTTTGATGCCGCGCTGGCGGATGTCCAGGTGCTGGGGCTCACCGCCGCTTCCGATCCGGACGCGGGTGCCTCCAGCTTCAGCTATGACGCCGCGGGCCGGCAGATCTGGGCCATCGACGGCAAGGGCCAGAAGGTCTCCACCGTCTACGACGATCTGGGCCGCCGCACCGGCCAGTGGGCCGGCGAGCCGAACACCGGCACCCGGCTCGCCGCCTGGACCTACGACACCGTCGCCAAGGGTCAACCCGGCGCCGCCACCCGCTACACCGGCGGCCAGCCCTACACCGAGACGGTCACCGCCTACGACAGCGACTACCGGCCCACCACCACCATCCCCGCTGGCGAGGGCGGTCTCGGGCGCGACTACACCTTCACCACCGCCTACGACGCGGCTGGCAACCTGCGCGAGCAGAGCATGCCCGCAGCGGGCGGCCTGCCGGCCGAGAAACTCACCCACAGCTACACCGATCTCGGTCTCACCAAGGCCACCACGTCCGACCTGGGCGGCTTCACCTACGTCAAGGACAGCACCTTCACCGCCACCGGCAAGCTCGAGACCCGCTCGCTGGGCGGCAACGGCCAGATCAAACGCGTCCTGGAGCGCGATGCCACCACCGAGTGGCTCTCCAGGGTCACCACCCAGACCAAGGCCAACACGTCCACCCCGGACACCGTCCAGGACGACCGCTACACCTACAACCTGGGCGGCAACGTCACCCGCGTGCTGAACGCCGCCTCGGCCATCGCCGGCCAGACCGACGGCCAGTCCGAATGCTTCACCTACGACGGCCTGCTCCGGCTGAAGACCGCCTACACCACCACCGCGAGCTCGTGCACCGGCACCGGCGATGCCTTGGGACTGGACCCCTACAGCCAGGCCTACGCCTACGACAAGGTCGGCAACCCCACCAGCCTGACTCACAACGGCCAGACGGCCACCTACACCTACCCCGCCGCTGGCGCCACCGTCGTCCGTCCCAACGCCGTCACCGGCATCGCCCGCCCGGGCGGTACCGACACCTACGCCTATGACAACAAGGGCCAGCTCACCGCCCGCACCGTCGGCGGCAAGCAAGGCACCTTCACCTGGGACCAGCTGGGCCAGCTTACCCAGGCCACCATCGACGGCCGGCAGACCGACATGGTCTACGACGCCGCCGGTGAGCGCCTAATCCGGCGCGACCCCGACGGCACCACCACCCTCTACCTCGGTGTCATGGAGCTGCGCCTGGCCGCCGGCGCCGTGGCCGGCAAGCGCTACTACAGCAGCGCCGACGGCGACCTAGCCGCCATGCGCGACGCCAGTGGTGTCACCTGGCTGCTCGCCGGCACGCACGGCAGCACCCAGCTCGCCGTCAACGACACCACCGGCACCGTCAGCCGCGAACGCTACCTGCCCTTCGGCCAACGCCGCGGCGCCGACGATTTGCCCTTCACCGACCGCGGCTTCCTCGGCAAGACCGAAGACGCCTCCACGGATCTCACCTACCTGGGCGCCCGCTACTACGACCCGGCCATCGCCAGGTTCATCTCCACCGACCCCGTTCTCAGCTTGAAACGGCCGGAATGGGCCAACCCCTACAGCTACACCGCCAACAATCCTGTTGGTTCTCGGATCCGGACGGAGAAGAACCCCGGCCGTGGCATGACAAGAACTGAGGCAAGAAGTCCGCGAAGGAACGCAAAAGGATCACCAAAAGCTACATGGTCGGCGAACGCAGGGCGGCGAGAAATTTCCATCGGCGAGAGAGGGACGAGGCGCTTTCTGCCCAAGCGCGGGACAAGAATGGATTGGCCGAGAGAAGAGCGACGAAGGAAGCCGAGAAGAACCGGAAACCTGGTTTTCAGGAGAGCTTGTACTGTGGCAAGAACAGCACAAAGGAGATGCGCGAGAAGACAAAAGAGATTGATCGGAAGCTGGATAAGACCGGCATCGGCCCGGCCGATGCCATATTGAATGGCAACATCCGCAATCCGCTGGACGTCGTAGGCCAAAGAAGGGGCAGGTCAGGGCCGGGTCGCCATGTAGCAGTTTTGTTCCCGGCACCAAAGTCCTCATGGCAGGCGGAACCAAGACATCCATTGAAGACATCAAGGCCGGCGATGAAGTCGTCGCAACCGATCCAAAAACAGGAAAGAACGAGGCGAAATCCGTCACCACTCCGATCACCAGCGAAGGCGTCAAGAATCTGGTGCGGGTGACGGTGGACAGCGATGGCGACCAAGGCGGCGAGACCGGCACCGTCACCGCCACGGACACACATCCCTTCTGGGTGCCGACCGCTCGGCAGTGGGAGCAGGCAGGCACGCTTCGGCCAGGGCAGTGGCTGCAGACCAGCCAAGGCACCTATCTGAAGATTGCTGAGATCGAGAAGTCGACCTCTGCTGACCAGCGCGTCCACAACCTGACGGTAGCCGACCTGCACACGTACTATGTGCAAGCAGGCACGACGTCCGTCCTGGTGCACAACAGCGGCCCGTGCGGGCTCAAAACTGGGTCTTCGCATTTGGCCGGGCCGGTGCTGTCATCCGATCACCTTGGGTGATCTCGTTTTGGCTCCGGAGCGTGACGATGGTCGGCGGCTCACCCGCGTTGTCGCATAGCGGGCGCGGCGGCGCTGGCTGATCGGGTTGCGGAAGCCGAACGCGATCCGCCCGATGAGCTTGATGACGCGGTTGGTGCCCTCGCTGGCAGGGTTGGAGACTCGGTGCAGGACGGCGGCGGCGATCTCGTGCCGCCAGGTGCTGACGGTCTGGGCGAGCCCTGCCAACTCGGGGATGTGGGCATGATCGGCGCACCAGGCGAAGAAGGTGGCCAGCCGGTCACGGACACCGCCGGCGCAGGTGGCCCGGAAGACGGCGCGCAGTTGTTCCTTAGCCACCCAGCAGGCCAGCACCTGCTCACCAGCACCTCCGGCGGCCAAGAAGACCTCCCACATGGCGTTCACCCGCATCTCGGGCACGTCTTCCCAGTTGCGCAGCAGCGTGCGACGCATGCCGTACTCCGGGTCCCCGGCCCGGCCGCGACGGCCGTAGCGGGTATGAATGGCGCGACGGCGCACCAGGTTGATGACCTTGTTGGCGGCCTGAATCACGTGGAAGTGGTCGACGGCCAGCACGGCGTGCGGCAGCGCGGCGCGCACCGCCTTGGCACAGGAGGTGCTCATATCGATGGCCACCACGGCAATCTGGTCGCGCCAGGTTGCCGGCTGTGCGGCCAGCCAGGAGGCGACGGTCTCGGCGGTACGCCCCTCGACCTGCCCCAGCAAGCCCTGACCGCCGTCGAGATCGACCAGGCCGGTGTGCCAGGTGTCCGCCTCCAGCACGCGCCGCCCCTGCTCACCGAGCCGATAGCGGGGCTTGCCGCGGCGCGTCTCGTCGATCCCCAGCACCCTTACCGGCTCCAGCGGGCGGGCCAGCACCGGATCGGCCACCGCCGCGAAGGCGTCATGAGCGATATGCCAGCTCCCCGATGCGTGGCGGCGACCTCGCCGGCTGGATGCAACTGGTCGCCGATCTCGACGGCCATCTGCTCGCGCAACGGCTCGCTGATGCGGGCGCCGCAGGCGATCGGAGGCACCTGCTCGGTGAACGAGGCTCGTTCACACCACGGCGTCCCGCAGCGCCAGCGCCGCTTATGCACCACCAGCGTGACGGGCTCCAGTCCGATCGGCACATGCGCTGCCCGCGCCGTCACCCATTCCTTGGCCCCGCTTGCGGGAAGCCCGCAATCTGGGCATAAAGGCCGCCCGGACCGCTCCGGGACGACGTGCACCACCCGGCCGCCGTCTCCGTCGTGTTCCACCTCGAACACCGATATACCTATCAGCCCCAGCAGGGCCGAACCCGTATGCTGCTCCATGCACCCGTGTGGCTGTGATCTTTATTCTTTGGCGAGAACATGATCCACCACGGGTGCTTTTTCGTCTTCCCCGACCTGTCCGTTTCCCCGGTGACTGACGTCACCTCACAACAATCCCAATGTCATCAACCACCATCCGAGCCCGGCGAACTATGAAGAGCCCCTTTGTTGAGGTCCGGCCTTGGATGGGGCGGATGGGCGGCGCCTGGGGTCAGCTCCCAGCGGCGGGGTCCGATGGCGGTTCAGCGCCGCCGCTGGTGTGCAATGTAAGACCGCCCTCGTTCGCGGGCCGGAATCCCAGCCCATGGAGCTCGGGAACGTCGATCACGGTGACCACACGCAAAGCACCGTCCTCGGTTACCGTGCGAACCGCGGAACGCACCAGCGCACCGCAAACCTCCGACGGGACGCCGGGCTGGATGTGCACCAGGTCGAGACGTGCGGTGGTGTGCTGTATGTCCTCCCAGGAGGCGGCCGCATGACCGACAAAAGGTTCCCCGCGGGCGTTGTCGACGTAGGCCTGCAGCCAGCAGGCAAGCCTTGCCTCGATGATCAGTTGTCGGGGAAGGCTCACATCCATCCCCGCCTCGGCTAACCAGGACCCGACCTTGGACGCAGGCAGGGAAACCAGTGCCTCTGGCGATCCCCACGTGACATGGGTCCCATTCCGATGGGGCCACGAGGGGGAAAGCATACCGACAAGGGGAACCGAACTGATGCGGAACCCGGCAGGGCCGACGTCTGGAGCATCGTGGGCATCCAGCACGACGTAGCCGTCGCGGATCCTCCGGCGGCTACGGCTGACCAGCCCGGTCGCGAGTTCCTCCGCGAGTCGAGCCCCAACCTCTACGGCCCATTCATCCGCCGAGGTCACCGGCAGGCCGGTCCACGGACTTGCAGGCGTCGTCGGAAACTCCACCTCGATGGCGTATACGTTCGGATCTCGCCGCCAACGGAAGATCACTAACAGGTTGTTCGGCTCCGCGATGACATCGACGCCGGAGTACCCGTCCCATACCGCGTCCGCACGTAGCAACCATGTCCTGGCTGCTGCGAGGATTTCTTGTCGGGACCACACAATCGCCACGTGTCCAGGCTCCCATACCAGTGAAGGCACCAACCGCGTCATCAAGCTCGTCGGGCGGATGGCCTTCGGCTTCCGCAATCCCATCAACCAACAACGCCGCGCTCACTACGCGACAACGCGGGTGAGCCGCCGACCACCGTCACGCTTCGCAACCAGAACCCGATCACTCAAGGTGATCATATGACAGCACGGGCCCGGTCAAATACGAAGACCCTCAAAACTCCTGCGGAAGCGGGATTCTCCCTGGCGAGGCCCGGCGCATCCAGAACGCAGCGAATAGGATGGGGGCCCGGATTGTAGTGGTAGGCAGTCGTGCAAGCGGTACCGCTAAGGCAGATTCGGACCGGGACTACATATTGTCCGGCAGGACAGGCCGGCTAAGGAGCAGGGCTGCAAGCTCGCTCCCCGAAGGGATCGGCGGAGATTGGCAGGGCCGGAGACGAGGGCAGGACATCTTCCAGGATTACAATCCGGATGCTCCGGGGTATTACCCTGGATCCTGAGCGCCCGCACGTCATCTTCGATCCGGAGCCGTGATGAGCAAACGATCTATTATCCTGAATGAACTGAGTCAAGGGCGCCGCCCACTCCAGGAAGGGATTGACTGGTTCAAGGCGCTGCCGTTAGATGAGCGACGTGACGTGATTCGAGAGCTGTTTTCTTACGCTCTTCAGGCGAGGGCTGCAACTGAGGATGCTGCAGAGAGCATCGCCCGCGCAGGGGTGAAGCCGACGGCGACTCCGGCTGTCTTGATTTCGCGTGGGCCAATCCGTGAGCAGCTGGCGAAGATAGGGAATCTACCTGAAGCCGAGATGGAAAAATCATTCAGGATATTGCTGGCACTTCTATCGATCTCGGATGCCCGTAGGCGTGAGCTTGATTGCGCTGATGGGTGCACCCATCCGTGGCATAACTTGCGCAATCACTGACCTGGAACAGGAGGTGACGGCGGCGCGGTTGCGAGAATGACCCCCTGTGCCGCCCCGGCCGGCTCGCCCTGCCGCACCGGCCGGGGCAAGGTGGCCGTCCAGTACCACACCGCCCGCTTCCGGCTCGTGCCCGCGCTCGCCAAGGCGCTCAATGTCCCCACCCCGGCCCTCCGCAAGCCGGGCGCGGCCTGGATCGAGCTGCCCCGCCCGGCCGACACCGAGCCGGCCGGGCACGCGCGGATCGGCTATGCCCGCGCCTCCACCGTCCGACAGTCCCTCGACACCCAGCTCGACGCGCTCAAGGCCGCCGGTGTCACCCGCGTCTTCGCCGAGAAGATCTCCACCCGGGCCACGGTCCGTCCCGAGCTCGACAAAGCCGTCACCCTGGCCCGGGAGCTGCGCGCGGCGGGCGTGGCGGTCACCCTCGTGGTGCACGAGCACAAGCGGCTCGGCCGCGGCCTCGATCTGGCCGCCCTGGCCGAGCAGCTGCGCGCCGCCGGCATCGGGCTGGAGTTCCTCACCGGAGAGCTGCAGGGCTCCCACGACCCGTCCGGCGTGGTGTTCACCGTGCTGGCGGCCCTGTCCGGGATGGAACGCGAGTACATCCGCGACCGCACCCTGGAAGGCCACGAATCGGCCCGCGCCCGCGGCAAGGCCATCGGCGGCGCCGCCGTCACCGACGAGAACATGCTGTCCATGGCTCTGCACCTGCGCGGCCAGGACCTCAGCCTGCGCGACATCGCCGCCCGGCTCGTCATCACCAGCGGCGCGAAAAAAGGGCCGTCACCCCTCGGCCGCGACCGTCATGCGTATGCTGCGCGACCACGATCAGCAGACCGCGAACTGACGGGCCCGGCCCGTCAACGCATGGAGAACGGCTGAACGCGGCAGCTATCGCAGGCCGATCGCCTCGGCCGCGCGGCGGCAGACCGGGTAGACCGGGTTGCCGCCGGCGTCCAGCCCCGCCACCAGACGGTCATCGATCACCACGATGTCCCACTGGCCCGGGCGACCATGCCCACCACCAGCCCTGTCAGCCATGGCCACGACGTCTCATCGGTGTCGCCGGCCGTCAGCGGGTGCCGGACCTGCACCGGCGACGCGTCCGGGAACGGCTCGCCTGCCGGGCCAGCGCTCCCGCCAAGGTCTCCACGCCCAGCTCGAGGTCCGACTTGGCCAGCGTCTTGTCGATCGTGCCCGCGGCCGGCTCATCGGCCAGCGCCAGGATGACCGTGTTGCTCGCCGCGAACGCCTCCACCGCCGCCACGTACTGGTCGACCTTCGCGGCCTCGGCCGCGGTCAGGTCCTGGGCCTGCCAGCGCTCGCCGGTCTCGACCCACAGCCACAGGTCATCGCGCTGCTGTCCGAACACCTGCGTGATCCGCTCCACGGTGTGGTCGTCCAGCAGATGCGGGGCGCGCCGCGCCGGCTCCAGGGTCCGCAACTGATCGCGGTTGGCGCCCAGCTGCTCCAGGACGACCGCGGTCATCATGTCCACGTCGGTCACCGGCCGCCACTCGGGCTCGCCCCGGCCGTCCCTGCCGCCACCATCGCCACGCGCCATGCCTCAGATCGTCCCAGACCGGCACCAGCCGCCCGCCGTACCTTCACCACTCGAGACCGGGGCCTGCCTCCCGCACCATGATCATGATCTGTCCCACCTCTCTGTGCGATGGAACGGGATCCGGCGTTAACCACGTCCGGAGGACCGCGATGGCAGGAGGTCGCTGACCTGGGAGAACCCCGTTAACGCCGGATCCCGTTCCAAATCTCTCTGACCCCCAACTCTTCGAGGCCACCACCGCGAAGCTGGCCGATGAGCGCAACGCTGTCGAGAAGGCCCATCAGGACCCCGAAGTCGTCGAGCGCGCCGCACGCCGGGCGCGCAAGGCGCGGGAGATCCTGAATGCCCGCTGACGGCTACGTCGTCGACGCGCTGGCCGCGTTCGACGACACCACCGACCTGGCATGGCAGACCACGCTCGACGAGCTCGCCGGTCAACTCACGGTGGTCGAGGCTTCCAACTCGACGATCAGCTTGGAGGGATCGCTCAAGGGTTTCTGCCGGGCGTGTCCCGGGTTTTGAGGCGGCGGAGGGTGTAGCCGTTGCCTGCCGGGTCCAGGTGCCTGGTGGCCTGTTTGAAGAGGTATTCGGCTCGTTCGTAGGACAGGCGGCGGCGGCCGGTGTGCGGGCACAGGTCGGCGGGTGCCGGGGTGCGGGCCGGTGCAGGCCGCCGGTCGGAGAGGAACAGCGGCCCGCTGGTCCGGCCGGCGATCAGGTCGGGCAGCAGCCGGGCGGTTCGCGAGCGCCAGGTGACCCACGTGCGGCCGGCGCGGGCACGGCGGTCGTCCAGGTCGAGGTCCTCGACGTTCAGCGACAGCACGGTCGACACCGGCGCCGCCGACTCGTGCAGCAGGCTCCAGAGGGTGCGTTCCCGCAGCGGCAGGTCGGAACGGCCCCAGAGGGGGTCCAGGGGCGCCGGGCCGTCCGGTTTTGTCGTGGCGCGGGGCTCGGGGCGACGCTGCAGGCCCGCGGCCAGGCCGTCCAGGCCCGCCCAGGTGGCGAACGAGCGGATGGTGGAAAGGTGCCGGTTCCACGTCTTGACCGCCGTACGGCCCCAGGCGGTGGTGGCCACGCGGGTCACCTGATCGGCGGTCACGGAGGTGAGCGGGGTCTGCTCGCCCAGGCCCAGGCACAGGCGCCGCAGCGTCTGGGCGTACGAGCGCAGTGTCTGGGGATCGAGGTCGGGGCGGCTCAAGAAGTCGCGGACGGTCTGACCCAGGGTGGCGCCGGCGGGCTCGTCGGCGGTGATCTGTTCGGCGCGGCGCAGGAGGAAGGCCCGTTCGGCGGTGTTGCCGGTGAGGGACGCGGCGCGCTGGAACTCCAGCCGTGCCTCGTGGTGGCGTCCCAGCCGCAGCAGCAGGTCGCCGCGGACGCTGGGGAGCAGGTGGTAGTGCTGCAACGCCGGGTCGGTGGTCAGGGCGTCGACCAGGTCGAGCCCGGCCTGCGGTCCCTGTGCCATGCCGACGGCCACGGCTTGGTTGAGTCGCACGACCGGGGTGGGCGTCAGCCGTACGAGGGCCTGATAGAGGGAGGCGATGCGGGGCCAGTCGGTGTCGGCGGCGGTGCGGGCCTGGGCGTGGCAGACCGCGATCGCGGCCTGGAGGACGTACGGGCCGGGTGCGCCGCCGGCCTGGCGGGCGCGCAGCATCGCGGCGAATCCGCGGCGGATGCGCAGTTGGTCCCAGCGTCCCCGGTTCTGCTCGTGCAGCGGAACCGGCTCGCCCGACGGGCCGGTACGCGCGGCCGCGCGGGAGGTTTGGATCTCCATCAGCGCGACGAGGCCGTGCATCTCGGCCTGGTCGGGCGTCAGGTCGGCCAGCATGGTGCCCAGCCGCAGCGCCTCCAGGCACAACCCGGGGCGCATCAGGTCGTCTCCGGAGGCTGCCGCGTACCCCTCGTTGAAGATCAAATAGATGACCTCCAGCACCGATGACAGGCGCTCGGCCATGTGCGTCTCGTCCGGGAGCTCGAATCGTACGTGATGCTCGGCCAGCGTCTGTTTGGCCTCGGCGATGCGCCGTACGATCGCCGGTTCGGCGACCAGGTACGCCCGGGCGATCTCCGCCGCGCTGAGCCCGCCCAGCAGCTTGAGCGTGAGCGCGGCTCGGGCCGGGGCCGGCAGCACCGGGTGGCAGGACAGGAACATCAGCCGCAGCGTGTCGTCGCGTTCGGTCTGCTGCTTGTCGGCGTCCTGGGGGAGCCGGCGCAGTTCATGGGCGAGGTGCTCGTTGGCGCGTTCTTGCCGCTGGGCGCGCCTGATGTGGTCGACGGCGCGGCGCTTGGCGATGGTCATCAACCAGGCGCCGGGGTTGTCGGGGACGCCTTGGGCGGGCCATTGTTCCATCGCGGCGACCAGGGCGTCCTGGGCCAGTTCCTCGGCCAGGCCGACGTCGCGCACCAGCCGGGTCAGTCCGGCGATGATCTTGGCGGACTCCAGTTTCCAGACCGCGTCGATCGTGCGATGGGGGTCGGTCACGGCAACGATGACAGCACCGCCCCGGCCCGCGCGGCAAGTCGGCGGGGGCCCGGGGCGGGGCGGGGCGGGGCGGCAGGGTCAGGGGCTCAGGGACCGAACACCTGGCGGATCTCGCTCACCCCGTCGCCGACGATCTTCCGGAAGCGGCGGGCCAGCTCGATCACCTCTTCCTTGGAGCGCACCTCCACCAGCGCGAACCCGACGATGGCCTCCTTGGCCTCGGTGAACGGGCCGTCCGTCACGGTGATCTCGTCTCCGGAGGAAGTCATGCGGATGCCGCCCGGCTCCAGCCCGCCGGTGGCCAGCAGGATGCCCTTGGCGGTCATCTCCTCGATGAACGCGCCCATCTCCGCGTACAGCTTCTCGTCCGGGGCGGGGGCGGTGTCGCTGGCCCTGGTCATCATCAGGTAGCGCATCAGGTGGTCTCCCTTATCTCGCGGCTTACGTCCGCCTAGACGTCGATCGCCATTATGTGACAGGGAATGCCGGCGTTCCCTGTCACATCGGCCGATTGACGTGTGGGCGACAAGCGAAGAGCACAAGCCGAGAAAGGCAACTGACATGATCGCCATCCAGGCCCCCGCCACCGTCTCGCCCACCACCCGTACCCTGCTCACGTGTGCGGCCGTTGCCGGGCCTCTGTGGTCGGTGGTGTCCCTGACCCAGGCCGCCACCCGCGAGGGCTTCGACCTGACCCGCCACCCGCTGAGCCTGCTGAGCACCGGCTCACTGGGCTGGCTGCAGATCGCCAACTTCGTCCTGGCCGGAGCCCTGAGCATCGCCGGTGCGGCCGGACTGCGCCGGGCCCTGCGCGGTGCCCCCGGCGGCACGTGGGCGCCCCTCCTGCTCCGCGTCACCGGCATCGGCATGATCGCCGCCGGCGTGTTCGTCATGGACCCGGGCGACGGCTTCCCCGCCGGCACCCCGGCCGGGTCCGGGACGCTCAGCTGGCACGGCCTCGGCCACATGGCCGCGGGCTCGATCACCTTCATCGCGCTGATCGCCGCCTGCCACGTGCTGGGCCACCACTTCCACCGTGCCGGGCACCCCGGCCACGCCCTCGCCTCCCACCTCGCCGGCGCGGCGCTCCTCCTTGGCGACGCCTGGGCGATGAGCGGCGGCACGGCCGGCTCCCTGACCCTGGCCGTCGGCGCCATCACCGCGATGATCTGGGTCTCGTGGGTCGCGGCCCGCTACCGCCGCCGCACCGTCTGAGCCCACACCGGTCCGCCGACCTTGACGAACCCGACCCCGCCCCGAGCGCGAAGGATCCCGCAATGCCCATGTTCACCACCGTCGAGGACTACATCGCCTCCCTGCCCGAATCCCAGCGTCAGGTGGCCGACCGGCTGCTGCCCTTGATCGAGCAGGTGCTGCCGGGCGTCGGCGCCCTCTGGCACGGCCACCCGGTGTGGAGCCTCGGCGACAAACCCGGCAAGTCCCCGGTCTGCTTCGTCAAGGCCTACCCCGCCCACCTGACCTTCGGATTCTGGCGCGGCAGGCAGATCACTGACCCCTCCGACCGCCTCCAGCCCGGCGCCCGGGACATGGCCTCGATCAAGCTGCGATCCTCCGACGACGTCGACGCTGACGTGTTCACCGGCTGGCTGGTCCAGGCGCGGGACCTCGAAATGCCGGCCAACTCATGATTCACCTGCTCGACCGTCGCAGACCGGCGGATCAGGGGATGAGGTCCCTTCCTGAAGCGTCAGACGAAGCGCTTGACGAAGGCCAGGGCGGTGTCGCAGACCTCGCGCCAGCCGCCGTCGATGGTCAGGGAGTGCCCGCGGCCGGGCATCTCGATGATCTCGGTGACCGCGTGCTCGTTGCGGCTCTGCTTCTTGTACGAGGCGTGGACGATGGCCCACGGGACGGTGTGGTCCTTTTCGCCGGAGATGCCCAGCAGCGGGCCCCGGTTCTCCGCGGTGCTGTCGACCTTGGTCTCGCTCCACGGGTTGAAGTTGGCCACCGCCGCCTGGAACAGCGGCGCGCCGGGGCGGGCACGGAGAAGCGACCTGGCCCTATCTGCTGGTGCTCCGGCTTCTGCGAACGTTGATGAGACTTCGGGGATTCTGAAGGTCTATCGTCCTGGTCGTTCGTCTTGCTGTGACGGTGAAGGCGAGGTGGCCGGGGTTGGCGCTGGCGGTGGTGCGGGATCTTCGAGTGGCTCGGGCTCCGGTCACTCCGGAGGATCTCGAGGCGTTGGAGACCGACGTGCTGGCCGGGTTCGTGCTGGCCCGGGCCGCGGCGGGGCTGTCGGACGGGACGATCTCTTCGGACGTGATGCACCTGGAACAGGTGCGGGCCTGGTTCGGCCGGCCGCTGTGGGAGACGGGGCCCACCGACGCCGATGCGTACTTCGGCAAGGTCCTGCGCATCACCGCGAAGGGCACCCGGCTGGCCCGGGCCCAGGCGATCAAGACGTTCTTCCTGTTCCTGGAGCTGCGGCACAAGGTCGAAATTCACCAGATGACGGGCAGGGCCGTCGAGTGCCCGATCGACGAGATGAACCGGCCCCGCGGCCATCAGCCGGCCAAGATTCGTATCCCGCCGACCGCCGACCAAGTCACCCGATTGTTCTCCGGCTGGCGGGAGGAGTTGTCGACCTGCCGGAAGTTCGGTCCGGCCGCCCGGAACTACACGGCCTGCCGGCTGATGGCCTACGTCGGGTTGCGCGTGAACGAGGCCTGCAAGCTCGACTTGGCCGACGTCGAATGGGACCTCGGCCGCTTCGGCAAGCTCCACGTCCGTCACGGCAAGGGCGCCCGCGGCTCAGGACCGCGTGAACGGATGGTCCCGCTGATCAACAACGCGGGCGGGACGCTGCGCCGGTTCGTCGAGGACGTGTGGGGCCAGTTCGGCGACTACCACACCCGACCGGGTGTTCCGTTGCTGCTCTCCGAGCGCAAGAACGCCGACGGCACGGTCGCCCGGGTCGGCGACGAGACCATCCGAGACCATCCGGGCCGCGCTCGCCAAAGCGGCCGCGGCGCATCTGCCGGACTGGCCGGACGACATCACGCCCCATGTCCTGCGGCATTTCTGCGCCTCCCAGCTCTATCTGGCCGGGATGGACCTGCTCGCGATCCAGGAAGTCCTCGGCCACGCCTGGATCGCCACGACCATGAGATATGTTCACCTCCCCTCGACTCACGTCGAGGACGCCTGGCTCGCAGGTCAGGCGCGTGCGGCCACCCGATTGGAAGGACTACGGCGATGAGGTGGAACCTGCGCCTGGCGGCCGCCAACCGCGGTATCTGGAAAGCCTCCGAGCTCCAGCGGATGCTTGCCGAGCACGGCCTGAAGGTGAGTGCTGGAAAGATGTCCGGGCTCTGGTCGGGCGAGCCGGCCAGCATCAAGCTCGACGACCTCAACGTCATCTGCGCCGTCCTCGGCTGCGGAGCCGACGAACTCCTCATCGCCGAACCCGACAAGGTCAAGCGCGTCGACGAGCCGGCCGAACAGCCCGCTGCGGTCTCGGCGGCAGGCCCGTCGGTGACGCCCAAGTGCAAGGACGGGCGGTCTCTCCCGCCGAACTGATCGAGTTCGGGACTGATGCCGATGCTGCCCGGAAGCTGCACGGATTGCCTGGCCTGGGGCGTGTTGTTCGCCCCGCGATGCGGGGCCTGCGCCTCGTTTGCCTCCCGGCTTTCGACCGGACACTGCGCGGGATGCGGCCGTCGGCTGCCGCTGCGCGAGGGCTACCATCGTTGTCTGGGGTTCTCAAGCGAAGTAGCTGGTCAGCCGCTTGAAGGCCTGTCAGCCACGTAAGGCAAGTAGCCCCAAGATTCAGGGTTCATCGGAACCGCAACGGGTGCTCGTTCGGGGCCTGCTCGGGGTCCTGGTCATATCCGGCCGGAAATTCCCGCTAAGCGATGAGGCGCTGGTCAGCGAGGTTCGTCCCTGGTGGTCCAGCCCTGTTTGGTGATGAGCTTGGCCAGCGCGTTGCGAAGCTGGTTGATGCGTTCTTGGGCGTCGTGGCCTTGGATCCCGATCGTGATGGCCGAGTCGGTGGCGTGGTAGATGGTGTGGCGTCCTTCGGCGGCCACACGAGCCGCGGCGTGGATCCGGCCCCGTAGCCGGATGAGCTTGCGCTGGTCGGTCGTACGGTCCAGGCCGTCGATGGTGAGGTAGCACAGGAACGGGCCGGGGGCGGTGAGCGGTCCTTCGGGGAGTCCGGCGTCGAGCGCTTCGCGTATCTTGGGCTGCCAGTACTACACGAACAGTGAGCCGGGGCTGCCGTCACATCGTGTGACACCGAGACTGTGAGGTGCTTGCTGCTGCAAGCGACCAATCCGGGCTAGGTTGATGTAAAGGTACCTACCGGGCAGCACCACCTGCAGAAACGCGCTGTTGATCGTTATCGTGGCGATGCCTGCCGGACTCATCCCCTGGCGTCCCGACCGAAACCCGCACACTTTGCTCCGTTCCGCATGCTCGGGCAAGCGCCACACCGTGATCCACCGCTGACCTGGATGAAGATCCAGAGCGTCACAAGATGCGATGGTAACCCCGGCTCACCGGTCCGTTCCTACTCGGAGGCCAACGTGGACGGCGGAGCGGGCCGTGCCGGGCTCTCCCTAGGGCCGGCCCGCCACCGAGCATGAGGGTATGGTGCCTCGTCAAGGATTTGATCGGGAATACCCGGCGACCGCAATGTGGAGGCAAGCCGGGATCGATGATCCTTCAGCGGCCCGTGACCGCCTCTAGGGCCAGCCTGGCCTGCTGCAGCGCGCGGGTGGCGTCGACGCCGAGCTGCCGTGCCTGGACGGCGAACGCCTGCGCTGCCTCGGCCAGGCGCTGCTCGGCGTCCACGGCGGGGGCAGAACCGGAAGCCTCGCAGACGTAGGTGCCGTGCCGTCCGCGGGTCTCGATGACGCCGGCACGCTCGAGTTCGCGGAAGGCGCGCGCGACCGTCGCTGTGGCCAGGCCCAGGTCTCGGGCGAGCTGCCGGATGCTGGGCAGGCGGGTCAGTGGCGGCAGTACGCCGGTGGCGGCCATGGTGGCGATCTGCGCCCGCAGTTGCTCGTACGGAGGGAGCGGTGAGGCGGGGTCGAGATGGAGGATCATGTCGCCGTCCGGTCGGCTGGGTCCGTCCGTGGGGCCGCCTCGCTGGACGTATGGCGTCTGACCAGCCAGAGGCGGGGATGCCCGACGCGCCGCCAGCTGAGGGGGGCGCCCACGAACATGCACGCCATCGCGGCCCACGGCAGGATGATCCGCAGGGCCTGACCCTCGATGCCGCCCCCGATGGAGAAGAGCTCGTATCCGAGGAACAGGAACATCATGCCGAGGCCGGCGCCGGCCATCCGGTGGATCGTGGTGGAGCGCAGGGCGTCGTCGAGCATCATCTGTGACTCGGATCCCACAGGCTGGCGCCGGTGCACGATGAACCAGAGCGAGGCCTCCATCGTCACCAGCACGGCCGTCGCCGTCACCGCCGGTGCGGGCCCGAACCCGAACCCGGCGCGGATGTGGCCGGCGAGGAACCAGTGCCCGATCACTCCCACGGCGATCGTGGCCAGGCCGACGACGCGGATGAGGATCAGCGTCGGGCGCCCGATGTAGTCGGCCACCTGCCTGGGCACGAGGGCGGCGGCCTTCTGGGTGCGTGGACGGGTCCAGGTCACCTCGGCCAGGACCGCCCCGAGCAGGTACCCGCCCAGCCAGGATGCCTGGCCCAGCAGGTTGAACGGGAAGGGCGGGGACGGCTGGGTGTAGACCAGCGCCCAGACGATGCTCATGGTGCTTCCCACGAGGAAAGGGATGACGAACCCGACGGTGCGCAGGCACCGGCTGCGGTAGAGGTAACGGCTCGCCTGGTCCCAGTCAAGGTCGGTGGTGCGCAGGCCATGGCCGGCGGCCCACTCGGCCACTTCGGGGCGGCGCTGAGGGCGGAAGGCCCGGTACAGCAGCAGTCCCACGATGGCTACGTGGAACGCGATCACCAGACTCCAGCCGACCATGGCCCACCTCTATGTACTAATGATGCAGTACATTAGCACGCAACGGGGAAACTCGGGGCGTCGGGACGGTGACTTCGATGTTGCGTTGCAGACAGCGCCAACCACGCCCTCGCCCCCCTCACCCAGTACTACTGGAACCTCCACACCCACCGCGGCCAAGCCGAACTCCTGCTTCCCTCCTAACCTCACCCGAATGCGTACAGCTCGGGCGCCCGCAAGGGGTGCCGGGCCGGCACGGGCGGCCTTCCTGCCGAGGACATGAAAGGTGCGCTCCCCATGGATGCCGGGATTAGAAGATTTAACGACACCCTCTGATCGGGCCTCGCCAGCCCTCCCGGAAACCGGACATCGAGCGACGAACCATGACGTCGGATGGCCGGTTCCGCGCACGAATTGACGACAGGATTTTCCGACAGAAGAATCGGGCTCCCAGCCCTTCCCGAGGAGAGCTCGGTGCAGATCGTCTACTCCCGCGTCTCCACCGCGACCCAGTCTCTGCTGCGGCAGCGCCACATCCTCACCGAGGCCGGCCTTCTCGTGCGCACCGAAGGCGTCGCCGAGGGATTGCGGCCAGCCGACGGCGTCCCGCCTCGGCCACGGCGGCGGCGAACTCGGCGCGGCGGGTGGTCAGGATGAGCTGATCATGAGCGCCCAGCGAGGTGTTGAGCGCGGCGATCACGCTGGCGCGCGCCTGCTCGCCGATCTCGTCCAGTCCGTCCAGAACGGGCAGGATGTGCCCACCGGCGACCAGCGCCGCGGCGGCGTCGACACCGAGTTCGGGGTCGCGTAGCGCCGGATAGTCCTGGGGCAGACGGACGGCCAGCCAGTCGTGCAGCCGTGGGCATTCCGTCAGGTCCCAGCGGGAGACCGGCAGCAGCACCGGCACCGGCACGATCTCGCCTTCTCCCGCGGCGGCCTGGTCTGTGGCGCGCGTACGCAGCAGTTCCAGCAGCAACTGGACGGCCAAGGTGGTCTTGCCCATGCCCGCGCCGCCAGTGATGACCAGCCGTCGCCGGGCCAGGGCGCGAAAGTCGCGTGCGAAGGCGGCGATGTCGTCGCTGCGGCCGGCGAAGGTGAACTCGGTCGCACTGCTGATCAGCCGAGGGGCGCCGCTCATCACCGCCTTGTTGGCAGTTACCTCCCGTGCCGCCGATTCTCGTGCGGGCGGCGATACAGCAGCCGGAAACGAATCAGGGCCCGCACACCCTGTGAAGGTGCGAGCCCTGCCGTGGCGCTATTTTGTCAGGCGGCGACGATGTTTTCGGCCTGCGGGCCCTTCTGGCCCTGGGTGACATCGAAGGCCACCCTCTGGCCATCGCGCAGCTCGCGGTAGCCGCCCTGAGAGACGATGTTGGAGTAGTGCGCGAAGACGTCGGCGCCGCCGCCGTCCTGCTCGATGAAGCCGAAGCCCTTTTCCGCGTTGAACCACTTCAGGCTTGATCTCAGCGCCGACGACGCCATCACGCCCGAGACCACGATGGAGGTGCTCGAGCCGTGATCGCCCTCCTGCAGGACCTTCCCCCGCAGGATCGGCAGGCCCTCGCCGACCTGATCAACCAGTTCGCGCAGCAGGAAACCGACCCCGACCGGCACCTGACGGCCTGGGAAACGCCCGAAACCCTGGGCCTTCTGGTCTGAGAAGCTGTTTTTGAGCCCAACTTCCAGATATGTATGCGTTTCGCATAGACTTCCGGCATGGAGTCGGCGCTGGAAGCAGCCATCAACGAGTGGCACGCAAGCGTGAACGACGGCGACTTGGAGCGTTCAGCGAGGGCGGTCGGCGATCCGATCGTCGTCCTGGGTCCGAAGGGCGCCGGACCGATCACGCCTCGGCAGTTCGCGGAGTGGGTGGAACGCTCCGGGATCACGTTGCACCCGCGGTCGTGGCATCCGATCAGTGAGCGCCTCATGGTCGTGGAGGAGGACGCCACCTGGCCCGAGAGCAAAGCTTCGACTCGAGTGGCGACGGTGTTCCGGGTAGCCGACGGGAAGGTAACGGCTGCTCTCCGGCTTCCGGATCTGAAGCAAGCGCTGGAACTGGCCTACATCTGCCGCGAGATGGCGGCCACCGAGTGAGCACCCCGGGGCCTGGACAGGTCTTGTTCGCGTTTGTCCGGCACTGGTCACGGAGGCCACTGGCCAGCGATCACAAGGTGGCCGAACAAGGCCGGCTCGTGCTCGTCACCGAGGCCGTCCATTCGCTGACCCAACGAGGCATCGTGGCAACGGTCAAAGCCGTGGCCCACGAAATCGGCATCGACCAGAGCGGTGCATCGCGACTGGTCAAGAGCGCAACAGAGGCCGGGTACTTGACCATGCAGGCATCGGATACAGATGGTCGTCAGCGCCAGGCGACACTCACTTCATTCGGCCTTACCGTGCTGGATCAAGCCCATGACTGGCAGGAGCAGGTCTTCGACCGGCTGACAGAAGGCTGGAGCGAGCAACAACGTCGCAACTTCCAGCAGGCGATGACGGAGCTGATCGACCGGTCCTACGCGTTGGACGCATGACTCGGGATCTGTCGCTCGGATAACCACGCCGGGGCCCAAGGCCAACTTCAGCTTCCGCCGCCGCGAACCGGTGACATTCGACCACCGTGACAGCGAGCAGCATCGGTGCCTGAAGGCTCGCGGCACACCACGACCCCGTCCGGCACGTCCGGCGGGGTCTTTCACGCGGCTGACGAACCTCTCGACCATCCACCGGCGCACCGAACGCGAGCAGCCTACTTGTCTGACGTGCCTTACCGACCTTCAAGCGGCTGACCAGCTACTTCGCTCGACAACCCCAGATAACGATGGCGGCGCGCCGGCTTGGCTCTGGCGACCCGATAGCTTGATCCGTTCAGCAGCTTGATGGCATGTCCGGTTCGCCGGAGTCGACCTGGAATCGACGTGGAGTTGACCATGGCGAAAGGGGGGTCTTCTCCCGAACGTGACCTCAGCCCCGAAGTAGCTCTGTGTAATCCCTGTGACACTGCGTGATCTAGCGGGTCGAGGTCACCGACGTCGTCGGATCCCGGCCTTCTTGCCGGCGGGCCAGGGCCTCAGGAGAGACGCGCCAGGAGGAACTGCTCAAGCAGTGGTGCCAGGACGTCGGGTGCCATGTCGTGTGGTGCGTCCACGCTGTGGCGCCGCCCGTGAGCCAGCAGGTCGGTGACCGTTTGCGCGGCGTGCCGCCGCCAGGCGGCACTGTGCGTGCCGTCGATGACCAAGGTGGGGACGATAATAGTGGCGGTCCAGTGCACGGGCAGGGAGAAGTCGCCCATCACGGCCATGTCATAGGAAAGGGTGTGGGCCATGGCTTCGAGGCTTCGCCACTGGGGGGCCGAGCGCATCGCGGCGATGACCTCGGCCGGCATCTCCACAGCGGTGGTCAGGAAGAGCTCGACAGCGGCGCTTCGGCGATCTGCCCGTACGAGCTTGTCAAGCTGCGTGGTGAGGTCCAGGGGGATAGCTGTGCGGGTGCCGTCGAGGATGAAGGGCGGCTCGATCAACACCAGTCCGGTGATTGGCACGCCGTGCGCAGCCGCGTCGGCGGCAAGGACGGCGCCTGAGGAGACGCCGAGGGCGAACGCGGCGCCATCGGCCTGGCCGATGACGGCTGTCAGGTCCTCGATCTCCCGGAGGACCGTGTACGGCTCGGTGTCCCCGCTCCCGCCGCGGCCGCGGCGATCATAGGTGATCACGGTGAACCGCGGCGCCAGCCGTACGGCTAGCGAGGTGAAGTCCGTCCGCTCGTTCAGTGCGCCGCCGACCAGGATGAGGGGCGGGCCTTGGCCCCATCGTTCGACGGCGATGATCGTGCCGTCGGCCGAGGTGACGGTGGTCTTCGCCCCGCCGTGCGCCTCGCCATCCGGGGTACCCGTCGCCGGGTGCGGCTTACGGTAGAGGTCGCTGGCCTGGATGAGCAGGCCGCCGTGCCCGTAGAGCCGTGGCTCGTTACGGTCTGTCAGTTCCTCGTAATAGGCGACGTATTGCCTGCGGGTCTCCTCGAACTCGCCCGAGTCGCGCAGGCGGTCCAGGCAGAAGGCCCGTACGGTTTCCAGAAGCCGGAACCGCGAGCCGGTCGTCCCGGTCAGCGGCGAGACCAGGGAACGATCGACGAGGCGGGTGAGCAGGTCGGCGACGTCACCGGGGCAGATCGCCTCCGCCGCCTGCAGGCTCCACGCGTCGGGGTGGATGGCCAGTCGGCGCAGCACGGTCCGTTCTGGCTCGGTGAGCAGGTCCCAGCTCCATTCGATCATGGCCTGCAACGTCCGTTGCCGGTCAGGCGCGCCGCGACGGCCGGTGGCGAGCACCCGGAAACGGTCGTCGAGACGCGCGGCGAGATCGTGGATCTCCAGGGCGCGGACGCGGGTAGCCGCCAGTTCGAGCGCGAGGGGCAGGCCGTCGAGTTTGCGGCAGATCTCCACCACGGCCGGGGTGTTGGCGGGTGTGAGCTGGAAGTCGGGCTTGGCGGCGGTGGCCCTGGCCACGAACAGCTGGATGGCGCTGGATCGCGCCACGGCGCCGGAGTCGGTGGCCGAGGACGGCAGGCCGAGTGGCGGGACGGGCCACACCTGTTCGCCGAGGATGCCAAGGGGTTCGCGGCTGGTGGCCAGGATCCGCAGTCCCGGAGTGGTCCGCAGCAGCTTGTCGGCCACTACGGCGACCTGCTCCACCACGTGCTCGCAGTTGTCCAGGACCAGCACGCGCTTCCCGTCGGGCTGGGTGAGGTTCCGGATCGCCTGGAGAATGTCCTGCTCACCGGCGGAGGCGTTGAGGACGGCCAGCTCCACCAGCCAAGCGTCGTCCAGATCCCGGGCGACCTCCAGGGCCAGGCTGGTCTTACCCACGCCACCCGGTCCGGTGAGCGTCACGAGCCTGCCGCTACGCAGGCGGGCCAGAACACGTTCCACTGCCGAGTCCCGGCCGATCAGCTCGGTCATGGCGGCGGGCAGGTTCGTCTGAGCCGAGGTTTCGGCCGGTGCTGCGGCCAGCGCGGGATCCTGGCTGAGAATCGCCTGGTGGAGGCTGACGAGGTCGGCGGCGGGGTCCAGGCCCAGCTCGTCGGCCAGGCGGGTGCGGAGCTCATGGTAGGTGTCCAGCGCCTGGCTGTGCCGTCCTGACCGGTACAACACGCGCATGTAGACCGCGCGCAGGCGCTGCCGTAGCGGATGTCCGGCTACGACCTCGGCGAGCTCGGCTGCCAGCAGGTGGTGCTCACCCAGCTCCAGGCGGGCCTCGGCGTGCTCCTCGATGACGACCATCCGTTCCTCTTCGAGCCGGTCGATGGCCGCGCGGGCGAAGGGCGCCTCGGATACGTCGGCGAAGGCCGGGCCCCGCCATAGCGCCAGCGCGTCGGCGAGGAGCGACCCGCGGGTACGCGGCTCGGCGACTGTCCGCGCACGCTTGGCCAGCTCCCGGAATCGGCCTATGTCCACCGCGTCGGCGGCGGCTCGCAGCACGTAGCCCGGTGGCTGGGTCCCCACCAGGTCCCGGCTTCCCGGCTCCGCCTCCTCCAGCGCCCGCCGTAGCTGGGAAACGCGGGTCTGAAGGGTGCTGGTGGGATTGGCCGGAAGGTCATCGCCCCACAGATCGTCGATCAGGGCGCTGGTCGACACCGGGCGGCCCTCTCCCAGGAGCAGGTCGGCCAGCAGGGCGCGGACCTTCGTGTCGGGAACCCGAACCAGTGCACCGTCATCTGTCCAGACGGCAAGCGGACCAAGCACGCCAAATCGCATGCCTCAGGCTAGTGGTTGAAGGTCACCGGAAGTAGTCCTGAAGTCGTTCTGAAGCCTCCGCCGAGAAGCTGTGGATGTCAGCAAGACAGACGGAAGGAACCCCGAGATGACCGCCATCACAGCAACCGCCCGCCGTACCGACTGTTCACCTCAGGCCCGGATCACCAAGTCCCTGCTGGGCTGGGGGATGGTCGCAGGGCCGCTGTATGTCATGGTTACCGGGGTGCAGGCACTGACTCGCGACGGGTTCGACATCACCCGGCACCCGGCCAGCCTGCTGGCCAACGGCGGCCTCGGCTGGGTCCAGATCGCCAACCTCATCCTGGCCGGTCTGATGACCGTCGCCGCCGCGGTCGGAATGCGGCGGGCAGTGCGGGCGGGCAGGGGCCGCGTCTGGGGGCCGCGGCTGGTCGCCCTGTACGGCGCGGGCCTAATCGCAGGCGGGATCTTCCGCGCCGACCCGGCTCTCGGTTTCCCGGTCGGAACGCCCGACGGGCCCGGGGTGGTCAGCTGGCATGGTCTGCTGCACTTCGTCGGCGGCGGGATCGGCTTCCTCGGGTTGATCGGCGCCTGTCTGGTGTTCGCCCGCGCCTACGCCGCCCTCGGCCGCCGTGGGTGGGCGATCTACAGCGCGGCTACGGGGATCGTCTTCTTCGCCGCCTTCGCCGGGATCGCCTCCGGCCCCGGGAACGCCGTCATCAACCTGGCCTTCACCGCGGCCGTGGTGCTCGGCTGGGCCTGGGTTTGCGCCACCTCCGCTCACCTGATGCGACAGGCGGCCTAGGTCATGAGATTCCACGCCATCGTCCTGAGCAACGGCAAGACCGCCACCGGGATCGAAGTGCCGGCCGAGATCATCGAAGCCCTCGGCTCCGGCCGACGGCCGAAAGTCCGCGTCACCATCGCCGGCCACACCTTCCGCAGCTCGGTGGCACCGATGAACGGCACCTACATGCTCGGACTGAACGCCGACGTCCGGCAGCAGACCGGCGTGGCGGCAGGCGACACCATCGAGATCGACCTGCAGGTCGACACCGAACCGCGCGAGGTCACCGTTCCAGCTGACTTCGCAGCGGCCCTCGACCGCGAACCGGAAGCCAGGAACCTCTTCGACCGGCTGTCCTACAGCAACCGCCGCGCCCACGTCCTTTCGATCGAGGGCGCCAAGACCGACGCCACCCGCCAGCGGCGCATCGACAAATCCGTCGCCACGCTGGCCGCCGGGAACATCCGCTAACCGGCCCGGTTCTCACCCGCTTGGCCCCCGTGGCTCCGCAGAGTTCCAGCTCATCGCACGCCAATCGTCCAGCCCCGCCAAACGAATCGGAAGAGATCATCATGACCTTCGTCATCTCCCAGGACGGCACTCGTATCGCCTACGACAGCATCGGTTCAGGACCGGCGGTCATCGTGATCGGCGGAGGGCCGGTCGATCGGACGGCCGAGACTCCGCTGGCCGCACTGCTGGCCGACCGCTTCACCGTCTACACCTACGACCGACGCGGACGCGGAGAGACCGTAGACACCGCTCCGTACTCGGTCGACCGCGAGTTCGACGACCTCCAGGCCCTGATCACCGAGGCCGGCGGGTCCGCGATGGTCTACGCCACCTCCGGCGGCGGAATGATCGCGATCCAGGCCGCCACCCGAGGCCTGCCCATCACCAAGCTGGCTCTCTGGGAGGTCCCTTACATCCTGCCCGGTACCCGCGAGCCCGTCCCCGCCGACTACCGCGACCAGCAATACGCCCTACGCGCCCAAGGCCGCTTCGGCGACATGATGGAACTCTTCATGGTCAAGGCCGTGCTCATGCCCGCCGAGTTCGTCGAAGGCATGAAGGCCGCTCCGTTCTGGGAGGCGATGGCGGCCGGGGCGAGCTGCCTGGCCTACGACGCCGACGTCGCCGCAGACTTCGCCCTGCCTTCCGAGGCGCTGAAGTCAATCGCCGTCCCCACCGTCGTCATAGACGGCGCGACCACTCCCTGGATCACCGCCGCGGCCGAGGCGATCGCCGCTACGCTGCCCGACGCCCGCCGCACCACGCTGCACGGCCAACCCCACAACGTCGACGCGGCGGCCATCGCCCCCGCCGTCACCGAGTTCTTCGGAGCGAACCGATGAGGAAGATCGTCGCGCAGCTGTTCGTGTCCGTCGACGGTGTCATGGAAGCCCCTGAGAACTGGCACTTTCCCTACTACGACGAGCGGATGGCCGAAGTGGCCGCCGAGCAGTTCCACCAGTCCGACATCCTGCTCCTGGGCCGGACCACCTACCAGGTGTTCGCCGGCTCCTGGCCCCAGCGCGGCAGCGAAGTGCCGCTCGCGGACCGGATCAACACGATGCCCAAACTGGTCGCCTCTACCACTCTGAACACCGTGACATGGCAGAACAGCACCCTGATCAGCGGCACCGTCGCCGACGAGCTCATCAAGCTCAAGCAGCAGCCCGGCCGCAACATCACCATCTCCGGCAGCCCCACCCTGGTCCGCTCACTGCTGCATGACGACGTCCTGGACGAACTCCAGCTGCTGGTTCACCCGGTGGTTCTCGGCCACGGCCGACGCCTTTTCGAGGACGACGGCTTGAACAAGTCACTGCGCCTGGCCGGCTCTGAGGTCTTCAAGACCGGCGTCGCCCACCTGACCTATCAACCGGCGCTTCCCCAGTAGAGAACACCCTCGTAGCCGGTATCCCGCAAAGGGATACCGGCTACGACAATGTCGGCCACTATGAAGACATCCGTGCCGACCTGATCACCCCACCGGTAAACGCAAAGGCCCGCTACCGGGCGGTATGCCCGACTCATGACGATCAGGAACCGCAACCGTGATCTACCCCAGAGCTACTTTTGGGGCTGGGGTTATGTTCGGCGAGAAGACGGCCGACACGCCATGATCGGAATCTGCTAGCTTTACCCCTTCCGGCCGGATGTTGCTTCCGGCCGGAACGTGTTTTTATGACCACTTTTCAGGCGACCGTGCGGCCCGTGAGCGCCGCAGACCGCCCCACCATCGAACGGCTCTGGCTCATGTTCCGCCACGACATGGCGGAGTTTCAGGGCGGACTGCCCAGCCCCGACGGCACCCGGGCTTATCTGGGGTTCTCAAGCGAAGTAGCTGGTCAACGGATTGAAGCTCGTTAAGCCACGTAAGGCAAGTAGGCTGCTCGCGTTTGCCGCGTCGGCGGGATCGAGGGTTGCAGTTCTGTCGGAGTCCCAACCGGGGGGCAGACCAAGTACGCCGGAAAGGGCCAATAGGTGTCCGGGACTGGTAAAGATCGTTGATCGAGTGAGCGGACCGGATTTTGGCGCTTGAGCGACGATCATTACGACGATTCGGTGACGATCACCCATTGTCCCTTTGGGCCTCCTCATCTTGTCTGACCCTCGGATACGGAGCGAGTCCCGAGAGGGAGGGCGGCCGGGTTGTTTCCCTCGCCCGTACTCCGGCATCGGGGCATGCGATAATGCTGTGGTCAGGCAGCCTTCGGCCTGTCCCCCCCCTGATCAGATGAAAGGGGAGCGGGCATGGAGATCCAACCGCAGGCGGTCGCCCTTCCTAAGGAGACCGACCACCTGGAGCAGGGCAAGTACGGCCCCGTTTTTCCGAAGACGCCGGCGTGCTACGGGTTCACCATCATCGCGAAGGTCAAGCCCGGCCGGGCCGACGCCATCCGCAACCACGGGCACACGCTCGCCAAGGCGGTGGAAGCCGATCCGCAGTTCCTCGCTCCGCTCAAGTTGCACTATCTGCGCTGGGTGCTCTTCGACGACGACACACGATTCCTGTATCAGGGCATCTTCGACACCGACTTCGACAAGTACACCGAAGACGCCGTCGCGCTGTTCAGCAAGGCGGGACTGACCACGACCTTCGAGAACCTCGAGGGCTTCCCCGAGGACTGGAAAACCAACCCGGAGGCGTTCGTCAGGTTCGTTCGTGAGCACCATTGCCCGAGCTTCATCGAGTACGGCGAGTACCCGTACTTCACCGCCGACGAGATCAAGAAAGCTCTGAAGATCAAGAGCTTGCTGTCGGAGATGCTCGACCAGTTGCAGTGACATCCGCCTGCCTCATCCGAAGACGAGGTACAGGCTCGCCCATGAATAGTCCGCACCTGCCTCAGGACCGACCTCAGCGGG
Organism: Nonomuraea sp. NPDC049480; assembly: GCF_044465905.1. Taxonomy (NCBI): domain Bacteria; kingdom Bacillati; phylum Actinomycetota; class Actinomycetes; order Streptosporangiales; family Streptosporangiaceae; genus Nonomuraea; species Nonomuraea sp. NPDC049480. Next base: position 45,594 of record NZ_JBITMD010000019.1, read on the forward strand.
AAGACCCGTCTAAGGGCTTTCGCCGAGCGCGACGACGGGAGAGCGCGATGAGTCACGCATCAGACGGGGGGCGCAGGACCCTGCCCATTGCCGATACCGCCACCGTCCAGGCCGAAGCACTGGTCAGCTTGCCGCTGGCTCGGTGAGCCGGGCTTCCAGATCGGCGATCATCTGGGTCAGCAGGCTGGTGTTCTCCTGCCGGACCGCCTGCGGGGTCACGATGTTCTGCAAGCGGATCGCGACGATCCACAAGAAGGGCCGCGACCAGCTGGAGGCACTGCGGGAGGCGCACCGGGCTGAGTCCGAACGCCTGCTGGGGGTGTTCGGGAATGTCCTGAACGGCGTCCGCGAGGCGACCACACCCGCCGAAGGTGATGTGGTCGGTCCGCAGCCGGACAACTCGGGCAGGGACCCCGCGGGCACGGACTCCGGATCCGGTGATCTGGCCGAGCGTGCTGGCCGCCTCGTGCTGAAAGCTCTGGAGGAGGCCGGCGGCCTGGACGCGTTGGCAGCCGCGCACGAGGCGGTGTCGGCCTATCACGGCAACAACTACCTGCCACTGCTCGACCAGCACTACCGGTCCCATCGGTCGGCGCTGTTCATCCTGGTCGAGTCGATCGACCTGGAGTCGACCAACGCTGAGCGCAGCGTGCTGGATGCGGTGGAGTACCTGCAGGCTCAGCGGCACGCCCGGGCGGCGTTCGTCCCCGACCGGATCAGCGTGGAGCGCGCGGGCCCGGACGGCGCCACGGCCGCGGTGGAGCTGGTGGCGGACGTGGATGCGTTCGCCTCCGCGATGTAGCGGAAGATCCTCAAGGATCCGGACCGGCCGGGCCTGTTGGTGCGCCGTCACCTGGAGGTGTGCGTGTTCTCCTACCTGGCTTCGGAGCTGAAGTCGGGCGACATCGCGGTGGCCGGGTCGGACTCCTACGCCAACCTGCACGACCAGCTCATGTCCTGGGAAGAGTGTGAACCGCTCGTCGCCGAGTTCTGCGCCGAAGCGGGCCTGCCGACCAACCCCCGCGAGCTCACCCGCCACTACCGGCAGCTCCTGGCCGACACCGCCGCCGAGGTCGACTCCGGTTACCCGGCCAACCCCGACCTGACCCTGGAGGGCGGGCGCCCGATGCTCAAACGCCGCAAGGGCGCCGAGCGGAGCAAGGAGGCGCTCAAGCTCGAGGAGGCCGTGCACGAGCGGCTCCCGCAGCGCGACAAGACCGTGGCCGCCGACGGCTCCCAGATCGAGACATGGGAGAACAACCTCCTTGCCGAGTCCCACATCCGTTACGGAGGCTACGGAGGCCTCGCCTACCGGCACATTTCCAACACCTACGTCGCGCTGTTCAGCCGCTTCATCCCCTGCGGGGTGTGGGAGGCGGTCCACATCATCGAGGGCCTGCTGAAGAACGCCTCGGAGATCCAGCCCGACACCATCCATGCCGACACCCAAGGCCAGTCGCTGCCGGTCTTCGGACTCGCCGCGCTCATGGGGTTCGACCTGCTGCCCCGCATCCGCAACTGGCACGACCTGATCTTCTACCGGCCGACACCGGGGACCCCCTACCAGCATATCGACTCACTGTTCGGCGACGAGGCGATCGACTGGACCTTGATCGAGACGCACTGGACGGACTTGCTCCACACCGCGATCTCCATCCGGGAGAACCGGCTGTCCTCGGTCACTCTGCTGCGCCGGCTGGGCAACCACTCCCGCAAGAACCGGCTCTACCGGGCCTTTCGCGAACTCGGCCGCGCCGTCAGGACGATCACGCTCTTGCGGTATCTGTCGGACGCCGACCTTCGCGAGCAGATCACCCAGGTCACCAACCGCAACGAGTCCTTCCACAACTTCGCCGACGGCCACCCCGTCGACCTCGATGACCTGGCCACCATCTCGCCCTACATCACCCAGGTCATCCGCCGGTTCGGCAACTGGATCCTCAACCTCACCCCGCCGGCTGCAGATCCCACCACCCGCCTCGACCTCGAGTCCCAGGTCCTCTTCGCCCCATAGCCGAGCGGCGTCTGTCGGACGAAGTTCCGGGACGGTGTCGATGTCACAAGCACCTCTGCACAGCAGGGGATGGGGCATCGTCTGCAACCGAGCTGGATTCGTTGTCAGCGCTTGAGGGCTCGGTACTTCTTGAGCAGCATGGTGATCTTCGCGTGGTCCGCGGCGTCGTTCAGCTCGGACAGCAGCTCGTCAGGGCAGAGTTCGTAGTGGTCTCCCCACCACCGTCGTGCCTTGGTGTCCCAGATCCGGTACCCGCCGGGAACGCCCTTGGCCACGTACCGCCTTCTGCTCACCAGCGGGCTTCGTGCAGATCGCTGCGATGTCTTTGAGCGAGTCGATGAGGATCCGGCCGGGGTAGGCGACCAGCGCCTCGATCACCTGCCCGTGCGTGAGCGCGGTTAGATCACGCACCGGACAGGCCTCATCAATGATGTCCCTGACCTTCAAGCGGGAAGAGAAACCCGCTATCACCGGCAACGCCCCGAGCAGCTTCTCCGCCGACGCAACCCCGAACCGCGCATGTTGTCTCACACGCCAGCAGCCTGCCACCCACCGAACACACCGCCAAACCGCCGCGCGAAAGATCCAAAACATCCACATGTGCGGAAACCGGGTCTAGCGGCGCACCACCGATATACCTCCGATATACCCACCGTAGCTAGCGTCGGCAGCGCATGGACACGCATTCCAGCTAGGCGAAAAAGGGGTATCGATGCCACCCGTTTCCACCCTCGACTTCGATGTTCACGATCTTCCGATGGACGTGTTCGACCTCACCGTCAGCGGGCTGGAGGTGCAGACACTCACGCTCGGACGTGGCTACGACATCGTGAACGGGCCGTTCACCAGCTGCATCGGACCCAGCGGCTGCGTCTGCGGCTGCGGCGGCGGCCCGGACAAGCCGCACGCCGACCCCGATGACGACATAGACGAGGAGTAGCGGACAGCACCGCGGGCCGTCCTGCGCGCAGGACGGCCCGCGTTTCATTGGGTGAGGTGAAGGATGTTCGCTGCTCCATTGATCCGGTTGGCCGGCCTGCCGACCACCGTCCTGCGGGAACTGCGTTTCCACGAGGTGGGACTGGCCGTGCGTGACCGGCTCTCGCTGCGGCGGTGGGTGCGGGCCGAGGGCGCGACGCTGAGCGATGAGCTGTACCCGGTGATCGCACGCGCGGCGGCGCACCCCGCGAGGCCGCTGCTCGTCGGCCTGCGGCGGGCCGTCTATCAGGGGCGCAGGCCGACCGCCCGCGAGTGGAGCCCGGCGACGCGGGAACTGCTCGGCCGTGACCTCGCGGACCGGGTGGAACGCTGGGTGGCCGCCTGTGACGAGTGGCGTGATGGTGGACGCGACCTGGACGAACGTGTCGGATCGGAGACGGCGGCCCTGGAGAGCCGGTTGCGTGACCTCGTTTCCGCCCCGGTCTTCCGGCGGGCGCTCCTCCAGGCGAGCCCCGATCTGTCGGCGGATCTGGACAAGTGGCTGGTCGACCCGGGCCGTGGTACCCGGCGGCTGGCGCCCGCCCTGGTCAAGTACCTGGTCCGGGCCGCGGCGAAGACCAGCCCCTTCAGCACGTTCATGGTGACGGGACGCGGTACGTGGACGGACGACGACGTGGCGGTCCGCCAGTGCGCCGAAGGTCTGCGCGGCGCGGCGGGCGTCCTCGACCTCGGCCATGTCGCGCGGTCGGAACTGCACGCGGCACTGGTCACGAGTGGACGGCTGCGGCGCGCCATGATCATCCGGGTCAATTCCAGCGTGGTCGGCTCCGGCGACCGGCTGCGCTTCCTGGGTCCTCCTCCGGCGGAGGCGATGGTCACGATCGACGCCACCCCGGCGATCAGCGCCTGCCTGCAACTGATCCCCGACGCCGCGATCACCTTCGGTGAGCTGGCAGGCAAGCTGGAGGCGGCGGGAAACGCTCAGCCCGCCCGGGTCGCGGCCTTCCTCGACCATCTCGTCGAGATCGGACTGCTGCAGCTCATGCCGCAGCCGGCCGGGCAGATCACCACACCAGGCGAGGCGGGGCGCTGGTTGCGCTCGCTCGGCGCGGAGTTCGCACAGGAGGGCGCGCTGCTCCTGGCCGTCGACGAGGCCGTGCGGGCGGCCGTACCGGTCGAGGACGTCGAACTGCATCGGCGGCGGCTGGATGCGGTGGGCCAGGCGATGGGGAGCCTGTCCGGCCACTTGGGGCAGCCGATCACGAGCCAGACCTTCGACACGGCCGTAGCCGGAGAGCCCCTGGCCGAGTGCGGGCGTCTCGCGTGGCAGCCGGTGCTGGCCGACCTGCAGGTCATCCGCCAGTGGCTGGCGCTGTTCAGCTTCGGCCAGGGCTTGAAGATCGCGCTCAACGCCTGGTGGGGGCAGCGGCCACCGACTCCTTTCCTGTCCTTCTACCACGAGCTCGTGAAGGAGATCGCCGGCGGTTCCCCGGCAGGCAAGGAGATCGGCCGGCTGTGGCATACGTCAGGAAGCGGGCGGGCGAGCGTGTTCGAGCGCATCCATGAACTGCGCGCGCTGCGCCAGGACGCGGCCGGCCTGCTGTGGCGTGCGGCCGGACCTGACGGGGTCGTCGCGATCGAGCCCGGTGAGCTGACCCTCGCGGTGGCCGGATACCCGCGCTGGCTGGACGACCTGCACGCGGTGGGGGTGTACGGGCAGCCGCTGGCGGACGAGTCAGGCCCCACGTTCGTGATCAACAACATCTTCACCGGGTACGGCAGGGTCCACAGCCGCTTGGACCACCTGACCGGCACCCGCACGGAGCCGTGGGCGCAACCGCCCGGCGACTATCCGGTGTTCGCCGCTCTCGGCGGGTCTTTGGGAACCTCGTTGAACGTCAGGGAGCCGTGCGCGCCGTACGAGATCACCTATCCGTGGCACGGCGACGTCCGGCCGGGGACCGATCGGATCGATCTGCACGACCTGTGGGTGGAGCGGGATCCGACCCGCGAACTCCTGCGGTTGCGGTCGGGAAGGCTCGACCGGCTGGTCCGGCCGCTGCATCTCGGCAACAGCGTCCCCTGGACCCTGCCGCGCGCGGCGCACCTGCTCGTTCGGGCGTTCGGCGAGGAGCCGCCCGAGCCCGTGATGGGCATCGCGCCGCGTGGACAGCGCAGGTCCGGGCCCGAGGTGACGGTGATCCCGCGGGCACGGGTGGGCCGCGTGGTGGTACGCCGGGCGAGCCGTCACATGACGCCGGCGAACATCCCGGCGCGGCGCGCGAACGAGCCGATGGCCGAATACCTCCTCCGGCTGACCGCGTGGCGGCTGGAAGCGGGCATCCCGGAGACGTGCTTCGTCAGAGGCTTGTCCAGCGGGCGTTCCTACGAGAACAAGCCGCTCTACCTGGATTTCGCCAACCCCTTTCTCCTCCACGCCTTCAACGAGTTGCTGCGACAGCCGAACGAGGTGGTCCTCTTCGAGGAGGCACTGCCCGATCCGATGCGGGCACCCGAGAACCACGGCGGTGAGCACGTCATGGAGATGGTGATCGATGTCGCGGCGTGGGGCGATTGACGTGGGTCACCACGAGTGGGTGAGCGCGCATCTCTTCTACCACGGCGACCAGGATCCCCTGATCGTCCGGCTGATTCCCGCGATCGTGGCGGAGCTGGCGGACGGGGGCGACCGCCCGGACGTCTTCTTCCTGCGCTACTGGGAGGCCGGTCCGCACGTACGCCTGCGCGTGAGAGCCAAGCCGGCGGAGCACGACCGGGTACGGCGCGTCATCGAGGCCAGGAGCCGCGCCTTCTTCCGCACCTGCCCCTCCGCCGTCGCCGTGCGCCAGGAGGAGTACGAGACGAGGGCCGCTCTGCTGGCACGCGGGGAAGGGATGGCGGGCTTCACCCGCGAACTGGCGCAGAACAACTCCGTGTCGTTCATTCCCTACCGCAGGGAGAACCGGCGCTACGGGCGGGTCGCGATGGGGGCGGTGGAGAAGCACTTCGTGGACTCCAGCAGGATCGTCCTGTCCATGCTCACGGCAGGGGTCACGCCCGAGCAGCGGGTGACCGCCGTCGTGGCGATGTACCTCATCGTCTTGCTGCGGCTGGGGGCCGGTGCGTTGCCGCGGGGGGATCACGCCGATCTTTTCGCGCGGCAACGCGACGTCCTGCTCCCCTTGGGGCGGCGCATGCGGGCGCTGGTCGAGCGGACGGATCGGTTGCCGCCGGGCGACGGCCTGGCGGGCTGGGCGCAGACCATGGCGGGCCTGCAGAAGGAGCTGGAGCCCCGGCGGCAGCCGGCGGTGATGACGACGTGCGCGCACCTCGCGGCCAACCGGCTGGGGGTCGATCTGCTCACCGAGCAGTACGCCGCCGCCCTGGCCGCGCGGACCGTGCTGGACCTTGGCGAGGAAGAGATATCGGCATGACATCGCAGATCGAGGAACGCGTCCGGATCCGGCCGGGTGTCTCGGGTGGCGTCACACCTGACCGCTGTTACTACCTGCTCAGCGGGCCGTACAGCACGGCGCTGGGTCGTCTGAGCACGGCGCAGCAGGCGCTGCTGCACCGGCTGGCCAGGGAGCCGGTCCCGGCGCAGGAACTGGTGGAGCAGGACCTGAGCCTGCTGCGGCGCGAGGGGTGGCTCCAGGCGACCGTGACCTGGTCGGGAACGGACGTCTACACCGTGGAGCCGGAAGGACCGCAGCACCCGATCGCGGGTGAGATGCCCGAGGACCTGGTGCTGTCGCGGTACGCGGTGGCCCGCAGGGACGGGAGCGCCATGGTCCTGGAGTCCCCGCGCTCATGGTGCCGCGTGCGGCTGCACGACTCGCGCGCCCTGGCCTGGCTCGGGCTGCCGCGGCCGGCTGACGACGACGTCCCGGCCTTGCGCCGGTTCCGCCGCGACCTGTGGGCCGGTGGACTGGCGGTCGCCCGGGCCGGAGACGAGGACGACCGGTCGCCGACTTGGCGACCCCACGAGCTGTGGTTCCACCGACGCAGCCGCACGCCGTTGCCCGGAGTCCCGTACGGCAAGGGCGACTGGGCCGCCGGGAGGCCGGTCCCGCACGCGGCGCTCCGTGAGCCGTTCGACGGCGAGGTCGTCGAGCTCGCCCGACCCGATCTGAGCCGCGTACGCGCCGGCGACCCCGGGCTGACCACCGTGCTGGAGCAACGGCGCTCGCTGTGCCGCTACGATGCGTCGAATCCGATGACCGCGGCGGAACTCGGGGAGTTCCTCTACCGCTGCTCGCGCAACCGGAACGTCCCCCGCACCGACGGCGCCGACTACGTGCGCCGGCCCTATCCCAGTGGCGGGACCCTGTACGAACTGGAGATCTACCCGGTGATCCGGCAGGTCCACGGGCTGGAGCAGGGGCTGCATCACTACGATCCGCAGCGCCACCGCCTGGAGAGGATCTGCGGGGCCACCCCCGAGGTGCGGCGGCTCCTGCGCACCGCCGCGGCAGCGACGGGGCACGAGGAGCCGCAGGTGCTCCTGGTGATCGCGGCACGGTTCGGACGCGTCATGTGGAACTACCAGTCCATGGCGTACTCACTGATCATGAAGAATGTCGGCGTCCTCTTCCAGACGATGTACCTGGTGGCGACCGCCATGCAGCTGGCGCCCTGCGCGCTCGGCGCCGGCGACTCCACCGCCTTCGCGGCGGCCACCGGCCTGGACGAGATGGACGAGGGCTCGGTGGGCGAGTTCGCGCTCGGATCTCTCCTGCGGGGAGCGGCGCGATGAGGCTGCGGATGCGTGACGACGTCTACCTGGCCCCGACCGGCGACGGCCTGCGCGTACTCACGCATCGAGGGCTGGCGCGGATCGACGGGGCCGCGATCGCGGGCTGGGTCGACCGGCTCACGCCGTTCCTCGACGGCAGGTACACGATCGGGGAACTGACCGCCGGGATGCCGCCCGACCGGGAGAAGGCGGTGAGGCGAGTCGTCGAGCTCCTGCGGACCTGCGACGCCCTCGAAGAGGACCGGGATGACAGCTACGCCGGCCGCGCCGCGGTGGTGGCGGGCGTCGAGCCGATGCTGGGACAACTGGTCAGGGCGGCTTCGGCGTCCGGATTGCGTGACATCACGGTGCTGGACCTCTCCTCCGCCGCGGTGACCGATCTCCCCGCGGGCACCGACCTGGTGTTCTACGCGGGCGACGGGCCGGCCGCCCTGCCGCTGGAGCGCGCCTGCGCGGAGCGCGCGATCCCCCTCGCCCTGATGGTCGTCACGGGCGAGGCCACCTGGCTGCTGCCGCCCGCGGCGCCGGGATGGGACGACGCGAGGCGCCGGATGGGCGTCACGGCTGAGCAGGGCGGAACCGCGCCGCCGGGAGCGGCAGCGAGCCTGGTCCAGGCCGCCTACCGGGAGCTGACCGGCGCCGTCCCGCCCGCCGAACGCGGCCTCCTGGTCAGGATCGAGCAGGGGACGTGGCGGCGCACGCGCCACTCTTGCCTGCCCCACCCCTTGGCACGCCCGGCGTCCCCGCGTTCCCGCGAGGAGTTCCTCCGGCGCGTGCGTGATCTCCTGGCCGGCGAACGTCTCGACCAGGAGTCATTCCTGCGCAGGATCGCCCCATGCGTCGACGAGCGCCTGGGCGTTGTCAGGTTTGCCGAGGCGGACGCGCCCCAGGTGCTGGTGAACCTGTGCCGGGCCGTATCGCCGGACGGGGAGGCGGTGATCGGCGCCGGATTCGGCCACGAGGCGGCGCACCGCGACGCCGCCTGCCGCGCGCTGGCCGCCTACGGAGCGCGCACGGTGGATCCGCGGAGGCTGGTCGGATCCGACGTCTGGGCGCACGAGATCGACCGCCCGGACAGGGCGCAACTGGTACCGGCCGCCGATGTGTTCGGGAGCGGAGGCGCCGGGCTCGCGACCGGGGACAGCTGGGAGCACGCCCTCGGCAAGGGACTGGCCGGCCGGTGCCTGCAGATGATCATCGCCGGTCTCGCCGCGCGCTCCGCGCCTTTTCCGCGGATCGACCTCACCGCCGTCGACCTGCGCCAGGAAGGGCGCAGATGCCGCGAGGTGCTCTCCCGCCTCGACGAACTGCCCGACGTGTACGACCTCACCGGCCCGCTGGGCATCCCGGCCTTCGCGTACTGCGCCGGCGAGGTCACGATCGGCTACTTCGCCGACCTGGACCCGGCCGAGGCGCTGGGAGAAGGGCTGAGGTCCACGCTCGTGCACCTGCAATCCCCCCGGTACGGTCAGGCGGAACCGCTGCCCGCCCGGTTGCGCGGCCCATGGCGGCGGACTCCGGCCCCGGCAGGAGACCTCGCGACGGCGGCCTCGCGGCTACGCGACGGCGGCCGGGTGGCGCTGGCCGTGCCCCTCGATCATGATCAGGAAGTGGCCGCGATCATGCCCTATCTGACCCGGGTGGTGGTGGCTGATGCGTGAGGTGGCGCTGATCGGGCACGGGCTGATGCACGACGCCATCGCCGGTCGGCTGGCGGCCGACTGGCAGGTCGGCCGCCATGACACGGCGGCGCAGGTGCCCGGCGGCCCGCACCTGCTGATCGCGGCCGACGACAGCTGGAACACCGCTCGCACGGCGGAGGCCCGAGCGGCCTCCACCAAGCTCGCGGTGCCGTGGCTACGCGTCCGCGCGGAGCTCGGCCAGGTGGTGATCGGCCCCCTGGAGACCCCGGGTGAGGCGGGCTGCGTGTCCTGCGCCGAGCGGCGACGGCGCCTCGTCCGTGCCGACCAGGAGGGGCACCGCGCCATCTGGCGCAGGCACGGCCAGGCCCTGCGCGGACGCCCGTCGTCCTGGCTCACCCCGCTCGCCGCCACGCAGGTGGCCGAAATCGTCGCGGCCCTGCTGTCGGAAGGGGACGCTTCCCGGACGCGCAGGGCCCTGATGACGGTGAATCTGGAGCGCCTGGACGTCGGCGTTCATCCGTTCCTGCCGGACGCGCTCTGCGACACCTGCGGTGACGCGCCGCAGGACACCGCCCAACTGGCGGACCTGGTCCTGGAACCCCGGCAGATGCAGCGCGCAGGGAGCTTCCGTACGCGAGAGGTCACCGAGGACCTGGAAGAGCTGTACGTGGACCAGGAATGCGGGCTGATCGGCTCCATCTCGGAATGGACGGCAGGTGTCCTGGCCGTCGCGTCGGCCAGAGTGGGCGGGCGCGGCGGCGGCGAGGTCATGGGCTACGGGCGCGCCGAGACGCGCACCGCCGGCAGGCGCATCGCCGTGCTGGAAGGACTCGAGAGGTACGGTGGCGCCCAGGGCGCGCGCAGGCCGGCGGTGCGCGCGAGCTTCGCCGAGGTCGCCGGGCACGCGCTCGATCCGCGGACCCTGGGCCTCTACCCGCCGGAACGGTACCGCCTGCCCGGCTTCCTGTACCGGCCGTTCGACGTGAATGAGACCTACACCTGGGTGTGGGGCTACTCCTTCGCGCGGAAGGAGCCGATCCTGGTGCCGCAGTCCTGCGCCTACTACCAGAACGGGCACGAGCTGGTCTACGAGATCTCCAATGGCTGCGCCCTCGGCGGCTCCCTCGAAGAGGCCGTCCTCCACGGCGTCCTGGAGGTCGCCGAGCGCGACGCCTTCCTGCTGACCTGGTACTGCAGGATACCCGCGCCGCGCATCGAGACGGCCGGGGTGTCCGATCGCCGGCTGCTGTGGCAGCTCGCGTCCGTGGAGGCGGAGACCGGGTACGACGTGTTCTTCCACGACATCAGCGTGGAGCAGCGGATCCCCTGCGTGTGGGCCATCGCCGTGAACCCGCGCGACGACGGCCGGGCGGCGACGATCTCCGCGGCCGGGTCCAGCCCCGACCCGGAACGCGCCATGGCCAACGCCCTCTCCGAGGTCGCCTCGAGCATCGCTCCCGTGGGCGAGAAGTACGCGGAGCACCGTGAACGGGCGCGGCAGATGCTGGCCGACCCCGGGCTCGTCAAGGAGATGGAGGACCACTCCCTGCTGTACGCGCATCCGGACGCCGCGCGGCGGCTCGACTTCCTCACCGGGGCGCCCGGCCGTCGCAGGCCGGCCGACCTGGGAGCCGTCACCGGTACGGATCTGACGGGCGTGCTCACCGAGATGGTCAAGCGCTATCTGGACACCGGGCTCGACGTGATCGTGATCGACCAGACCGGCTCCGAGCACCGGGCGGGCGGGTTCGCCTGTGTGAAGGTGCTGATTCCCGGCACCCTGTCGATGACCTTCGGGCACGACCACCGTCGTCTCGACGATCTCCCCCGGCTCCTGACCGTACCGCGGCTGCTCGGTCATCGCGACCGGGACCTGGCGCCGGAAGAGCTCACCTCCGACCCCCACCCCTTCCTATGACGGCCACCGCCGTACTCCGGCGCATGTTCACCTGGTTCCGTCCGCATCGGTGGCAGGTGGTGGCCTCGCTGATCATCGTGGTGATCACCGTGCCCCTGGGAGTGGCCAACCCGCTGCTGACCCGCATGGTCATCGATCAGGGGCTGCTCAACGGCGACGTCGGGCTGCTCACGCTGCTGTGCGTGCTCATGGTCGTCCTGGGAGTCACGAGCAGCGTTCTGGACGTCGGCAACGTGGCGCTCACCAACATCGTCGGCCAGCGGGTGACGACCAGCCTGCGCGCCACCGTGTACGGCCGCGCCCAATCGCAGGAACTGGCCTTCTACACCGAGGAGAGCACCTCGGAGGTGCAGGCCCGGCTGGTCAGCGACATCGAGGGGATCGACCGGTTCGTCACCGGCACCGTCCACCAGGCGCTGGGCTCCCTCACCGCGCTGGTCGCCTCGGGTATCGCGATGCTGATGCTGAGCTGGCAACTGGCCCTGCTCTCCTTCTCCCTGGCGTACGTGCTGGCGCTGCTCAACCATCGCTTCGCCAAGCGGCGCCAGGACCTGGCCAGGCAACGGCAGCGCCACGTCACCTCACTGCTGCGTTTCGCCGCCGAGGATCTCAGCCTGGGCGGGGTGATCCTGGGCCGGACGCTGCGTCGTTCCGGCCGGCAGCTCGAACGGTTCGTCGAGGTGTGCAGGCAACTGGGTGAGATCACGGTGCGGCAGCGAGTCGTGGGCGCCACCGCTTATGTGATCATCGGCGCGTCGTTCGCGTGCGTGCCGCCCCTGGTGTACTGGGTGTCCGGTACGGCGGTCTCCGGACTGAGTACAGGGACCGTGATCGTCATGGTGATCCTGCAGACGCAGTTGTCCCAGCCCATCCAATCCCTTCTGCAATTATCCAGTGGCCTGCACGTCTCGCTGGCCAAGTTCGAGCGCGTCATCCAATACCTCGACCTGCCGGAGCCGCTGCCGATCGACGAGGGCCGCGCTCCCGTGCCGGGAGCCGGGATCAGCCTGACCCTGCGCGGGGTGGGCCACCGGTACGGCGACGGGCGGGACGTGCTCGGTGGCATCGACCTGGACCTGCCCGCAGGATCGGTCACCGTGGTCCGGGGACGCACCGGGTCGGGCAAGAGCACGCTGGGGTTGATCATCGCCGGTCTCCTGCGCCCGGCCACCGGAACCGTTCAGCTTGACGGCGCCGGCGACGCGGAGTTGCGCGACGTGGTGACGATCATTCCGCAGCACACCACCCTGTTCGACGCGTCGATACGGGAGAACCTGATGTTCGCCCGCGAGGCCGTGACCGAGGAGGACATCCATCGGGTGCTCGCCGCCGTCCGGCTGGACGACCTGGTGTCCCACCTTCCGCACGGCCTCGACACTCCAATCGGCGTGGAGGGACTCCAGCTGTCGGGCGGTGAGCGTCAGCGGCTGGCGGTGGCCAGGGCGCTGCTCGCCGACTGGCAGGTGCTCGTCGTCGACGAGGTCACCAGCGCCCTCGACGGCGTCACCTCGGACGAGGTGTACGACGCCCTGCGGGTTCATTGTGCGGGGAAGACCCTGGTGATCATCGCGCACCGGCTTCCACGCATCGACCCGACAGACCAGGTGGTGCTGGTGGACCGGGGCGCCGGGACCGTTACCCCGGGGTCGCGCGCGGGCTAGGGAGGCGGCGTGGATCTGTCCTCGGAGCCGGATCGCGGCCCGAGAGTTGTCGGTGTGGTCCAGGCCGTCGGTGGTGGGGGGCAGACCACGTACGAGAGAAAGGGATAGTCATGTCGCTGACCAGGGCGATCACACGGCCCCGCCCAGTGTGCCGCACGGCCGCGATGGGTGTGCTCCAGAGCTGACGATATTCACGCAGGTGCGGAGGCGGCGGTCGTGGTGGCCCACCACTGGCGCAAGGGGGCGGCGCCGCGTCCTTTGGCGAGGGAGCCGTCGGGGTTGCGGTCGGGGCACCCAGCAGTTGGCGGGTGATCGGGTCGAGGTCGGCGCGGTGCTGGAGCTGGGGGGCGGGGTCGTCGACAGGCTGCAGCCAGCGGGGTAGCCGTACTGGAGCATGAAGGCGATGCGGGGCTGGCCGGAGGTGTTGACGCCGCTGGCGTCTTGACTCTGTCGGGAATCTTGAAAACAGGCATGTCCCGAAGGGCGACTGATCAGTAACTGTGAGGCTTCTGGGGTCGGCGAAGTCGGTCATTCCCCCGAGGTGGTCAGGTGTCTCTACCGGTTCGTCCCCGGTCCGTGAGGGTCTCCGCGTAGCCGGCGCGGGTGGTGGCCGCGGTGCGGGACTCCAGGAAGCGCTCAATGGCTGCGGCGGTCGTCGAGCCGGCCGTGCCGGGGAGAGGGGCCGGAGGCCGAGCTGGGCGGACGTCGTCTATTGATGGCCAGCGTGACAGATAATTCATCTTCTGTGTCACATCGACGGGTGCGCGCTCGTCCACTCCAGATCAAGGATGTGGCCACGTGAGATGGATGACCCGCCGGGAAATGCGCCAGCCGTCATCGGTGCGTCGCAGGTCGTCGGCGTAGACGACGCTGGCGACACCGCCGCCCTCCAGCAGGCTCAGACCTTTGGATCGGGCCCGCACCTCGTCGCCCGGGCCTTCCGACACGACGATGTTCGTCGTGTGGTGGGCTTTCGCGTGTCCGGGGGCGTTCATGAAGGTCGCGATCGCGTCCAGCCCGACGACCGGGTCGCCGCCGAAGACGCTGCCATCCCACACCGCGTCTTCAGTGAGGCATTCGCCGAGACGGTCCAGTTCATGGTCGTCCATGATGTGCGCCCACAGCGCCAGGGCCCTGCTGATTTCGACGGTGTCTTCATTCGTGGGTTTCACGTTCGGCTCTCCATTGTGTGCGTTGCTGGATCAGGCATTGGCGCCGCTCAGCATGGCCAGCACCTGGTCGTAGGCGCCGTTGGCCTCGGCGATTGACTCCTTCGCCGCAGACTGCCGGGCGCGCCCGGCAGTCTCGACTATGGGGGTGTATCGGCGGGGGCGGGAGAGGATCACATATCCATGGACCGACGATCCTCCCCAGTCGGCCACCTGGAGATCGTGCACAAGAAGGAGCTGTGGACCCTAATGTCTTGTGATCCTGAAGCATTGCTTTGAGTTGTATTGACGAGTTTCTTCACGCTGGTCTGGACGAGTCGGACCTTCGCGAGGATCTCGTCGGCGGTCGCGGTCCAGCTGAAGGGCTTCGCGCTCGCGTTCCAGGAGTCGATGTAGTCGCGGATCTGTTTGACCAGGACGTTGACGCTGGAACCCGAAGACCTCGTCACCGACCGCGACGCCGGTCACGCCCTCCCCGACCTCGTCGAGTCGCCAGGACTTGAGGCGGGCGAAGGCGCGTTCGCCTGGAGCGCGGAGACGGGCGTGGTCGCGGTTGTACTGCTGGTAGTGCTCCGGAAGTTTCACGGTGGCCGTAGTAAGGGGTGCGGACGGTGGCGCCGGCGCTTCAGTAAGGCACGATCGGGCGTAGATGAGCCACGAGACGTGCTCAACCAAGCTCGTACGGAACGTCGAGCATGGGCTGCACAGGGAGCACAGCCGGGTCCCGGGATGCTCGGCGGCGTCCAGCGCCTGGTCCAGGGTCAGCAGCGGCGCTCCAGCGGGTGCTTCCTCGCAGTCGACGGCGTGGACGACGCCCCGGCCGGGACCGCAGCCGCCGTCCAGCTTCTGCAGGACCCAGTCCGACGGTCGGCGTTCTCTTCACGAGGCAGAGACCGCCGATCCATGGATAAACCTTCCTCTCCCGCCCCAGCGCGGGCGCCCCTACGGTCGAGGCTGCGGGCGCTCACCGGCCCGCCGCAACGAAGGAGCGAGACCCCATGAAGATGACCGGCAACACGATCCTGATCACCGGCGGAACCTCGGGCATCGGCCTCGGTCTGGCCCTGCGTCTGCACGAGGGCGGCAACAAGGTGGTCGTCGCCGGCCGGCGCAAGGAACTCCTCGATGAGATAACGGCCGAGCACCCGGGCATCGACGCGCTCGTCCTCGATGTCGCGGACCCCGACTCGATTGCCCGGGCCCGTGAGACCGTGGCGGTGAGCCACCCGGGGCTGAACGTCCTGGTCAACAACGCCGGCATTCAGCTGCTGGAGAACCTCCTCGACCCGGCCGGACTCCAGGTCGCCGAGGATCACGTCGCGACCAATCTGCTCGGCACGATCCGGATGACGTATGCCTTCCTGCCGCTGCTGGCGGGCAAGGACGACGCGGTCGTCATGAATGTCACCTCCGCGCTGGCGTTCGTGCCGTTCCCGATCACGCCGACCTACAGCGCGACCAAGGCCGCGCTGCACTCCTTCTCCGAGAGCCTGCGCATCCAGCTCGCCGGTGCTGACGCCGGCGTCCAGGTGATCGAGGTGGTCCCGCCGGGCGTGCGCACGACCCTGATGGGCCAGCAGGACAACGACCAATCCATGCCGTTGGACGACTTCCTCACCGAGGCCCTCGACCTGCTGCGTGAGAAGCCCGACGCGAAGGAGATCGTCGTCGAGCGCGCCAGGTTCATCCGCGACGCGGTGGCCACCGGCACCTACGACGACGTCCTCGCCATGATCAGCGGCAGCTGACCGACCTATGACAGACACGGAACAACAGCACGCGGGCGGGTCCTGTTGGGCCACATCATGGACGAACGCGAACTGGACCCGCCTCGGTGAGGTCCTCACCGAAGACGCGGAACGGTAAGGAAGCTCCTTCGGCTTCGCCCCGGTCGTCGCGCTGGAGGCGACCGGCTCCGTCCTGAGCGCCGAGGGGCACGCGAGCGCCCGTCTGACACGGCGAACATCGTCGTGTCGGCCGGGCCGGGCGACGAGGCCCGGGGCCGGTCAAAGCGTTGGGTCCAAAGCGTTGGGTGTCCTCGACGGGGGACCGTCGCGGCGGGCCGCCTTCCATGCCGACGGCCTGCGGCGCACCGCCGACAGCCGGCGAATTTCCCAGCGGGTCATGCAGGTCAGGTGACCATCGGGTCGTCTGGCTGCCAGCGCCCTCGGAGTCGGCCGTACGAGCGGCTTCGCGCGGGCAGAAGAGGAGGGCTCAGCCATGGATCGGCGGTCTCTGGATAGCCGGGCGGGATGCGGCGAGGATGGGGGCATGGACAAGAAAGAACTGGCGGAATTCCTGCGCCACCGGCGTGAGATGCTGCGGCCCCGCGACGTCGGGCTGGTCGAGGGGCCGCGCAGGCGTACGCAGGGGCTGCGCCGCGAGGAGGTCGCGCAGCTCGCCGGCATGTCCACCGACTACTACGCCCGGCTGGAACAGCAGCGTGCTCCGCAGCCCTCAGTCCAGATCACCGCGGCTCTCGCCCGGGCACTGCGGCTGACCCTGGACGAACGCGACCATCTCTTCGTCCTCATCGGCCACAACGCCCCAGCCCGCTTCCACCGCTGCGAACACGTCAGCCCGACGCTGCTGCGGGTCCTGGACCGCCTGGACGACTCCCCGGCCCTGGTAACGACCGACCTGGTCGACACCCTCGCGATGAACCCCTTGGCCGTCGCGCTGCTCGGCGACCAGACCCGCCACACCGGTCTGGCCAGTAGCGGCTACTACCGCTGGTTCATGGACCCGGCCGAACGTCTGGTGTACCCCGAGGAAACCCACGAACGCCACGGCCGCGCCCAGGCGGCACGCCTGCGGGCCGCGCTGACAGCCGGCAGCGACACCCCCCGAGCCGCCCGGATCCTCGCCGAACTCCAGGAACACAGCCCCGAGTTCGTCCGCATGTGGGAACTTCAGGAGGTCGCCCGCTACGGCGACTGCAAGACCATCCTCCATCCCGAACTCGGCCGCATCGACGTCGACGCCCAGCTCCTGTACACCGAGAACCGCGCCCAGACCCTGGTGGTGCTGACCACTCGCCCCGGCACGGAGAGCCACAGCAAACTCGAACTGCTCTCCGTCATCGGACACCAACAGCTCACCCCCTGACGTCCTGGACCGGGGACCGGGCCGGGCTCGGCGCGGGAGGGCCCGGACAAGGACACCCTGGAATCGTGCAGCCCGCACGGCTTTGCCCTGCGCTCTACGGCCAAATATGTCGGCCCCCTGCGCTGTCCGGGCTCCGCGCTCAGGCCGCCCATTTGACCGGATGCTCCCTCCGTTTTACTCTCGAATGCGTACGGAGGCAGCATCCGTTTTGATGCGGCCGCAGGATAACGGCAGGCAGGAGGGCGCATGAGCGCCGGTGAGCAGCGGGGACGCAAGCCCCGGGCGGACGTCCAGCGCAACCGCGTGGCTCTCCTGGAGACCGCGCAGCGTCACTTCCTGCAGCACGGGGTCGGCACCTCCCTTGAGGCTGTGGCCAAGGAGGCGGGCGTCGGGCCCGGCACCCTGTACCGGCACTTCCCCACCCGGGAAGCGCTGCTGGCGGCTGTGCTGCAGACGCGCTCCGAGGAGCTGGTGGCCCGCCAGGCGGACATCGATCAGCTCGGTGACCCGGCCGAGGCGCTGGAGCAGTGGCTGCGGGCGATGGAGGAGTATTTCAGCGCCTTCAGCGGGCTGCCGGACCCGCTCATGGCCGCGGCCCGGGCGCAGGAGCCGGACAACCCGCTCACGATTCCCTGCGACATCCTCATCTCCGCCACCGATCAGTACGTGCGAGCCGCGCAGCTCGCGGGGCGCGTGCGCGCGTCGGTGCGGGGGCACGACCTGTTCCTCGCGGCCTGTTCCGTTGCCTGGATCAAGGGCACCGGCACCGAGGAGGAGTCGCTCGACCGGCTCCGCACGCTCATCGCGAGCGGCTACCGCCAGCGGGACACCCAGGCGTAAACCGCCAGACACCCAGCCCCGCCCCCGCAAGGCCAGGTGGCACCACCACACGGCCATCACATCGCGCTGTCCTCAGGGGCCGCATA
The DNA here is from genome assembly GCF_044465905.1 of Nonomuraea sp. NPDC049480. Taxonomy (NCBI): domain Bacteria; kingdom Bacillati; phylum Actinomycetota; class Actinomycetes; order Streptosporangiales; family Streptosporangiaceae; genus Nonomuraea; species Nonomuraea sp. NPDC049480. Next base: position 63,728 of record NZ_JBITMD010000019.1, read on the forward strand.
ACCTCTCAATGGATAAATCATGAAAATTACTGTCATAGGTGCCGGTGCCATCGGCGGGAACCTCGCTGCCAAGCTCAGCGCGGCCCGTCACGACGTCCAGGTGGCCGACGCCCGCGGTCCCGAGGCCGTCCGGGCGGAGGTGCTGGAGTCCGGGGCCCGCGCGGCAGACCTCGCCGACGCCGTCCAGGACCGGGACGTCATCGTCCTGGCGATCCCCTTCGGGGTGGCGGGGAAGCTGGCCGGCCTGTTGGCCTCGGTCCCGGCCGAGACGGTGATCATCGACACCGCGAACTACTATCCGCACCTCAACGGGCAGATCGAGGCTGTGGACAACGGCGAGGTCGAGAGCGTGTGGAACGCCGAGCAGCTGGGGCGCCCCGTGGTCAAGGCGTGGAACGCCGCCCTGGCCCAAACTCAGCGGACCCGGGGCGTTCCGGCCGGAACGCCCGGCCGCCTCGCCATCCCCGTCGCCGGCGACACCGAGGAGGCGCGGCGTGTGGCCATGCGGCTCGTGGATGACACCGGCTTCGACCCCTACGACGCCGGCGTACTGGCCGACTCCTGGCGCCAGCAGCCGAACAGCCCCGCCTACTGCACCGAGCTGACCCTCGACGAGCTGCCGGCGGCCCTGGCCGCGGCCGACCGCGTCAAGGACGCGGCCATCCGCGACAGCCTCCCGGAACGCTTCGCCGCCCTCCCGGCCAACCCCACCGTCGACGACGTCGTCGAGATGAACCGCGCCGCCCACCGCTGAGACACCCGACGCGGCTCTCGTGCACGCAACTGGCTATGTCGGTGAGCAGGGGAGGCGTTTGTCGTCCGGTACGGGAGGCGGCTTCGTGTCGCGGAGGGTGATGTTGCCCAGTTTTGACGGCACTTGGAGCCTTGCAGTGGGACGATCGGTGTGCTTCTCCCGCTGGGGGTTCGAATGCACATATCGACGAGCAAGGTCGAGCTGTACGCGGCGATCCGCCGTGACCACCGTGCCGGTCTGCCGATGTGTGCTCTGGAGCGCAAGTACGGGGTGACCTGGCGGACGATCCGCAAGGCCCTGGACTCGAATTGGCCCGAGCCCCGCAAGAAGCAGGCGCCGCGTCCGACCCGGCTTGACCCGTACAAGCCGGTGATCGACGGGATGCTGCGGGCGGACCTCGACGCGCCGCCGAAGCAGAAACACACGGTGAAGAGGATTTTCGACCGGCTGCTCGACGAGCACGCGGAGCCGTGTGACCCGGCCTCTTCGTACCACGGCCGAGAAGCTGACGGTGATGTGCCGGTTGCGGACAGCTCGCGGGCGGTGACGCCGGCGATGTGCTTGGCCGCCTCGTACGGGCCGATGTTGATGCCGCCGGTGAACACCGTCAGCGAGTACCGCCCCAGCGGGTCCTTGATCTTGGGGTCGGAGCCGGAGGCGGCGCCGTGCGCGCAGTTCGCAGGCGTCCGCGGTGACGTTGCTGGCCGCGCTGTTGGTGGAGCGGGAGCGGAAGGTCACCGATGCGCCGGCGGATCCGCTGATCGCCATGGTGCACCGGATACCTCTCATTGTGCGAGTCCTTCCTGGGTGGGTGTGCCCTTCACCGTGCTCTCGGCGACATCTGTCACGCGGGTGTGGTGCGGCCCCGCCGCCCCGGTGGGCGGAGAGGCCGTGACCTGCTGGGAACCGATCTATCCGAGCACCGGGTAGTTCGCGCGGAACACGTTGTGCGGGTCACGGGCCCGCTTGATCTCCCGCAGCCGCGCGAGCGCGCTGCCGGAGAAGGACTTCGCCGCCGTGTCACCGGGGGACAGCACGGTGTACGGCTTGCGGCCGCTGACGTAGGCCTCCAGGTCGGCCACGACCTCGGCCTGCTTGGCGCGCGTCGCATCGGCCGCGTGCGGCAGGCCGGGACCCAGCAGGCCGAGCAGGTACGGCTCAGCCACCGCGCCGCTCGCGCCGGCCCCGCCGCCCGGCTCGGCGAGCGCCCCGCCCAGCTGCCTGATCTGCACGTTGATGAGCGGTTCGACCGGCTTGGCCAGCAGGAGCTCCACCGCGTCCGCGTCCAGGCCGGTGAGCAGCTCCGCACGAGCGATGGATGGGGCCGGATCGGTGGGCTCGGCGGCGATGTCACCCAGGTCGGCAACCGGGACGACGCCGCGGCTGTCGGAGATCGCGCCCTCGATCTTGTCGATGCGTGCCAGCAGGTCCTCCCCCTGAGCCGCCTCGCCCAGGTAGGCCAGATCCAGCGTCACCATCGGCGGCGCGCCGGGTGGCTGGAGCCGGTTGATCCAGACACTGAGTTCACGCGGCGCCTCGGCGGTGATCTCCAGGAACGCGTCGTACACCTCCCTGGTTCGGTGCTCCGGCCAGATCACGCGCCCGCCGTACAGGGCCGGCGCGGGAAACAGCTCGAGTTCGAGGGCGGTCACCACCGCGAAGTCCCCGCCACCACCGCGCAGCGCCCAGAACAGCTCGGGATCGGACTCGGCGGTCACCCGGCCCGGCTCGCCATCGGCGTCCACGATGTCGATAGCCCGCACGCTGTCGGAGGCGAAGCCGTACTTGCGGCTGAACCAGCCGACCCCACCGCCCAGGGTGTAGCCGGTCACGCTGACCCCCGGCGCGCTGCCGCACAGGCCGGTCAGACCCAGCGGACCGGCCACCGCCAGCACCTGCCCCCACTTCACACCCGCGCCCACCCGGACCACGCGCTCCTCCGCGCGTATCTCCACCTCGTTCAGCAGGCCGGTACGCAACAGGATCAGGCCTTCCACATCACCCGAGGCGCCATGCCCGCTCGGTTGCGTGGTCACCGTCAGACCCGCCCGCCGCGCGTAGCGCACGAGCGCCGTCACGTCATCGGCGTCCGCGGCCTCCGCCACGGCCGCCACCGGCTGCCTGACGGTCAGGTTCCACGCGGTGGCCGCCTGTTCGAAGCCGTCGTCATCGGGCAGGAGCACGCGCCCCTTGAGGACACCGCGCAGATCGTTGATCGTCACTGTCGTCTCCCTTTTCGAGTTGTCAGAGAATGCGGACGTCAGGCGGGCTGCGCGGCGGTCGCCGGGGTGGTGCTGGTCTCGCGGAGGGTCAGCAACCCCGTGACCGCGATCAGCGCCGCGGTCAGGCCGTGGATGCCGAGCGCGGCGGCCGTGGATCCGTGGTGGGCCAGGACGTTGACCATGTCGCCGAACGGAGCGACGGCCACCATCAGCAGGACCCAGCCCAGGGCGCGGCGGTGGCCCATCACCAGCAGGATGCCCATGGCCAGGCCCATCGCGATTTCGCGGCTGCCCTTCACGATCGGGAAACCGCTGTCGCCAGAGGGCCAGTTCGGCAGGCCCGGGAAGGACGTCTCGAGGGGCAGGAGGAAGGACAACCCGAGGTAGAGGGTGAACAGGACGACGGCGGTGGCCAGGACGGTGTTGAGCTTCTTCAGCGACATGGTTGTTCTCCTTTGATGTTCAGACCGGGCAGGGTTCAGCCGCGGACACGACGGATGTGGCGGGCGTAGCGGGGGCGGCCGATGACGTGCCAGATGACGCGGACCGGGGCGGGAAGGCCGCTGAGGACGATGGCGCGCTCGGCCGGGTTCGCGTCCTCCAGGACGGCGCCGAAGAGCGTGAACAGGGTGAGCTTGGGCGTGTTGTTCACCAGGTGGTCGCCCAGGGAGGCCCACTCCTGTTGGGTGATGTGCTTGGCCACGAGGGGGAGGACGGTGGCCTCCTCGTCGTCGAGGTGTTCCAGCAGGACCGCGCGGTGCTCGCAGAGGGCGGCCGCCAGGGTGTCGCGTTCGTCGGCGCCCGCGGTGGCCTCCCAGGCGGGGAGCGCGGCGTCCAGCCTGCTCAGGGTGACCGCGACGCGCTCGTGCTGGGCCTGCATGCGCAGGACGATGTCGGCCTCCAGGTCCACCCGGGAAAGGAGCGGCGGCCACAGCAGCTCGTCCTCGCCCTCGTGATGGTTGTGCAGGCCCAGCCGGTAGACGCGGAAGTGGCCGGCGATCACCTTGGCGCGAGCGGTGTCACCCGGGGCGACGGCCGCCACGAGCTCCACCAGCAGCCGTGACTCACGGCGGAGCACGCGGTGGACGATCTCCATGTCCCGGGTGTTGACGCTCATCTGTTCCCGCCCCTTCATCGGTTGCGATGTGTTCAGGCTGCTCCTGGGTGTTTGGAGGGAGTTTGGAGGGGACTTGGAACGTCCACGTAAGATGTGCGGATCATGGTCTTCATCCGGGTGCTGGGCTCTTTCGCGGCCGAGGTCGGCGGCGAGCCCGTTCCCTTGGGCGGGCCGCGGCAGCGGGGCGTGCTGGCGTTGCTGGTGGCGGCGCGTGGGCAGGTCGTGCCGGTCGACCGGATGATCGAGGATCTGTGGCGCGGGGAGCCGCCCGCGCGGGCGCTGATGTCCCTGCAGGCGTACGTGTCCAACCTGCGCCGGTTACTGGAGCCCGGACGCCCGCCGCGCACGCCGGCCCGGCTGCTGGTGAGCGCGGCGCCGGGTTATGCGCTGCGGCTGCCACCGGAGGCGGTGGACGCGTGGCGGTTCGAGGGCCTGCTGGGCCAAGCGCGTATGGTCACTGACCCGCGCGCCGTCCAGGCTCGGCTCGCCGAGGCGCTGGGGCTGTGGCAGGGACCGGCGTTCGCCGAGGTCGCCGACGAGCCGTGGGCCGCCGCCGAGACGGCCCGGCTGAACGAGCTGCGCCTGGTTGCCACCGAGCTGCACGTCGCGGCGGGTCTGCGCATCGGCGACCCCGCCGCGGTGGTTCCCGAGGCCGAGCGGCTCACCCGCGACGAGCCCCTCCGCGAGGAAGGCTGGCGGCTGCACGCCCTGGCACTGTGGAGCAGTGGCCGCCAAGCCGACGCGCTGGCGACGCTCCGCCGCGCCCGCGGCATCCTCGCCGAGGAGCTCGGGCTCGACCCCGGCCCGGACCTGACGGCGTTGGAGGAGGCGATCCTCACTCAGCGCACAGACGTCCTACGCGCGACCGTGCCCCCGCCCCCGCTGACCGCCCCGCTGCCGCAGGTGGCCCCTCTCCCGGGGACGGCTCCGATCATCGAGGCGCCGTTCGTCGGACGCGAGGCACAACTGTCGGCACTGGTCACGGCCGCCACCCAGGCCGCCACCGACGGAGCCCGTATCGCCCTTGTCACCGGCGAGGCCGGGCTCGGCAAGTCGACGCTGCTGGAACACCTCGGCAGGCGGCTCGAACGTGACGGGTGGCTGGTCGCCGTCGGCCGCTGCCCCGAGGTCGACAGCGCGCCGCCCGCGTGGGCCTGGACTGAGGCGCTCAGAGCCGTCGCCGCGTCCACGTCCCCGGGCGAGTTCGCCGACGACCTCGCGCCGCTGCTCACCGACACCGAGCCGGTGAACGCCGATGCCACCGCTGGACGGTTCCGCCTGCGCCAAGCCGTGTGGAAGTGGCTCGCGGCGGTCGCCACGGAACGCCCGGTCGCCGTCGTGCTGGACGACCTGCACTGGGCGGACGCCACCACGCTGGAACTGCTCGGCGGCGTCCTCGGCACGCGGGCCCCGATCCTGGCCGTCGCCGCGTACCGCGCGGACGAGAGCGGGCACCTCACCGAAACGCTGGCCTCCCTCGCGCGCGCCACGCCCCTCCGCCTAGCGCTGCCGGGGCTGGACGACGAGGCCGTCGCGGAGCTCGTACGGACCGAGTGCGAGGCCGACGAGGAGACCATCGCAGGGATCGCCGAGCGCACCGGCGGCAACCCGTTCTACGTGCGCGAAAGCGCCCGGCTGCTGAACGGCGAAGGCGCGCTGGTCGCCCTCTCCGAGGTCCCCGAAGGCGTACGGGACGTCCTGCGCCGACGGCTCGCGCGCCTGCCCGAGGGAGGCGTGTCCGTCCTCCGGCTGGCCGCGGTCGCAGGCCGGGAAAGCTCAGTGGACGTCCTCGTCAAGGCCGCCGACACCGACGAGGACGGCGTGATGGACGCGCTCGACGCGGGCGTCATCGCCGGGCTCCTCGACGAGCCCGGCCCAGGACTCATCCGCTTCGTCCACGCCCTCGTCAGGGACACGCTCATCGCCGACGTCAGCAGATTGCGTGCTACCCGGATGCACGCCCGGATCGCCGCCGCTCTTGAAGGAACCGACGACATCGCGGCGCTGGCCCATCACTACGCGCGCGCCGGCTCACCGAAGGCCGTCGGCTACTGCGTCCAGGCCGCCGAGCTTGCCGAGGCCCGCTACGCCCACGAGGTGGCGGCCGACCTCCTCACCGATGCCGTCACCAACTCGACCGGACCGGACGAACGCGTCGAATTGCTCGGCAGGCTGCTGCGCGCGCAGATCCGGGCGGGGGCCGTCGCAGCCGCCCGCGAGACACGCCGTGAAGCCGTGGAGTACGCAGAGTCCCTGGGCCGCGACGACCTGATGATCGCCGCATTCACCGCGTGGACAGAGCCGACCGCCTGGCAGGCCCGTACGTACGGCACGGTGGACCGGCCCGTCGTCGACCGCCTGAGCCGCCTGCTGAAGCGTGACCTGACCCTTTCGGTGCGGTCCCGGCTCCTGACGGCGTACGCGCACGAACTGGTCGGCGAGGACGACCCGACGGTTGTAGAGGCAGCGCAGGAGGCACTCGACCTCGCCACCGAACCCCGGTTGCGGGCCGCGGCACTCGAGATCCTGGCCGAAGTCCACGGCGACGCCGAGCTCTGCCGGGAGCTCGTGGAGATCGGCACCGAGCACGACCTGCCGGTCTACCGCGTCACTGGGCTGCTCAACCATGCCGGCGTCGCCGCCGCCGCCAATGACCCGGTGACCATGCACCAGGTGATCACTGAGGCCCTGGAACTCGCGCGTACCTACCGAATGCGCGAGGCGATCTCCGTCGCCGAGATCACGCTAGCGGGCCTGGCGCTCATCGAAGGCCGATTCGCCGACGCCGAGCGCCTCTACATCAAGGCCGACGAGGGCATGCGGCGCATCGGATCGGTGCACACGGGCTTTCTCCAACTTGCCCTGGCTACGATCTGGCTGAACGAGGGCACGCTCGGTGCGCACCTGGACGACGTTCGCGCCCTCCACGCCGTGCTTGGTCCCATGGTCTCCGACCTGCTCGCGCTCGCCCTCCACGCCAACGGCCTGGACGCCGAAGCTCGCGAGGTCCGCGCGTCACCCAGCCCGATCCGCCCCGACTTCTTCTTCACCTTCCTCACAACGTTGCGCGCGATGGCCATCGTCGCCTTGAACGACCGCGATGCCGCCGAGGAGATCTACGCGACGCTGCTTCCCCATCGCAACGGCCCCCCGGCGGGCGCCGCGAGCCTGTCGTTGGCGCTGCGCCCGGTCGCCCACACCCTCGGTGAACTGGCCGTCTTCCTCGGCCGCACCGACGAGGCCGCCGCCCACTTCACCCAGGCCGCCACCATCGCCGACCACTGGAACGCACCCCACTGGGCCGCCGAGGCCCGGTTGCGAACGACCACCTAGCTCTGCCCACGGCGCCGCACATCTGTGACAGAGAACGTGCATTATCTGTCACGCTGGCTGCTATCGGGCCGTGTCCGCACAGCTCGGCGTCTGCCGCCACGACGGCGACTCGGCTCCATTATGTGTCACATCGCCTGCCCGGAGGACGTCCGTGTCCGTCGTGTCCTTCCCCGGCCCGCCGACCCCGGCCGCCGGGCCCTCGCCCGCCTGACCGCCGTGGCCGGGCCGGACTATCCGGTCGCCGCGCTGACGCCCGAGCCGTACGCCGCGGTGATGGAGCGCTGGACGAGCGCGGCCGCTGCCACCTGGAACCGGCACCTGTCCGCCCTGGTCTCCTTCACCACCTGAGCCCAGCGCCAGGACCTGCTGGCCACCAACCCCGCCCGGCGGCTGGAGCGGCGCAAGAGCGCCCGGCGCGGTGACCTCGCCATCCCGGCCGCCCGGCTGGACAACCTGTTCACCGACCCCGCGCACGCCCTGCGGGAACGCCTGCTGTGGAGGCTCCTGTACGACACGGCCGCCCGCGCCGAGAAAATCCTCACCCTCAACGTCGTCCATCACGACGACAACGACGCCCTGCGGCAGAGGCTGGCGTCCTCGGCGTGACCGCGTCCGCACCGCCGGGCGGGGGCGTACGTCAGACGGTGACGTCGGCCCCGGGATCCGGCACCGCCATGGCCCAGGTCCCCATGGCCGCCAGGACGTCGCGCAGCCCTTCGCCGAGAGGGGTGAGTTCGTATTCGACGCGGGGCGGGATCTCCGCGTAGGTGGTGCGCGTCACGATGCCGTGCCGCTCGAACTGGCGCAGCCTGCTGGTCAGGGTGTGGGGGCTGATGCCAGGCAGTGCGTCGCGCAGTTCGGTGAAGCGGTGGCGGCCGTGCAGCAGTTCGCGCACGATCAGGGTGGCCCACGGGCCGTTGAGCAGGGTGAGGAATCGGGCGACACCGCACTCGGGAAGACAGGGATCAGTCACATTTCTGACCGTATCCCATTAGTGCAGTTGATGTAACTGGTACACCGTATGCACTAATGACGTCATGACCTACGTGATTCACGGCGCCACCGGCGCCCAGGGTGCCCCCGTCGTCGCCGCTCTCGCCGCCGCGGGCAAGTCCGTGACCGCTGTGACCCGCAACCCGGACGCCGTCGTGGACGGCGCGCGCGTGGTGGCCGCCGGATACTCCTCCACGGAGGAACTGACCCAGGCGTACCGGAGTGCCGATGGGGTGTTCGTCCACCTGCCGGTGGTCTCCGAAGAAGACCGCCAGACCTACGCGCGTCACATCGTCGCCGCCGTCCGCGAGGCCCGCCCGGCCCGCGTCGTGTTCTCCACCAGCGGTTTCACGATCGACCCCGTCGGCGACGACGCAGTCTCGGCGCTGGTCAGGGGCCTGGCCGACAGCGAGGTGTCCCACGCGGTAATCGCGCCCGAGCTGTACCTGGAGAACCTGCTCATGCCGTACGTCATCGACACGGTCCGCGAACGGGGCGCGCTGCCCTACCCGATCCGCCCCGACTTCCCCGTCTCCTGGGCGTCGCACCTGGACATCGCCGACGTCGCGGTCGCCCTGTTCGACCGCCTGGAGGTCACCGGCGTAGTCTCCGTCGGACAGGACCCGGCGATCACCGGACCGGACCTGGCCGAGGCGTTCGGCACCCACTTCGGCAAGAACGTGCTCTTCGAGCAGATCACCCCCGAGCAGCTCCGCACCTCCATCGCCCCCCTGATCGGCGAGGGCCCCGCCGCCGGCGTGGCCGCGGCCTACGCGGCCATGAGCGCACTCCCGGACCGCTCGATCACGCCCGAGAACTCCGCCCAGAAGCTGCTCGGCGTCACCCCCCGCACAACCGGGCAGTGGCTGACCGACATCGGCCTCTGACCGCGACCACCGCCGGTGCTGATGTCGCGCCGCCGGCGCCTCGGAGCCGGGCCGCTTCGCCTCGCCCCTTGTCTGCACTGGCCTGCCACTTTGCGGCCTCGCGGTGGAGGTCAGCCAGTTCCTAGCGGATCGGGTCGCGCTGCCCGGCGGACTCCTCTGCCACCTGCGGCTCTCAAGACCACGACCTCTTTCTACCGCGCCACCCACGCGTGCATCGGTACGTGGTCCGACCATCGTTTCCTGGCGTAGTCGACGAAGCAACCCCGCATGCGGCCGTCGCCGGCGAACACGTAGTCGATCTTCCGCTTGCGGGTGACGTAGGTCCAGCGGTTGCGAGGGTCGCATTCGTCGCGACCCTCGTAGGCGGTGGCGGCATCGCGCGGCACCAGGTTGAGGTCGCCGCCGACGACACCCCGGCCGAGCTTGAACAGCTCGCGAAGCTGTCTGTGCCGGTAGGGCGCGCCCTTCTGCCTGTCGTCGTAGATCGAGCCGGACGAGAAGTGCGCGGTGCATAATGCTCGGTCGGCCGTACAGACCGCGTACCTGCGGGTGCCCCACGGCGGCGAGGTCAGCGCGTGCACTTCGAAGCGGGTGTCCTGCTCGGCTACGGCCAGTGTGACGCTCTGCGTCCCGCGCGCTCTGCCGTTCCAGTCGGGGGAGCACTGGTACGGCGAGCCATCCGGGTGGGCGAACCCGGCCGACTTGATGCTCCACGCCCGGCCGGTGCGTGCCTCCAGCTCGCGCTCCAGGTCGGCGTCCGCGCCCGTACAGAATTCCTGGAGGAAGACCACGTCCGCCTTGGTGGCCAGCACGGCGACGTGCCAGGCCAGCTCGGCGGTGGTGCGGCGGAAGAGGGGGCAGCTGTTGTACGTGCCCGCGCAGACATTCCACGTCATCACGTGAAGCGCAGGGGCCTGTGCGGGCAGGTTAAGGGATAACAGCCCGGCGATCACGATAAATCTGATCATCACCGGTATTTCATCATGCGTGGGCGGGAGCGTCCTCTGATTCCGTTCTCACAAGCGCGCGTGGTTCAAAGACAGCCACCTGCCAAGACTCCCTGGTCCAGTGGAAGTTGGTCGTCTGGGCGGCTGTGACGCGGGTGCCGTACACCAAGTGCGCCTTGCGCTCGGCAGGGCCGGCATCATCAGCAAGGGCAGCGTTCTGCTCCAGCGCGGCGCGATGGAGCAGACGGGTCCCCGAGCTGCTCGCCGAGATGCACCAGCACGTCATCGGCGGTCCCAGCGCCCGGTCGAGCTGAAGATCAAATAGTTGGCTGGGGTCCCGCTAACGAGGTTTTCGTTCGGATGCTCGTCATTCCCCCGCTCCGAGAGGTCAGCCGCGCGGGCGGTAGACGACCTTCTCAGTGGAGCGGCCGGGATAGACGACGATCAGGTGCTCCTCCAGTGGCGCGTCTGGGTCGTTCTCGTCCCACGGCAGCGTGCGGGCGTGGACGCGCAGGCGGTAGTGGCCTGGACCGGCGACGGCCAGGTCGGGCAGCGGCCCGGCCGCCCCGCTGTCGCCGCCCTCGGGGTACGTCGGCACGCCCAGGCGGCCGCTGCGGCTGGCGATGCCCACCTCGACCACCTTGTCCCAGCCGGTGAGCCGGAGCGGCGGGGCGCTGTCGAATGCCTTGACCGTCAGGCACATCGCCGCGTTCTCCTCGAAGGTCACGATGGCGGCGCTGCTGCCTGCGGCGTCGATGAACCCGTCCTCGATGGCGTCGAAGATGTCGGCGTCGTCGCCGTAGATGTCCCCGGGATCGCCTGCGCTGTCGTCGCGGTCGTCGAAGACGGCGTAGCCACCCCCTTCGAACAGCATGTACGCGGCCGTACCCTGCCGCCTGGCCCGCACCCCGGGCCACGAGTCGGCGCACCGGGCGTTCGCCTCGGCCTTCCACGTGGCCTCCTGCAGGTCGCGCTCGGCCTGACGGCGGTGGGCATCGGCGTTCTGCCGGGCGACGATGCCGGGGCACAGGTACTCCAGGGCCGCGGCCAGCTCGATGGCGTCCCCCGTGCCGCCCGCCCGCTCGTGCAGCGCGTTCCGTTCCTGATCGCCGGGCAGCGCGCACAGCTGTGCGCCGTAGGCGAGGACGCGCTGGTCGGCCAGGTCTTCGGGGAACATCCTGTCCGCGGCGAAGGTCTCACCCCTGGCCAGGCAGAGGAACGATCGCCGCCGCTCCTCGAACCCGAGGCCGGCCGCGGGCCGGAGCCGGTCGCGGCAGTGCTCGTCCGCAGCCGTGTAGGTGAGCCGGGCGTCCCCCTCGGCGCCGACGATAGCCATCGGCAGCACAAGCACGACGGCGGCGGCAGCGAGCAGCCGCGGCGTCCGCCCGGTGCCGGGCGCCGCGACGCCCGGGCCGGGCGCGGCGGCGAGCTCGTGCGCGGTGCGCGCCGCCCACACGACGATCAGCCCGTCGAGCGCGCGCACGGCGAGCGACAAGCCGTCGATCGTCACCCGTCCCACCTGGAGCAGCGAGTAGACCTGCGGGACCAGGAGGGCGGTCCAGCCGATGGCGACCGTGACGGCGCTGAACCGCTGGTCGCGTCCCTGCCCAGCGATGATCATCGCCTTGCAGCCGAGGGTCGCCATCGCCAGCAGGAGCGACGCCGTCAGCAGCGGGATCTCGGCGAACGGCCGCAGCGCCGCGGCCAGGACCCCGGTCAGGCCGAGCCCGAGGGCGATGATCCGGAACCGGGCCGACACCCCGGTGAGGGCCCGCACCAGCAGGAGCATGGTGGCGGTCCACACGGCCCAGCTCGCGGCGTACTCCGCGACGCCGGACAGGTCGTCGAGGAGCTCCCAGAGCAGCAGGTCACCGGCCACGTCCGCGTAGAGCAGGCGCCGCAGCCACACCACGTCGCGGGGCAGCGCCTCGGCACGCGGCGAGGCCGGGCCGCGCAGGATCTGCCACAGCGCCCACGCATTGAGCACGCCGATCGCCGCGGGCAGGAGCCGTGCCCCGTCGTCCCACAGCCAGAAATCCGCCGTCGCGACGACGGCGAACCACCGCCCGCCGTCGTACCCGGCGGCGACGGCGGCAGCAGTCAGGTAGAGCGCGACGGCGACGGCGGCCGGACGCCCGAAGCGGTAGCGGGCGACGGCGGCCCGGAGTAAGGCGATGATGCGGATGATCTTAGAGGAATACCGAGAGCCGACCGATGAAGAGTGAACTGAGTTCCAGCAGCACTTCCTGTTGCGCCGCGTCGAACTCGGCAACTGCGGCCGCCCCTACGCGACCCCCTGCCACCATGAATTCGTCCCGCGTGCTCGTGCTTGCAGGGGGTCGCCGACCGGCGTATCAACGCCGATTCCACCATGATCGGATCGGCCTCCAGCTCCTTTCGTGCTCCACCTGGCCAAACGCTCAACGTCGCCATACCGCATCACGAGGCGTCCTGGCGTCCCCTGAGCGCGCGGTCGACCTCGGCGCTCCAGCGGGCCTTCCACTCCTCGTCGAGCCCGATGCTCCGGAACGGGGCCCGGCCACGCAGGCCCGCCGGGTCGAGGCCGGGGGAGTGGTGGCTCGCTATGAGCATCTCCAGCTTCGGCAGCTCCGCGACGCTGCCGAGATCGGCAAGGGAGGGCGCGTACAGCGCGAACAGGCTCTGCAGGCACGGGAGTTCGTGGCCCGTGCCGAAGGTGCGCAGCTTGGGGCACTCGCTCGCGGAGAGGTAGTCCAGCGCGGGCAGCGGCGGCAGCCCTTCGAGGGTGGTCAGCTCCGGGCATTTGCCGATGCTGAGCTTGATCAGCGCTTCGCAGCGCGGGATCGGCGAGGCGTCCCTGAGCTGCGGGAGGTTGATGAGGTTCAGCGACTCCAGCCTCGGCAGGGTGCCCAGCACGCTCAGGTCCCGAAGCCCGGGGCAGTCCCTGAGATAGACGTACTCGATCTCCGGCAGCCCCTCGATGCCGTCGATCGAGGTGAGCTGTGCGGAGCCGTGCAGCCCGAAGAACGTCAGCCCTGTGGCGCCGGAGACGGCGCTGACGTCGAGCAGCCCAGTGCAACCGTAGAGGTTGATTCGGCGGAGTACGGGGTGGCTGCCGAGGCCGTGCAGCGAGGTCAGCCGAGTGCAGCCACCCAGGTTCAGCGCGGTAAGTTGCGGCATGTGCGCAAGGCCCTCGAGAAACTCCAGCTCGGCGCACTCCGAGGCGTCCAGCTCGGTGAGGCCGGTGAGGCTCGCAAGCGCCGCGAAGTCACGGACGGACGTCCTGCTGACGCTGAGGGAGCGCAGGTTCGACAGCGCCTTGAGCGGGCCGAGGTCGCTCACGCCTGGGCAGTTGTCGAGGACCAGCTTCTCCAGGCCAGTGAGCGCGGCGAGCGGTCCGAGGTCGGTGAGTTCGCGGCAGCCGCTCAGCACCAGGGTAGTGAGGTCCGTCATCCCGGCGAGCGGCGTCAGGTCATGGACGGCGCTGTTGTGCAGGTTGAGGGTGCGCAGCCCGGTCAGCGTGGTGAGCGGGCCGATGTCGCTGAGGCTCTTGCAACCCTCCAGGTCCAGCTCCACGAGGCCGGTGAGCGCGGCGACTCCGCCGAGCTCGGTCAGATCCTTGCGCTGGAATACGCGCAGCGTGCGCAGCGACGTCAGGTGCCGGATGCCGCAGTCCAGGGTGAGCTTCCTACCGAGCTCGAACTCGGCGCGGCCCTCGCGCGCGAAGGCGGGCGCGACGAGCAGCCGCGCGAAGGCGTCGGGGTCGGCCGCGTCGCGCCACGGCTTCAGCAGCTTCTCCGACTCCTGCGGTGCGAACTCGGTAAAACGCGCGGCCAGTTCGTACGCCTCCTGCGTCTCAGGGCCCTGGACGGCGGCGAGGTCACGGAAGGCACGCCGGGCGCGCGCGGCGGTCGGCGGTTTCTCATCTCCCAACAAGGCGTGATACGGGGCGAGTCGGGACGTCTCGTAGCTGCTGCTGGTCATTCCGGAACTGTAGCCAGCGGCGCTGACAATGCCCCCCGCGAACGCCCTCACCCCGGCCCGCCTGGCCATGCACACCGGCCCGCACCATCCAGTCGCCGACCTAACCCCTGACATGCCCCGCATTTCTGGAGGATGTAGACACGAGCGCGGCTCCCGCGAGGATCCTCGGTTCAGGGCCCAGAAAGATCCCAAGAAGTCGCGCTTCTTCGTCTCCCACCTGCGAAACGCTCAACATCGCCATATCGGATCAGAACCCGAGAACGCCGGGGCCCTGCCGAAGCAGGGACTGACGCCCAGAACGGCGCCAGTGCAGGCATCGCCACGTGTCCAGGGCTGAGCCGGTGGCGATGTCGCGGACGGCGGTGATGGCCGCCTCGGCGCCGTCGCAGAGCTCGGCGATGGCCTGGGCGCGGTCGGCGGTGAACCTGATCTGCTGCTTGTGCAGCAGCGACAGTGCCCGGGAGTCGGCCATGCGGATCTCGGCCATGGCGTGACTGAAGCGATCCGGCCCGCGTACGTCTTCTCGGTGTTGAACGCCCGACCCGCCGCGCGCAGCCCCACCAGCTCAGCCGGTTGAAGGTCGTCAAGCCACGTAAGGCAAGTAGGCTGACCTTGATCGCCTGCGACAGTGAAGGAGCCGCCGATGACCGCCGACCCCACGATGGCCCGGATCGGCCAGGGGGTGGAGTTGCATCACCACCAAGGTCAGCGTGAAGCCGCTCGCGAGTTGTTCGCGCAGATCTGGGACGACATCGGCGGCGAGCAAGGCGACCCGCTGCATGTTTGCGTCCTTGCCCACTCGATGGCCGATGTGCAGGACGACGTGCACCAGGAGCTGATGTGGGATCTGCGAGCGCTTGCCGCCGTCGGCCTGATCACTGATGAGCGGGTGGCCCAAGCCGGGGTGCCGCTTTCGGTGGCCGGCTTGTATCCGTCGTTGCACCTGAACTTGAGTGAGTGCTATCGCAAGCTGGGCGATCTCGGCCGCGCCCGTGAGCACCTCCAGCAGGCGCGGGCCGGGGTCGGCGCACTTGGCGACGACGAGTATGGGCAGCTCATCAAGGGTGGACTGGAGCGGCTGGCCGAACAGTTGGGTGAGACCGTCTGACTGCGAGCCCAGGCAAGTAGGCTGCCCGCGGCCGTCGCGTCGGCGGGCGGCCGGCGGCGGCAAGGCCAAGCTGAACTCGTTCTTAAGAAATCTGGAGCGATCTCGCAAGCGCCAAGGTTAAAGATCAAGTTGGCGGAGCGGTGCGGCGGAGCCGTGCCACCACAAAGGCGAGCAGCCCGAGGGCGGCCAGCGCGAAGACCGCGTTGCCGATGAGGTCCACATGCGCGGGTGCTGGGAAACTCGGCGGCTGCGGAAAGCCGTGCCAGGCATAGGTGACCAGGCCGGCAGCGCTCATAGGTCGGTAAGGGGACGCTGTACCACCTCGCCGGCGTTGCGGACTATCGTGCCCTGAACCTGCATCCCGGTGATGAAGAGCGCGAGCAACATCTCCTGCGCCGGCACCGGCAGGCGCAACGACATCACGCGGTGTTCCATGCCGCGATCCTACGGTTCCCGCCCGCGAGAACACTCCGCCCGGACGCGCGACCGCCTACGACGACGAGCGTACGAGGGTCCGGGTCGTCTACGCAGAACTGCGTAGACGCTGCCATCCGCTGTCGGAGGCAGCGGCGCCTCGACGGCGCGATGATCGATTCCATGAAACCGGCCTGGCGCTCGTCACCGGAGCCTCGGCCGGCACAGGCCGAGTCACCGCGCTGCACACGCTGCCGGCGCCCGTCATTCGACCGAAAGGATCCTCAATGTCCGTCCTGTTGGTGCTTGCCGCACAGGCGGCCTCGCCAGTCTGTACGACGCAGGCAGAATGCGCGGGCCAGGGTGTCGATACTTTCCTTGGGACCCCTGAGCGAATTTGGGCCAGCGCGGCCGCACTGGTGGCGCTGGGCGGCGTGGTCATCGGCTGGCTGGCGCTGCGCTCCGTCCGTCGTATCGGCAACGGCGGGAGGAGGGGAGCCATCGTGGCCCTGGTGGTGGGGCTGACCGGCGGGCTCAACGGCGCGGTGAAACTGGCTGTCGCCGACGGTGGTCTCGGCACCGGAAACGGAGTATTCGGGGCAGCCGTGGCCCTGGTACTTGGGCTGGTCGGCGCGGTCCTCGGCGGGCTGGCCCTGGCCCGCTCCCGCCGCACCGAGCTGAGCGGCTGACCGCAGCGACCACAAGCGCGATCGAGGCCCTGATGACCGTACACATCTCGATCATCGCACGGCGGCCGCTTTGTGATCTTGTACATATGGACGTACAGGCGGAGAGCTCTCCATCAACAAGTGCGGCTGCCCTACTTGTCCGACACCTACGCCAAGGCCGCGGTCGACGTCTGCCGAAAGGTGAACGCCGCGGTCGCTGCAGCAGGAGGCTGACGTGTTACACGTGATCGGCGCGGGATTCCCGCGTACCGGAACCAGATCGATGAAGGCCGCGCTGGAAAGGCTGGGATTCGGTCCCTGCTCCACATGGCCGAAATCGGGAGCAATCCCGACCACGTCGACCGGTGGCTGCCCGCCGCCTCCGGCCTGCCGCTGGACTGGGACAGTGTGCTCGACGGTTACCGATCCACCCAGGACTGGCCGGCCAGTTTCTTCTGGCGCGAGCAGGCGGAGGTCTACCCGGACTCGAAGGTCGTCCTGACCGTCCGCGATCCGCATCGCTGGTATGTCAGCATGCAGGCTCTGATCGCCACCCGCCGGGACGTGCCGCCGGATCTGCCTGAAGCGGGGGCCGCGGTACTCAGGACGATGGAGAGGCTCCGCCCAATTCTCGATCTCATCGGAGAGTCCACCTTCGGCGACACCTGGGACTTCCAGCGGGGCATGCCCGACGAAGAGATCGCGGTAGCGGCGTTCCACCGTCACGTGGCCGTTGTCCAGAAGAGCCTGCCCGCAGATCGCCTCCTGGTGTTCGACGTCCGCGAGGGCTGGGAGCCGCTCTGCCGGTTCCTGGGCGTCGACGCTCCCGCCGGTGAGCCGTTCCCGCACCTCAACGACTCCGAGACCATGCAGCGCGCGCTGCAACAACTGTTGACCGATGGCAGCATCGACTCGGCTTTCATTTCCGGCACGCATGACTGAACGGCATCACCGCGCCTTTCCACGGGACCGTCCTGCGGAGGGGCGCGGAGGTCGTCCTCGTCCCCTACCACGTGCGATGCTGGTCCGATCACCAGAGGGAGAGGACCGACGGTGATCGGGCGTGAGGCAACCGTCGTACAGGGCGCAAAGGGGCAGTGCACCCGCAGGCGTAGGGGCTTGAGCAGCAACCACCCGGCGGCATCCGCGACCAGCGCGCCCGGACGCCGCCGAGGACGATGACGCCATCTGACCTCAGGTCGCGGAGCGGGCCTCGATCACCCGGTCGGGTACCTCCTCACCCGGCCGGGCTCACGCCGAGTCGGTCGGCCTGTGGCGCCGGCGTTCCCCTGCCCAGGTGGAGAGGGCGGCTGTCCAAGTGGGATGCGGAACAGGTCGTTGCCCTGGACAGGATCTGGTGAAGGGGGCAGGAGGTCCGATGCGTTCGTGCGGCTCAGGGATTTGGCCAGAGGATGAAGAGGGGGTAGGCACCCCGGCTGGGCCGGTCGCCGATCTCCTTGATCGCCGCACGGATCTCGTGCAGGTGCCCGATGGTCATCTGCAGTGGGGGCTCGTCGGGCTGGTAGGTGGTGCGGATCGGGTAGTCCACGCCTGGCTGCCTGGTCATCTCGATGTGGCAGCCGAGCACGTGGGTGACCGGTCGGCGGCCGGAGAAGTCGATCAGGCGGTCGATGGTCTGGGCGAAGGCCGGCCAGTCCTGGATGTAGAGACGGCCCGGGTAGACCGTGTCGCCAGTGAGCAGGAACCCGGTCCACCGGTCGTAGAACGTAACCGCCGCCTCGTGGTGGCCCGGGGTGGCCAGGCACTCCAACACACGGCCTCCCAGGTCGACCTGCGCCACGGCGTCGGGATCCTTGCTGAACCCGAAGTACTCCCAGGCGGTGGCCAGGTCCGCGCCGACCACCGTGGTATCGGGGCGGTCGGTGAACTGATCGTCGCCCGCGATGTGGTCGCCATGCGGGTGGGTGTGCAGCACCAGCAGGTGGTACTCCTCCCGGGGGTGGCGGGCGAGCCAGCCGGCGACGAGCTCATCGACCACCCGGCGCAAGGGGAAGAACGTGGCGGATGCCGTGGCGCCGGTGTCGATCAGCACCGCCCATGCGTTTCCGAACAGCAGGAACAAGAACGGCGCCTCGTAGTTGATCGCCATGTTCTGCCGCAAGATGAACGTGTGCTCGTCGTACGTGTGGACCTGGATGTCCGGATCGGTGTTGTGCTTGGCCGACGGTGAGCCGTGAATCCACCGGACATCCAGTGCACAAGGCTGTGGAGTCACTCCAGTGAAATCGATCAAAGGTATGCCTGCATCCATGACGTCTCCTTGGAGTGCGTCGTCTTTGCAGGCCGGGTACGGCGCACATCTCGTCCGGGGCAAGCGCTTACGGGCTTCCGCGGCGACGGTACCACGTCAGCGATCAGCTACTCGGACCTGGGCGGCGGGCCCGGCACCGGCGAGGCCGGAGTTCGCCAAGGCGATGGAGTACGCGCGCACGATCACGACGGCCGTCCCGCACCAGCGGGTGATCTTCACCGTGCGCGAGATGAAGCGGCTGGGCCGCGGCGCGGCCGAGCTCTCGGCCATCTCCGAGGAGTTGCCCGCATGACATTCAGCTGGAGCTGCTCACCGGCCCGCTGCAGGGCGTGTACGACCCGTCCGGGCAGGGGGCGGGGGCTGTTCGCCCTTCTTCGCCGGGAGCGCGGGGTGCCAGTGCCGGAGATCGCTCGCAAGCTGATCATCCCCGCCGGTAAGAACAAGGGCAGCAATCCGTCCCTGGCCGGCGTCTACCGAGTGCCGGCCGCTGAGGGCGAGGCCGCACCATGAACACCGCTGCCGCACCTCGGAAGCGGGCGCGGCAGCGGTGAGCGTGAACGTCAAGGCTGCAGGCGGGGGATCAGTGGCTGCCGGACAGTTCCCCCGACAAAGCACCGTGCATGCGGGCGCTGGGCTGGTTCAGCCCGATGATCTGTACGGTCTTGCCGCGGGCGGCGTATTTGGCCTCGACGGCGTCCAGGGCGGCGACGGAGGAGGCGTCCCAGATGTGGGCGTCGGTCAGGTCGATGACCACGTCGTCGGGGTCGCTCGCGTAGTTGAACTGGGAAACCAGATCGTTGCTGGACGCGAAGAACAGTTCGCCGGTGACGGCGTAGACGACCTGGCGGCCGTCGGGATCGACGACGGCGGAGACCTCGGCCAGGTGCGCCACCCGGCGGGCGAAGATGACCAGGCCGGTCAGTGAGCCGACGACGACGCCGATGGCCAGGTTGTGGGTGGCGACCACGACGGCGACGGTGACGACCATGACGCTGATCTCGCCGGCGGGCATGCGCTTGAGGGTGGCCGGGGCGATGGAGTGCCAGTCGAAGGTGCCGACCGAGACCAGGATCATGACGGCGACCAGGGCGGCCATCGGGATCTGAGACACCCAGGGGCCGAAGACGATGCACAGGACCATGAGCATGATGCCGGCGGTGAAGGTGGACAGGCGGGTGCGGGCGCCGTTCTTGACGTTGATCATGGTCTGACCGATCATCGCGCAGCCGCCCATGCCGCCGAAGAAGCCGGTGACGATGTTGGCGATGCCCTGGCCGATGGACTCGCGGGTCTTGGAGGACCGGGTGTCGGTGATGTCGTCGACCAGCTTGGCCGTCATGAGCGACTCCATGAGCCCGACCAGGGCCAAGCCGAGCGCGTACGGGGCGATGAGAGTGAGGGTGTCCAGGGTGAAGGGCACGTCCGGCAGCCCCGGCACGGGCAGCGAGGACGGCAGGGCGCCGCGGTCGCCGACGGTCGGTACGGCCAGGTGGGCGCCGATGGTCAGCGCGGTGAGCGCGGCGATGGAGATCAGCGGGGCCGGGATCGCCCTGGTCAGGCGGGGCAGGAACACCATCAGCGCCAGCGCCCCGCCGACCAGCGGGTAGACGATCCACGGGACGTCGATGAGCTCGGGCACCTGCGCCATGAAGATCAGGATGGCCAGGGCGTTGACGAAGCCGACCATCACGCTGCGCGGCACGAAACGCATCAACTTCGCCACGCCGAGCGCCCCGAGCGCGATCTGGATGAGGCCGCCGAGGATGACGGCGGCGACCAGGTGGCTCAGGCCGTGCTCACGCGTCAGCGGCGCGACGACCAAGGCGATGGCCCCGGTGGCGGCCGAGATCATCGCCGGACGGCCGCCGGCGATCGCGATGACCACGGCCATGGTGAAAGAGGCGAACAAGCCGACGCTGGGATCGACCCCGGCGATGATGGAGAACGAGATCGCCTCAGGGATGAGGGCGAGGGCGACGACCAGGCCGGACAGAATCTCGGTACGCGCCACCGAGGGCTTCAGCCATTCGGGGCGGCCGGGCCGCAGGCGAGCGGCCAGGGTCGGGGATGGACGGGCGGGCACAGGCGAGCTGGACAACAGGCGTCCTTCACGGTGGAACAGCCCTCACGGGGCAGCGGGCGGCGTGCCACCGGCGGGGGTGGACGGCAGCAGGGAGGTCTCGGCCGAGCGAGGGCCGCCGGGCACGTTCGGGAGCGTGCCCGAATCGAAGAAAGGCGGCAGGCCGGGCGACGACGACGGCGGTGCTATCGCGGGCAGGTCACGGCGGGCAGCAGGCGGTGGTGATCAAAGGCATGCGCGCGTCGATGTTCCTTACCTCGTCATGGGGCGGCGCCCGGCCGGCGCCGGTGCATGTCGCTGGGGGTCGACGTGTCAGCGTGGCGATATGTCCAGTTTGCGCCGGGACGCCCCAATGCGGTCTGGCCATCCGAAACTCTACCTTAACGTTAGGGTAGAGATTCGGCGGGGGAGGGTGTGGCCGCCCGCACCGCCCTGCCTGCTGAGCAGTGAGGTCGTGCAGAAGATGGACGGATCGGCGCTTCCCGCCACCGAGGGCGAGGTCCCGGCTTCGGCGGGCAGTGGCGGAGATCACATGCATATCGGGCAGGTGGCGGCACGGACTGAGCTGTCGCTGCGGACCATCCGGCATTACGACGAGGTCGGCCTGGTGCGGCCCTCGGCACGCAGCCAGGGCGGCTTCCGCCTCTACACCGAGGCCGACGTGGCCCGGCTGATGGTGATCCGCCGGATGAAGCCGCTCGGCTTCACCCTGGAGGAAATGGGCGAGTTGCTGGCCATCACCGACCGGCTCGACAACAGCGGCGCCGGGGCCCTGAAGACGGCCGAGCGCGAGCAGCTGCTGACCCGGCTGGGCCGCTTCGAGCAGGCCACCCGCGAGCGCTGCGAGGCGCTGCGCGCCCAGCTGAACAGGGCCGAGGAGTTCGCCGCCGCCCTGCAGCGGCGCGCCGGCCAGCTGATGACCGGCGGCACGGCCTGACCGGCGTCCGAGCTCGCCTGCCGCCTTGACCTTCACTGCGATCGAGGTTCGACGACGGGCATGAGGCATCGCCCGCAGGCAGATGCGAAGGGGGCCAGGTGTGATCGAGGTATGGCCCGGCGTTGCCGCGGTCCCGGACGCCGACGGCATGGCGTTGTCGGCCTGTCGGCCTGTCGGCCTGTCGGCAAGGCTGGCCCCCCAGCCGCCATCTGTGACGTTTTACAGGTGAAGAAGGATGGTGGCAGCCGGGGACTCGGGTGGTGGCACGTGTGATCGGGTAACGGATTAGGAAGCGGCACGAGCGCCCCGGCCTCGCAACCGGTCCATCTCTCGCGTCTCCGGCCGCATCGGCCAGGTTAGCGGTGAGGGCGTAGGCAGCCCCGCAGGTCAGCAGCACCGGCGCCAGTCCTGCGGCCGCCACCGCCACTCCGCCCAGCAGCCCACCCAGAGGGGTCCCAGCCCAGGCCAACGTGTCCTTAGCCCGAGCACGGCGGGACCGTGGCCCGGCTCCTTGACCCACACCGAGCGAGCAGCGCGTCTGGCCGGAGGCGCGCATGTGACCGAGCGTCCTGGTTGGCGGCCATCGCCAACCACGTGCCCAAGGCTCACCGCGTAGGCCTGCGTCGGAACCAGGGACTACGACCGGCGATGCCAATACATCAAACGGAAAGTGGCGGCTCAGTCGTCGTGGGCGATGTGCATGAGCTGCCGCCACAGCAGCACCACGAACACCGCGGAGCCGGCGAAGGCGAACCAGAAGGGCGCCGCGACACCGAAGCGGGTGGCCAGAACACCGCCGATCAGCGTGCCGACCACCAGACCGGTGTAGACGCAGATGGTGTTGACGCTGCCCACCCGGCCCTGTAGCTCGCCCGGGACCGCGCGCTGGCGGACGGTGACCGAGGTCGTGCCCCAGATGAACGCGTGCGCGCCGAAGATCAAGAAGATGCCCCCGGCGACCCACGGCGAATGGGTCAGGGCCAGGCCCAGGTGGGTGAACGTTTCGATGATGAGCCCGATCCGCATCAGGGCGCCGAGGCTCACCCTGCGGGTGATGGCCCCGTACAGGCCGGTGCCGATCAGGCCGCCGATCCCGCCGACGGTGGTCATCAGGCCGAAGCCCAGGGCGCCGAGGCCGAGCTGCTCCTGGGTGTAGAGGACGAGAATCGACCAGGCCGCGCCGAAGGTGAAGTTGAAGATCAGGATGGTGAGCGCCAGCGTGCGGACCGCCGCGTGCCGGATGGTCCAGCTGAACCCGGCGATGAGTTCCCGTACGGTGTCGGGCTTGGGATCGGTGCCCTGTCGGCCGTGCGGCGGCAACGTGAGCCGGGAGACCAGGACGATCCCCGCCACCACCAGGAGCAACTGGCCCGCGAACGGCCAGGTGAAGCCCAGGCCGAACAGCGCCGCGCCGATCGGCGGCCCGGCGAGCTGATTGAGCGTGATGAACCCCGTCCCCAGGCGGGCGTTGGCGATGACGAGATCGTCCTTGCTGACCATCATGGGCGTCAGCGTGGCCGTCGCGTTGTCGGCGAACACCTCGGCGATGGACCGGAGCGTGAGCGCCACCAGCGCCGTCGCCACGGTCACCGTGCCGGTCGCCATGAGCGCGACGAGCGCCGCCAGCACCAGAGCCCGCACCGCGTTCGCGACGAGCACGATCCTGCGCCGGTCGTGCCGATCCGACAGCACGCCCGCATACAGGCTGAACAGCAGCGGCGGCGCCCAGCCCACCAGGGCCGACAGCGAGATCATCAGTGGATCGCGGGTCAACGTCGCGATCAGCAGCGGGCCCGCGGCGGCCGCGACCCCGTCACCGAGATTCGTCAGCCAGCTCGAGGCCAGCAACCATCGGAATCCTGTCCCCAGCCGGGCAGGCAGGACCCTCTCCACCACTGTGATCACGAGCGCTAAACCATACGTTTTGAGGGGATCTGCGGCAACACGTTTTCGCGTCTACGCGCTATGCCGGAGTGTCACGGCAGGCGCGCGGAAATCCAGCGGTATGCGCGGACGGCCTCCGTCTGTCGCGACTTCGGCCATCACCTCACCAGGTCACGCGGCCGCTCCGGAGGAACCGGCGTGAGCGCGTGCCGGGCGCTGTTCGCCCGCTACGCGCAGACGCGCCCGTGTCTGGGATGAGCCGGTGGGTGTCGGACCTGGTGTCCATGACCGAGGAGTGAGCGGGAGCCGTTGTCGATCTCGTGAGGTTTCCAGCTTGGAGGGAAGCCGGCCTAACCGTCCACCAGCCGGTCTCGTGCTCAGGGCTCCGGGAACGCAGCGAGACCGCGCCGTCGTGAGGCGGCGCCCACTGCGCGGCCCGGCGGCTCAGCAGCACGTTGTGCTGGTGCAGGTTGGTCCAGCCGGGGCCGAACGTCGGTTCCAGCGCGGCCGCGGGCAACGGCGACAGGCCGAGTCGACAGGTGGAACGGCGTGGAACGCCCAAACAGTGGGAGCTGACGTAGGGGATCGAGCGAGATCCCTGCGGAGAATTGGAGAAAAGCTTGAAATCCCGAAACTGACGGCGGCGGTGCATCTGGCCGACAAGGGTTACATGAGCGCTCACAACTTCGCACGCGCCGATCGCCGCGGCATCGAACTGCTGGGACCGATGATGCCCGACAACGCCTGGCAAAGCGCCGAGAGCAACGGCTTCGCCGTCAGCGACTTCACCATCGACTGGGACAACCGCGTCATGACCTGCCCCACTGGAGCCACCAGCCTGCCCTGGGCCAACGAAACCGACCAAGGCGGGCCGTTCACGAATAGGTCTGAGCTGGGTGAACGCGCGGGCTCTTGTGATCGTTTCCCGCAGGGAAGCCCTGGTGCCGTGATCGGGTCGAGGGCG
Organism: Nonomuraea sp. NPDC049480; assembly: GCF_044465905.1. Lineage (NCBI taxonomy): Bacteria > Bacillati > Actinomycetota > Actinomycetes > Streptosporangiales > Streptosporangiaceae > Nonomuraea > Nonomuraea sp. NPDC049480. The sequence goes on from NZ_JBITMD010000019.1 coordinate 88,271, forward strand.
GGGTTCATGGAAAGGCGGGGTTTTACAGGCCGGTGGCGCCGTCGATGAGTTCACGCAGGATGTCAGCATGTCCGGCGTGCTGGGCAGTCTCCTCGATCATGTGGGTGTAGATCCATCTCAGCGACACGTTGCCAAGTCGCTTTGACGGCACCGTGTCGTCGAGTGTGAATCCGGCTGCGATCTGCCGGTTCTGCTCGCACACCTTGTCGTACTCCGCGAGGAGGCTGTCGAGAGTGTCGTCGGGGCTCAACTGCCAGCTCTGGTCGTCTCCGCGGGAGTTGCCGGGGATGTCGGCGGGGTCGCGCTGCGCCAACTGGCGTTGAAACCAGTTCCTTTCTACTGCGGTCAGATGCTTGATCAGGCCTGCCAGGGTTGTCATGGACGGCACGATCCGTCGTCGCGCGTCCGCTTCGGACACCCTAGTGACCTTTGCCTTGATCTGCCGGCGTTGGCAGTCGAGGAACGCCTCCAGAACCTCACGTTCGGTGCCTGTGCTGACAAGTTCTTCGGGCCACAGCGGCGTAGACACGATCGCACCTCCGTTGTGCAGTGAACGGGACGTGCTTACGGCGCCACAAGGCAAGACCTGCGATGTCGTGCATGCGGATCAGGAAGTTGACTGGTGGTGAGGGCTTTACTGATGGCGCTGGGGCTCGCGGTCTTGGTGGCAGTGGCGCGCGCATTGTTGATCTTATTGGGATTTCGTCAGGGATGCCGGGAGTTCTGTCTGATCAGAGTTTCAGGTGTCTCGCCAGGTTGGGGTGGATTCGCCGGTGAGGCGGCGGGCCATGAGGTCGATCATGGCAACGTGAATCATGGCTTCGGAGCGGGCTGGCAGGGCTTCGTAATCGCGCGCCAAACGGCGGTGGAGCATGAACCAGCCGAGAGTACGCTCGGCCACCCAACGCCGCGGAAGGACCGCAAATCCCCTCGTGGCGGGGTCTCGGCGGACGACTTCGACGTCGATGCCGAGGGCGGCACCGCCTTCGAGGACCTTGGTGCGGTAGGCGCTGTCAGCCCAGGTCTTGGTGATGGTCGGGTTCTCTGCGGCGACCTGGGTCAGCAGGGGGAGGCCGGCGGCGCCGTCCGACACAGATCCAGGCGCGGATGAACCCGTTGACGACCAGCGGCGGCGAGGCGTCGAGCCCGGCCACGTTCAGCACGCCCTCATCCCGGGGGCGCCGAAGGTGTGACCGCTCAGGGCCAGCCTCGCACCACCGCTCGTCGTGACCGGTATCAGCCCTTGTAGTTGAAGACCTGCCGCAGCGTGTGTTGAACGGTGACGAGGTCTTTCTGGTCCTCCATGACCTGGTTGATCGACTTGTACGCCTCCGGATGCTCGTCCACCAGGGATCCTGCACGGTCGGCGTTCCACGTGCGGTCGCCCATCGCTTCGGTGAGCGAGGCGGCGGTGAGCTTCTTACGGGCCTCGGTGCGGGACATGCGCCGGCCTGCGCCGTGAGAACAGGAGTTGTAGGAGGCGGCGCTGCCCAGGCCGGTCACGATGTAGGAGCGGGTGCCCATCGAGCCGGGGATGATGCCCTCGTCCCCGGTGTCGGCTTTGATGGCTCCCTTGCGGGTGATCCACATGTCCCGGCCGTGATGGCGCTCCATCTGCGTGAAGTTGTGGTGGGCGTTGATCGTGCGCAGCGCGGAACCGTGGCCGACGACCTGAAAGAGGGAGGCCGCCAACACCTCGGCCATGCGGGCGCGCGAGGCCATGGCGTAGCGCTGTGCCCACAGCATGTCCTCGATGTAGGCGGTGAACTGCGGGGTTCCCTGGACGAGGTAGGCCAGGTCCGGGTCTTCCAGCTTGATGAAGTACTGCGCCATCAGCTTCTTGGCCTCGCCGATGTGCTTGGTGGCGAGCTGGTTGCCGATGCCGCGCGAGCCGGAGTGCAGCACCGTCCACACCCGGTCGCGCTCGTCCAGGCAGACCTCGACGAAGTGGTTGCCGGAGCCGAGCGTCCCGAACTGGGTGATGACCGTGTGCTCCTGCTTGCTCGTCAACGACGTGTGGGGCGTGCCGACCGCGTCGAGTGAGACGTCGGTGTGCGGATCGTCATGACCCTGGCCGACGCCGGCCGGGATGCGCCGCTCGATGAGCGGCATGAGCGCGGCCAGGGTGTCGGGCAGGTCGGCGGCGGTCAGGTCGGTTTCGGTGGCGACCATGCCGCAGCCGATGTCCACGCCCACGGCCGAGGGGATGATCGCGCCCTGGGTGGGGATGACGGAGCCGACGGTGGCGCCCATGCCGATGTGCGCGTCCGGCATCAGCGCGACGTGGCTGGGGACGAAGGGCAGGCGGGCGGCGCGCGCGGCTTGTTCGATGGTGGCCGGCTCGATGTCGCTCGCCCAGGAGATGAGGCCGGGTGCTACCTGCTGCGGCATGACGGGCCGCCCTTCTGCTCGATGATCTCGTGGCAGAGTATGCGACTGGAAGGTGATGATCGCTACTGGTTTGTTCGAGGAGTGTGGGCCTGAGGAAGCAACTCCTGCCGGTGCTGACCGTCCCGCGCACCCCCAGCCGGTACGCAAGAACACAGGAGCCTGCCGTCCGCGATCTGCTAGCCGACCTGCACACCCGGTGGGAGCAGGCGGCGCGGCAGCGTTCTCAGGTGCCGGAGGCCTCCGGCGAGGAGGTGAAGCCGCCGCTCACGCAGGCCGAGATCGCTGAGCTGGTGCGTCGCTATTACGAGGACCTGGACGTGCCGGTCAGGCAGATCGCCGCCGACTTCGACGTAAGCGAGGCCACCGTCTACCGCATCGCGGCCGATGCGGGCGCGCACCGTCAGCACCGCGGGGGCCGCTCTCCCCGGGTGATCACGGCCAAGCAGTAGCTCTGTGTAAGAGATGAGCCTCAGGTTCCCTGAGGTCTCTGTGGCCTCACTACCCACTGAACCTGCACCTGCACCTGGTGCTTGGGTTGCCGACATCGGTGTCCTCGATCCCGGAACCGTCAAGCGTGGCACGATTCGCGACTATGTCTCTGGTCGGCTCGTGCTGGCTACGCCCGAGGCGCTTCATTGATCGTCGAGAAAGAGCTCTTCGATCTTCAGGTTGAACAGCTTGGCGAGACGGAAGGCGAATGGAAGGCTCGGGTCGAACTTCCCTGTTTCGATCGCGTTGATCGTCTGCCTTGACACGCCGACACGCTGCGCCAGGTCAGCCTGCGTCCAGGCGCGTTCGGTCCGAAGTTCCTTGATGCGGTTCTTCATCGGTATCTGATCTTGCCGACGACGAAGGTGATCGAGTAGACGACTCCCAGGAGCACGGGGAAGAGTGCGATATTGACGTCGTAGGCGATGAGGCCGGCGGCGTCCGCGACGACGTAGGCGAATCCGCCGACCCACCCCACTCCGAGGGTGACCTCCAGCGAGTCCTGTAAGAATTTCCGTTGCAACTCATCGAGTCCTCGGAGAAAGCGCGCGAAGGCGACGATCCATCCGATGCCGACGACAAAATTGGCGCCAACTGCGGTCCAGCTCGCCACCGGTTGCTGCGAACCCCATAGGAGTCCGGGACCGAACCTGGCCAAGGCAAGGGTCGCCGCCCAGGCGAGTGTCCAGAGTCCAAGTCGAACGGTTGTCTTGATCGAGTCCCCATAGGCCCCGGTCGCGTTGTGTGCTTGCACGAGTTGCCCTTCCTGCGGCGAGAAGTCAAGTACACTTGACACGATAGAAGACGCCCGCCGCGATGTCAAGTGAACTTGACAATGGCCGAGCCGACCCTCTTTTGGGCTGGGCGGACGATCGTGGTGTGCGTTCTCGCCCCGCCGCGCTCTGCCCCGGCGGCCTACGAGACGCGCCGTGCAGGTACGGGTGCGGGCCGGGCGTGCCGAGGCCCTTGTACTCGGTGGCGACCACGGCGTACCCGGCGCGTAGCCACGCGGACAGGTAGGTGATGTCCCGGGCCGAGCGGCCGCCGACCGACTGGGCACAGCCGTCGGCGATGCCGACCGTGCCGTGCGCCCAGCTGACGACCGGCCACCCGTGCCGCGGCGCGGTGCCTTCGGGTATGAACACCGCGCCGGCCACCGCTACGGGACGGCCGGACAGGCCGGTCGAGGTGTACCGGATGCGGTGCGCGGCGGCGGTGCCGGGCAGCCACAGCGACGCCGGCAGCGGCTGCGCGGACAGCACCCGGCCGGGCTTGTGGTGGTGGGCGCCGGCCTGGGCCGGTACGGCGGGCGCAAGGGCGAGTACGGCGGCGGCCAGCGGGGCCGCCATCCATTTGACGATCACAGCGGGATCTCCGGATTCTGTTGCGGCGGCCGGTGTAGCCGGCCGGTATGCGGGTGAGCAGGCGGTCGGGGCCGGACGTGTGTGGTCACGGCGCGAACGGGTCGGTGTCGTCGCGGCAGGTAGCGCCCACAGGTGGCAGGGTCGTGCCGTCGGTCAGGTAGGCCAGGGCGGGGCCGACCAGGCACGGGTTGCCGGACGTGAGGCTCGCGTGGCCGTCGGCCTGGTAGGTGAGCAGCCGGGCGTTGCCGAGGTCGGCGATAAGCTGCCGCGCGCCGGCGTACGGCGTCGCCGGGTCGTGGGTGTTGCTGATGACGAGGATCGGCGCGGCCCCGTCGGGATAGTGGAAGCGGCCGCGGAACGCGTCGCCGTCCTCGACCGGCCATAGCGCGAGGTTGAGGTTGACCAACCCGTTCACCCACCAGAAGTGCGGGAACATCCGGTACGCGTGGACGCTGTCGCGGACGTAACCGGCCACGGGTCCGCGGGCAAATCGCTGGTCGACCGCGAGCACCGCGAACTGCTGGTCGTCGGAGCCGAAGTCATCCCGGCCGGCCAGCAGGTCGAGCATGGTCGCCGGCTGTCCGGCCGTGGTGGCGGTGAGCGCGGCGGCGAAGTCGCGCCACAGCCGCGGGCTGTACATGGCGGCCAGCGCCGCCTCGCGGACATCGTCCCCGGTGAGCCGCGGGTGTGACGGGTTGCCGGTGGGCAGCGGCTGGCGGTCCAACCGCGCCGGCAGATTGTCGAAGGCGTCCTCTGGATCGGTGCCGCCGAAGCCGCAGCGGGTTCCGGCGGCGGCGCAGCGGGCGAAGAAGCGGTCGAGCTCGTCCTCGAACGCCGCCGACTGCTCCTCGCCGCTGTCAACCGGATGGTCGCGAAGGGTTCGCACGTCGACGGCGCTGGCGAGCACCATCGCCCGGACGCGCCCGGGAAACATGCTGGCGTATGTGGCGCCGATGTCGGTGCCGTACGAGGCGCCGATGGCGGTGAGCTTGCGGTCGCCGACAGCCTGCCGCAGCAGATCGACGTCACGGGCGACGTTCGCGGTGCTCATGTGCGGCAAAATTTCCCGGTTGTGGCGCAGGCAGGACAGCCCGTAGGCGCGGGCCGCGGCGGCATACGCGTCGGCGTCGACCGCGTCAGGGCGGGCGAAGAACGACGGCGGTGTCGCACCGCAGTCGACGGCGGGTCGGCTCGCGCCGGTGCCCCGCTGGTCGAAGCCGATCACGTCGAAGCGCGACAGCAACGCCAACAGTTGCGGCGGCGAGTCGCGCAGCACCTGCACACCGGACTGTGCGGGACCACCGGGCAGTTCGAACAGCGAGCCGATGCGGTGCGCGGGATCGGCGGCCGGCTTGCGGATCAGGGCGATGGTGATCGTCGGTCCGCCCGGGTCGTCGTAGTCCAGCGGCACGCGAGCATCCGCGCATTGAAAACCGTCGCCGCAGTCGATCCAGCGCAGCACCGGAACCGGCGGCTCCGGACCCGCCGCCACGGCGGGCGCGCCCGCAGCGAGCATGCCTAGCAGGGCCGCGCAGCCGGCAGCCGCGCGACGTAACAGTGGTTTCACCGCAGTTCCTTTCTCAGTGGTTGTCGGCTCAGCCCTACCTCGAGCTCGGCGAGCAGCAGGCCGCTGGCGGCCTCGGCGCGGAGGGCCCCGCCCAGCCGGGGCGCACCGTCGGCGAACGAGCGGTCCTCGAGCACTGTGCGTATGCCGTCGGCGACCCGCGTCGGTGACGCGGCCCGCGCTACCGACAGCCCGGCGCCATGGTGGACTACGCGCGCCGCGTCGTCCGCCTGATCGCGGCCGGGCGGCAGGACCACAATGGGCACGCCGGCGACGAACGACTTCACGAGCGTGCCGTGGCCGCCGTGCGTCAGGACGAGCGCGGCGTGGCGGAGCACGCGTGTGTGGGGTGACGGCCGCCACGACCGCGACGTTGGCGGCGCCGTGTGTGCCTGGGCCGATTACCGGCCCGGTGGTGACGAGAGCTCGCACCGGGAGCTCCGCGAGGCGTCCACGACCCGCTGCCGGGCCAGCATCGCAACGCCTGCCAGGGCCGTGGTCGGCAACTGGCCGCAGGCACCAACGCGAGGTACGTCCCTCACGTCTGGTGCCGGCGACGGGGTGGTGCTCATGCTTTCTCCTCAGGAGTCGGTACGGGCGCGACGGGACGTTGGGCCGTGGGGGAGTCGTCTACCAGCAACGGCTGCCGCTGGTAGACGACCGGGACGGAGGTGATGGGCTCGTCGAGCTCGACGTCGTGGCGTCGCCGCGCGACGGCGCGGACGTAGCCGAGGTAGCGCCCCCGGTCGGCCTCGAGCGCCTGGATCTCCGGCTCGTTGTCGGGGGCCACGGCGCGTTGCCACTGCAGCCAGAGCCGCCAGCCCTCGTCCATGGCGTCGGCCCGCTCGACGTCGACGATGCCGCTGCGGGACCAGTGCCGGCGCCACCACTGGGGTGAGTGCAGGCAGGCGAGGCTCGGCTCCCACCAGTGCCGCAGGTGCGGGGGCGGGTCGACCGGGGTCTCCTGCACCACGCCGGCGCCGACGATCCCGATCTGCCCGCCGGGCTTCACCAGGCGGGCCAGGTAGCCGAGGTAGAGGTCGTCGGTGCCGTAATAGACGTAGGAGTCGACGCTGACGACGACGTCGAAGAAGTCGCGGGCGAACGGCAGGGCGCGCGCGTCGGCGTGGATCGGGAAGACGCCGTCCTCGACGCCGGCGTCCCGGATCCGCTGGGCGCGGTCGTCGACGCTGAACCACAGGTCGGTCGACCACACCTGGACGCCGAACTCGCGGTGGAGGAACACCGAGGACGCGCCGCGCCCGCAGCCGAGGTCGAGCACCCGCAGGCCCGGCCGCAGGTCGACGACCTCGGACAGCCACTCGGTGAGCCAGAGCGAGTGGGCTCCGCCGCTGACGTTCGACCGCACCCAGTCGGGGTGGTAGCGGGACGAGCGCGGGAACCGCGGCGAGTCGAGCGAGCCGGGACGGGACGTCATGCCGCACTCGCCACGGTCGCGGCCCGCTGGTCGAGGACGTCGTCGACCGCGCGCTCGAGCTCGGCCACGGCCCGAGGCACGTCGGTCACGCGGTACCACCTGGCCACCGGGACGGCGTCCGGACGCACCAGCAGCCCGCCGCCGGCGTGGAGGCCGAGCGCGTGAGCGGTGGCCCGGGGCAGCGTCACGACGTCGACCGGCACGCCGCGCTCAAGGCAGGCGACGGCTGTCCGCCAGGCGGCGTCGTCGTCGCCGACGAAGAGGGTCAGCCCGTCGCCCACCAGGTCCAGCGTCGAGACCGGCGACCGGCCGGGGGCACCCGGCGCAATCCAGGCGTGCTGGAGGCGCCCGCCGAGGTCGTGGAGGAGCTCGGTGAGGACGGCGTGGCAGCGACCCTGCGGGTCGGCGGCCCGGGCGACGTCGGCGGCCGCCAGCGGCCGCACTTCCGCCTCGTAGGTGTCGAGGAAGTAGGCCGGCGCCCAGCCCCGGAGGACCCACGCGAGGCGCCACCCGATCGCGATCCCGTCGCGCACGGCCATGGCCAGGCCGTTGCCGCCCCGCGGCGTGACCCGGTGTGCGGCGTCCCCGGCCAGGAACACACGGCCGGACGAAAAGGTCGTCGACAGCTTGGCGTCGGCCGTGAAGGCGCTCTGACGCACGATGTCGACGGCCAGATCGGGCACCCCCGAAGCAAGCCGGATCCGGTCCGCGAGGGCCTCGGGCTGCGCGAGCGCCTCCACGTCGTCGTCGGGCCCGAGGACCACGCCGAACTGCCACCGGGTGCCGCCGCCGGAGGGGATGAGCACGCCGGCGCCGTCCGGGTGGCTGATCGAGTAGAGCGCGTAGCGGTGCGGACCGAGGACCGGCCACAGCGGGGCACGGAACTCGGCGCTGATCCCGCGCATCAGCCCGTCCGGCCCCACGGAATCGATGCCCAGATGTTCGCGGGTCGGGCTGTGGGCGCCGTCCGCTGCGACGACGTACGCCGCGCTGAGCTGTTCGACCGCCGCGCTGCCGTGGCTGCCGGCGACCCTGACCGAGAGCCGCACGCCCTCCTCGTCCTGGCTGAGCCCGACGACCTCCGCGCCCCGGCGGACCGGGCGGCCGGTCAGGCGGGCGAGGTGGTCGGCGAGTACCTGCTCGAGGTGGTCCTGCGGCACCCGGGCAGAGGCCGTCGGGCTGACCACGGAGCTCTGCGTCAGGTCGGGCACGTTGATCGGCACCCGGGTGCCGTCCCCGGCATCGGCGACGGTGCGGGTCTGCAGAAGGGCGAGGTCGACCTCGTCGGTCCCGGCCCGCAGCTCCTCCTCCAGCCCCCAGCCGCGGAAGGTCTCCATCTGCCGGACAGTCACCCCCACAGCCCGGGGCAGCGCGGACACCCCGGCCCGCTTGTCCAGCACGAGCACGTCCAGGCCGTAGCGAGCCAGCTGCGCGGCGGCGACCAGGCCGGCCGGTCCGGCGCCAACGACCACGACGTCGTGGTCGTGCGACCGGGTAGTGCGGTGAGCCATGTCGGTGAACCCTTTCATAGAACACGATGTACGGTTAAAGTGAGCATGGAGGTTAGCCGGACATGCTGTCAAGTGAATATGGGTGGCGTGGAGCGGAAGCTAGGACCCGCATAGGCCGAGCGAAGCCCTGTCGTACCGGGAGTCGGAGCTTGCTGGCGGGTGGCAGCGTGGTCGTATTGAGTCGCCAGTCCTGCGAGCCGCTGTCGCCCTCTGTTATCTGGAGTGACTCCTGATAGTCAGGCATGTGCGGCAAGTAAGGTTGGCGCTCACTTCCCAGACAGATATCTAGAGGTCTTCAGGCATGTCAGCCAGGTCAGGGGTCGATAACGCATCAACGGCGCTCGGTGCGAAAGTCATCCAGTGGTCGCGGACCACGGCGCCCAACGCGTTCTTCAACATCACGGCTCCCGTCGAACTGCACGTAACCGACTGAAGCCCTCGGCGCGTTCGCGGGCCCGGCGGCGCGTTCACCCGCGCGCCGGGCCACGCCGTGGGCCTCAAGGCCGGCGCTTGGGTTCCGCAGCCATCGGATCGTGGCGAACACCTCGGCGTCGACGACCGTGCACTGGCTCGCCGCGGCGGGGGTCAAGCTGCTCGCGATCGGACCCCTCGCACGCACCAGAGCCGGGGACCGGGTCCTGGTCATATCCGGCCGGAAATTCTTGCGGGCGCTGTTCTTTGGCCATGGTCTGTCCTCTCGGCGAGGGGTGCCAACGCCACCCCGCCAGGAGTCGTCACGACCAGCAGCAGCGGAGCGGAGTCTCGTCAGCGCGATCCGGGGACCTTGTCCTCGTTGCCGCCCGCCGCGTGGGGGCGGGGGTTCGGAAGCGGGGTCGCCCTCATAGAACACCCCAGCACTCTCAGCTCTATGACTTGATCACGCCAGCGCTGCGGCTCATCGCACAGGACCGAGCGGGAGGCCGTCATCGCAGGCCAGAAGCTACTTCGTTGGATTTTCCACCAGTCCGGGATCCCTAGCGGGCTCCGCCTCGGCCTGGCTCACGCCGAAGTCTGGGAGCACGATGGCACGACGGCACGAAGGTCACCGTCGAGACGCACGCCCCAGACGGCGACAGCACCCCTGACCCGCTGCCGTTCAGCCTCGTGATGGTCTGCAGACCCGGCCCGACTGGACGTCAGGCGCCCCGGCTGCGTGCAGCCGGGGCGCCCGGCGTCCGGCACACGGCTCGCTCGGCCATGTCCACCAGGATGTCGATCGCCTCGTCGACGGTGCGGCCGCGGCCAGTCACCAGCAGGTCGAGGCTCTCGAAGCTCGTCAGCACCCACAGTGCGTCGACTGCCTTGTCGACGGTGAGCCCTTCGCGCAGCTCACCCTCCCGCTCGAGGTGCTCGGCCAGGCTCTGCATGCCAGCCCGCCGGTCGGTCTCCATGTGGCGTACGGCGCCGCCGGCGGACTCGGGGTCCAGCCGGTCCATGGCATGGAGCACACGGTAGACCGCCAACTCCTTGCCCTTCATCCGGCTGGCCGCCCGGATGCCCTCGCGCAGGTGGTCGCGCGCGCCGGTGGCGCCCACCGCCCGGCCGAGCTCGCCCAGACCGGTACGCTCCCAGAGGTCGACCACGAACGCGTCGAACAGGCCCGACCGCGAGCCGAAGTCGGCGTAGATCGTCGACCTCGACACCTTGGCCAGCTCAGCCACCCGCCCCAGGCTGGGCTGCTCGGTCGGCGCCTCACGCAGGCACTGGCCGACCGCGTCCAGGATCCGACGCCTCGTCTCCTCCGCCGCCTCAGCGCGGAGCACCTGCTCGTACTTGCGGGGTGCCATACCCCCATCATGCCATATTCATCCGACAAACAGTCTGCTCAATGGCTCCTATCGCGTGCACATCCACGACGGCTACGACGACACCGAGCTGCGCCGCGTCTACCGCTCCGGCCGCCGCTGGCAGGCCCTCGCCCCCGACGGGCGCGTCATCGTGCACCGCGCCGCCAGCCGTGCCGAGGCTGTCGACCAGCTGCTCGCCCCGCCCGACCCGCTCTTCGGCGACCCCGCCGACCCCGCGGGCTGCGTGAGAAGGCCCCGAACGAGCACCCGTTGCGGTTCCGATGAACCCTGAATCTTGGGGCTACTTGCCTTACGTGCCTGACAGGCCTACAAGCGGCTGGCCAGCTACTTCGCTTGAGAACCCCAGATAATCGAAGAACCCCGCCGTGGAGATGATGTTGACGATGACGCCGCCCTTGCCGTCCTCGGTCATCCGGCGGGCCGCCTCTCGCGACCCGAGGAACACTCCGCGAGCGTTCACGGCGAAAACTTGCTCCCACATCTCATCCAGCATCTGCAGAACGGGCGCGTTGGGGAACAAACCGGCATTGTTTACCCAGATGTCCAGGCCGCCGAGTTCCGCGACGGCACGATCGGCGGCGGCGATGACCGAAGCGGTGTCGCTCACGTCGGCGCCCGCGTGGCGAAGAAGATCCCGCGGCGAAGATTCGAGGACATCACCCTGGTGCTGACCGCGCTGGCCGCCGGCGCCCTCCTCCTCTGACCCGCCGGCCCGGACCTGCTGTCCGACAAAGGCGGGGGAAGGTGCTGCCTTTCTAGGGGAGCCTTCCGCCTGCGGAGCCCCGAACCGCGCTGTCGGTCAGTTCCTTCACCCGCCCGGCGGGCGCCACGACCCCGGGCGTCTCGAGGAACCAGCGGAACGCCTCTTCCTGGCTGACGCCCTCGGGCGCCTGCCCCGGGAAGTACGGCTGGACGTAGACCGGAGTGCCGGGTTCGCTGCGCCAGCTGTCGGCAAGGGTGCCGACGTCCACCGCGTCGTAGCCGAGCACATCCAGCAGCCGGGCCACGTCGGCCTTGGCGGCCGGGTCGTCACCGGCGATGGGCAGGGCACTGCGGTCGGCGGCGCCGGCGGGCCGGGCGCTCGTGAACAGGCGGTGGAAGTCGATGTTGTTGAACGCCTTGGCCACGCGGGAGCCGGTCAGGTGCCGCTGCACCAGGGCGCTGGAGGTCAGCTCGCCGGAGTCCAGCTCGGCGATGCGGCCGTCGCGGTCGGGGTAGTAATTCATCGTGTCGATCACGGTCTTGCCCGCCAGGGCGGCAGCGGGCAGCCGGTCGTGGGTGCCCAGCGGGATGGTGGCCACCACGAGGTCGCCGGCCTGGGCGGCCTCGGCAGGAGTGGCCGCCCGGGCGTGCTCGCCGAGTTCGCCGACGAGCCCGGCGAGGGCCTCAGGACCGCGGGAGTTGCAGGGGTTCACTGACCTGAGAGAACCCCCGCTAACGCCGGATTCCGTTCCAGATCTCTCTGACCCCCAACTCCTCGCTGTCCAGGGACTCCTGTTGGATCTCCGGCTTGAGTTTCCTCAGCAGCGCGACCGCGGCGCGGTCCAGGTCTCCGTCCATCACGCTCTCCTGTCTGCCTGCGTGCGGGCGGTGGCCGCCGCAGGCGGGTCGTCGCTTTCTAGGGCCCGGTACAGGGTGGAACGGCCGACGCCGAGTTCGCGGGCAATGTCCGGGATGGACTGGCCGCGCGCGCGGCGGGTCCGGACGGCGGCGAGCTGCGCGTCGGTGAGGGCGCGCGGGCGGCCGCCGGCGCGGCCATGCGCGCGGGCGGCGGCCAGGCCCTCGTGGGTGCGCTCACTGCGCAGGTCGTGCTCCATCTCCGGGGCGAGCTTGGCGGCCGAGAACAGCCCCTGCTCGGCGCGCGTCCCGTGGGGTTGGTGCACCCCGGCGCAGACCCCGGACAGGACCTCCAGGGCGATGCCGCGCGGGGCCAGTTCGTCGGCCAGGAAGGCCAGCAGCGTGCTCGCGTCGGGAGCCAGCTGGCTGGGCCGGGTGACGACCAGGGTGTCGCCGGCGCGCATCCGGTCGACGGTGGCGCGCAGCTGGGGCCGGTCCTGCCGAGGGCTGACGCTCTCCGTCACGATCTCCGTGCAGCTGGAAGCGCCCAGGACCTCCTCGGGGTGGTCCTGGGCGCCGGTAAGGGTGCGGGTGTAGCCGATGCGGTGTCGCTGCATGGCTCAGGCAAGGGTCTTCGCGACCGCGTGCCAGTCCACGGCGCTGTGCAACTGGTCGTCGGTGAGCGTGTCGTGGAGCTGCGTGACGTGCTCGCCGGCGGCCACATGCGCCTCGTGGCCGGGGTACTTCCAGGGGTGGTGGATGGTGTCGCGCAGTTCGAGCAGGTAGAGCCACTGATCGTTCCGGTTGTCGGCGCTGAGGGCGCGTTCGGCGCAAGTCAGGGCCTCATCGCGGAGGTAGGTGACCTCGGGCGCCTGGAGCCAGTGGATGACGTACTCGGTGGGCGTCGGGGTGTCGGCCATGGAGAAGGATCCCCAAACACAAGCGGGTCGCTCATGATTTGCGGGACCGTTGTCGATTTCAGGAGTCCTCTGCAGTGATGTCAAAAGACATCTGCAAGAGCTCGGCGGGGAGGCGGTCTACGGCGATAGAGGTCATCCGCGCGTACCTTCCCGACGACTACCGCCGCTTCCCGACCCTGGCCTCGCCCGTGCCTGGACGCCGGATCTGGACGGAGTCGCCTGACATCCGCCTACTCCGCGGGCACTTGTCACCGACAGAACCACTCCCATGGCACACCTGACTCCTGTGCCCGAGATCACTGGCGCAGTGCGTATTTGTGCGCCGACCGACCGGCCCTGCGGCGGGTGTACTTCCCGAGGCCCGCAATCCGGCGGGTTCGTTTCACTAAGGGGAATACATGTTCGAGTCACGAAGATTGAGACGTGCCGCTGCGTTCGCCGCCGCCATGTGCGTGGCCGGAATCGGTGCCGCGCTCGCCGCGCCGGCGCAGGCCGCCCCCGTGTACAAGGAGCTCGAATACCGGGGCAACGCCTCCAAGCTGGTCCTGACCGCGCAAGCGAACTTCAACGGCTCCTTCGTCGTCCTGAAGGCCGACACCAACAGCACGCTCGGCCAGTGGGAGCAGACGGCGACCGTCTCCTCGGGCGGCGGGCAGCCCGCCTTCATCTACAAGCTGCGGGCCAGCGTGGAGTCGGGCTCTCCGCTGTGCCTGACCGCCGCGAGCACCGTGGATGTGGTCGTGGCCGCATGCAACAACACCGACAGCCAGAAGTGGTTCCACCCCACCGCGGTGTCAGGTCCTGGCGGCACCCTGCCGACCAAGAACGTCGCCAACCTCCGGCACCTGGGACAGCCCCAGTCGTCCTCGGCCAGCGCGCTGTCGCTGTTCGGGCCGATCGGCGTGCACTTCTGGGCCAAGCGCACCGCCTGAGCCATCGAGGTGACCGGGCGCAGGGCCCGGCACCGCGAAAGCCCCCGACCTTGGCATGCACAAGGTCGGGGGCTTGATCGATTTGGTACGCGCGGGGTTCTTATAGGCAGTCGCTCGTGCACATGACTCGGACATCGACACCCAGCCGTGGCTCGGCGGCCAGCCGGCCGATCACCTTCGCCTGGCGTACCGCCACGTCCCACGCCTCATCCGGGGCGGTCAGCACATCCCGCTCAATGATCTGCCCCCGCCCGCCGTCCATGCCGGGGACCTCACCGTCGCGCACACGAGTACGGAACAAACGCACCGTAGCGCAGAGGACTACAGACAAGCCCGGTGCTTCACAGTCCTCTGCACGGATATGCGAAAGCCCAGGACATCCGTGCACACGACTTCGGAAAGTGACAGGGGATGACGCTCCGGTGCTGGTCAGCCGCGCCGGCGCGCGGCGGGTTATGGCTTTATTGCCAGCGAGCCAGAGCTGCTGCCCCTCGCCCCAGCTGCCGTTTTCACACCGCCAGGCGCGGCGGGACCTTATCGCCGACAGCAGTCCCCCCATGTTCCGAAGGACATCTACTTGTGGATCCGCACGACACACCCAAGCAGCCTGGGCCTGATGACGCCACGCTGCCCGAGAATACGAACCCGAACGGCTTGTCACCCAACCCTCGACAGCAGTCGTCCGGTACGGGGCAGGCGGGTAATCTGCTTGCTCTCGTCAATGGCGCCATCGTTGCCGTTGGCGGTGTCTTCGTCACCACGTCCTCCGTGGTCATCACCGTGATCGCCAGCGTGGTGGCGCTGCTCATCGCGCTGATGATCGTGCTGAGGAACTGACGCGAACATCGTGTCCCCGAAAAAATCTTGCCTTCGTCTTTCACGCTTGGTCCAGGTACTCCCACCTGCTCACCCGCTGGACCGCGCCGCGGGCCAGGTCGTGCTGCAGCACGATCCGAGACGAGCGACCCATCTCCTCCTCCTCGACCACCGAGGGGTTGGTCGCCTCCCACGGCACGCCGGCCCAGGAGGCGTTCTCGGCGATCTCGACGGCCGCGCGGTGCGCGGGCGAGCCGGGCCGGCGCGGCCCGTCGGCCAGGGGCTCCCAGCAGGAGGCGCACCGCACCCACGCCACCGCCTCCAGCTGGGCGACGTCGGTGTCGACGACCACGTCGTGCACGCGGCCGGCCGCATCGGCGGTGTTGACCAGGGCGTGGACCACCGGCCCGGTGTAGGCGACCTGCAGGAAGGAGGACTTGCAGGTGGGGCAGACCGGCGCCCGGCGCCCCTGAGGCAGTCGCTCGCCCAGGGCCTTCTCCTGCTCGCGCCGCTGCCGTTCGGCCTCCTGCTCGGCGAGGTGGCGCTGCCACACCGCGGCCGCCTCGACCGGCAGCAGCACGGCCTCGTTGCGGCCGGGGCCGCGCCGGGTCAGGGTGACCGGCTCGCCGCTGCCGGCCTGTTCGATCAGTTCGGCCAGGCGGGCGCGGGCCTCGCGAATCCCGATCATCTTGGCCTGCCAGTAGGAGTGGAACGGCGAACCGGGTTTGGTGTCACATCTGGCGACGCTGTACGGGATGATGATCGGCGGCTGCCCCGTCGTGATCTCTGGCGGGGGGTCATTGACCAGCCGATATCTCTACAGGAGAGGTGCCTGATGGCCCTGCCGGCGATGACGGCGGAGCAGCGTGCGAAGGCGTTGGAGAAGGCGGCCCAGGCGCGTACGGCGCGTCGTGCGCTGTTGACAGAGGTGGCCTCCGGCGCGGTGAGCGTGGCGGAGGTGCTCGAGCGCGGCAGGCAGGATCTCGTCGGCAGGACACGGGTGGTTCAGGTCCTGCGGGCCGTTCCCGGATGTGGGCCGGCCCGGGTCGCGGCGTTGATGGCCATCTGCGGGGTGGAGGAGAAACAGCGTGTTGCCGCGCTGAATGAGCAGCAGCGTGAGCGACTTGTGCGGGCTTTGATCAGCTGATAGCGCCGGGGCTGATCGTGTGCGCTATCGGAGCTCTTCGTTCGGGTGAGGTTGGTTCTGCAGGCGATGGCGAAGTTCGGCCTGCTCCGCTGTCAGCGCCTGGCCCGGGCGTCGGATGCGGGCCGGGCGAGGCCGGGGGATGTCTTCGCCTTGCAGGAGGGCGAAGTCGGCGTGGGCCGCTTCGACGGCTTCGGGGTAGGCCTGTGTCTTCTCGTGCTCGGCGAGGGCACGGTAGATGCTGGCCAGGGACGGGTTCTCGCCCTTGCGTTTCCCTGTCGGGATGATCAGATTCTTGCGGATGTCTTCGACGCGTTCCCCGGCTGCCCTGCGACGCAGCACGGTGTGCAGCATGTCGTCGGTGATGACCGGGGGCCGGCCGCCGTGATTGCCCTTGCGGGCGGCGGCGTCCAGGCCTTCCAGGGTGGACTCGCGGATGGCTTCGCGTTCGGTCTCGGCCATCGCGGCGAAGAACGCGAACAGCATCCGGCCCGGCCCGGCCGGATCATAGATCCCGGCCAGCGGCCCGGCGAGCATCTCCAGCACCAGGCCGTGCGCGGTCAGGTGGTCGGCCAGCGCGGTGAGCTCGGCGGCGTCGCGGCCCAGCCGTTTCATCTCATACACCGTCAAGATGACCCGGCAGTGCGGGGCGTGCGCCTTGATCTGCCGCGCCAATGCGAGCGCCGCCTCGAACTGCGGGCGCACCTTCACCCGGGTCGAGATCTTCTCGGCGAAGATCTTCTCCCGCGGAATCCCGTGTGCGGCCAGCGCGTCCAGCTGCGACTGCAGCTCCTGGGTGAGCGCGGAGCAGCGGGCGTAGCCGATCCGGATGTCGGCCGTCGGCCCATCGTCGCTGAGCGGCGCGGGCGGCGGTGTGCCCGGCCGCCACGGCTGGCCCGGGTTCCCGATCGGCGGGGGTGGGCACCCGCAGCAGCTTGGCGAGCCGTGGGATCTTGGTGAAGCGGCCGGTGTGGTAGGTGCCGGCCACCGCGCCCGAACGCGACCGGCACGGCGAACCAGGCGCGACGGCGCATCGCGGGCACGGGTGACGTTCGACCTCATCGGCGTCACGGGTGCCTTCCTCGGCGATAGCGGACAGATGGGCTGATTCGGCGTGTTTGTAGGATTCTGGGGCCTCGGCCATGCCCCAGATGCTCTCACAAACATTTCCCAGAATCCGGAGGTCCGGTTGAGGATGACCGCGCACAGGGTGTCGCGGGGGCTGGCCCGCCAGGCTACGTCCATGGTCTGGCGGACGAGAGAGGGCAGGCGTCTGGCGATCGTGAGGAAGCGGACTTCGGCCATCTTGTCAGCGTGGCCGTACCAATCGGAGATCGTGATCTCGCCCATGTCGAGGGCCTCTTCTGCCATGACGGAGAGTATGAACGCGACCACTGACAGTTTCGTTCTGGGCTGGCGCGAGGCGCTGAAGGTATGTGACTGTGCGCCGTAGGTAGCGGATGAGCGCTCTACTTGGCGGAAGATTGTCGGCGCTCAGCCGGTGCGGGCAGCCAGTCCCCCGTCCACGGGCAGGCAGACCCCGTTGATGTACGACGCGCGGTCCGAGGCCAGGAACACGGCCGCGTTGGCCACATCCCACGGGCTACCCATCCTGCCTGTAGGACTCCTGGCATCACGAGCCGCCAGCTCGGTCTCGAGGCCGGCAGGATCGTCGACGAGTTGCCGGGCCACGAGCGGGGTGTTGATCAGGCCAGGGACGACCGCATTGGCGCGAATGCCGTGTTCAGCGTAGGTGAGAGCGAGCGAAACCGTCAGCTGGTTGACTCCGGCCTTCGCCGCGCTGTACGCGGGATAGACGTAACCCGTCGCGCGGATGCTGGACAGCGAGGACACGTTGACGATGGCGCCCTTGCCCCGTTCGAGCATGCGCGGCAGGACATGGCGAACGGTGAGATAGCAGCTGGTCAGATTGACCGCCATCGCTGCGTCCCAGTCGTCGCGGGCAAGGTCGAGAACGGTCCCGCGCAGGGCAAGACCGACGTTGTTGTGCAAAATTTCAGGAGATCCCCAGTTGTCTGCGACCCTGGCCACGGCGCGGGCCACCTCTGCCTCGTCGGTCACGTCAGCCTTGAGCGCCATGGCCTTCCCGCCCTCCGCGAGGATCTCTTTGGCCACGCGCTCGGCCTCGCCGCGGTTGCGGTCCACACAGGCCACCCAGGCTCCCGCCAGTCCGTACGCGTGCGCCGTCGCCGCACTGATGCTGAGCCCTGGACCGCTCGACCCGGCGCCGAAGACGATCACCGCGATACCCGCCAACTCCGTGCTCCTGGCGGGTTTCATAGCTGTCCTCCGATGCCCGACAGACGCCGGGCGGCTCGTGATGTCCGGCGTGGATCCAGGGCATCAGCGTGAATGCCGAGGGTGACGTCCCGGCACCGTCGGAGGACGAGACTCTTCAAGGGATTTTCCTCTGTTTGTAGGATGCCGCCGTGGGACACAGCACCATCCAGGACATCGTTGACGACCTCGCGGAGCGCCTGCAGCGATCGGTGGCGGTCGACGATGCCGGTATCCGCCTGCTCTACACCAGTCCTCACTACGGTGACGAGGACGAGGTCCGGATCCGGGCCGTGCTTCAGCGCGACGCGGGAGGTAAGGCGATCGGACACGTCCTGGCGCAGGGCGTGACGAACTGGACCACGGCGGGGATCATCCCGCCCAAGCCGGAGATCGGATTCAAGGCGCGGGTGTGCGTACCGATCCGCCGGCGCAGCGAGTTGCTGGGTCTGCTGATCGTCCTCGACGCCGACGGGACCCTCACCACGTCCGAACTGGCCACGATCTCCGCCACCGCCCGCGAGCTCGCCTCCCTGATGATCGACGTCCACGGGCCGACAGTAGACGCCGCGAGCCTGACCCGCGAGTCCGCCGTGGACGGCCTGCTGGACGCGGACGCCGGCGTACGCCGGGAAGCCCTGCGGGCACTCGCGGACAGTGGCGGCACACGCCTCGGCGAGCACGTGCGGGCCGTGGCCGTGGAGGTGCGCGACGATGACGAGCCGGCGACGCCCTCCCACATCACCATCGCGCTACGACGCGCGTTGTCGGCGCAGACCCGGGCGAATCCCGGAGGGAAGATCCTTTTCTGCGTGCACGACCGCCGGGCGGCGCTGGTCCTGTGCTCCCACTCACCTGTCCCCGCGCCGGACGTGGACCGCTTCACCGACCAGCTGATCCGCCAGGTCCACGACGTCTCCGACGGCCGTTTCACCTGCGTGGCCGGGATCGGCTCGGCGATGACCGGGCTGGCCGCGGCGTGGTCCTCCTACCGTCAGGCCCAGTTGGCCTGCCGCGCCGCGGGAGCCATGGTTCCCGCACCTGTGGCCCACTGGTCCGGCCTCGGAACCCTCGGCATCCTGTTGCGACTTCCTCCTGGCGAGATCCGGCTCGAGACCCTTCCCGACGAGATGCAACGCCTGCTGGCCGTTGACCGTGACCGGCGGCTCACCGCCACCCTGCGCGCGTACCTCGACACCGGCGGCTCCGGACCGGCCGCGTCCGCAGCCCTGCACATCCACCGCACGACCCTGTACTACCGCCTGGAACGCATCGTCGAGCTGACGGGACTCGACCTGGCCGACGGCAGGACTCGGCTGACGTTACATCTGGGACTTCAGCTACTCGATCTCATCGAGAATGACTTTCGACAATGAGAGGAATTCCGCCGGTCGATTTCAGTCATCGGACTGTAGTCCCCGCGCCACGATGACCCGATGCTCATGTGACGACGCTCACACGGTCCGAGCGCCGCTGAGAAGAGGGCCGATGCCCCGTGCACCGCGAGGAGGCGGACTCAGCATGCAGAACTTCACGACACGTGACGGGTGCACTATCGCATACCGCGACACCGGCGCCGGGGAGGAAACGTTGGTCCTGCTGCACGGCTGGTCGCAGTCTCAAGCGATGTTCGACCGTCTGCTCGGCCTGCTCGGACCCGAGCTGCGGGTCATCACCTACGACATACGCAACCACGGCGAATCCGGGCGCACCGACAACGGCGCGCGCATTGCTACCCTTGCCACCGACCTGAACGAGCTGCTCGATCACCTCGGCATCAGCCAGGCCCACCTGCTCGGGCACTCCATGGGGGCCTCCGTGCTGTGGTCCTACATCGATCAATACGGCACCGAGCGCCTCCGGTCTCTGGTGATCCTCGACCAGCCCAGCGTCTGCGTGACCATGCCCTGGATGGACCCGGCCGAGATCACGCAGTCAGGCGCCATCCTTGACTTCGCCGGCGCGGAAGGGTTCGCCCAGGCGCTCCTCGGCGCCGACTCGGCCACCGCCCGGCGCAGTTTCCTCACCTCGATGCTCACCCCCGACGTCCCGGAAGACGACTTCGCCTGGCTGTACGAGGAGAATCTCAAGCTCGCGATGCCGTACGGGGCCAAGCTCCTGATCGACCACGTGATGCAGGACTGGCGCGAGGTGCTGCCCGCCATCGACGTGCCGACCCTGGTGACCGGCGGCGAAGTCAGCCACGTGGCCCCGACCTCCCAGG
The DNA here is from genome assembly GCF_044465905.1 of Nonomuraea sp. NPDC049480. Taxonomy (NCBI): domain Bacteria; kingdom Bacillati; phylum Actinomycetota; class Actinomycetes; order Streptosporangiales; family Streptosporangiaceae; genus Nonomuraea; species Nonomuraea sp. NPDC049480. The sequence continues at coordinate 108,727 of NZ_JBITMD010000019.1, forward strand.
AGTGGATCGCGAGCCGGATACCCGGCGCGAAGCTGCGTATCTTCAGCCGCACCGAGGGCGGCGCGCATTTTCCGTTCTTCGAGTCGCCCAAGGACTTCGCCGACGTGCTCGTGGAGTTCCTTTCCAGCGCGACCGAGCGCTGACCCGGCCGCTCGAGCTACAGCCCTTGGACCAGGGGTTACAGGGCCTGACCTGGACCGGACCGGGACGGTGCCGGCAATCGTGGCCCAGCTCCAACTAACGTGTCTCGGCTCGGGGCTTGTGCCGTGACACGTTAGTTGGAACCGAGGCGTTGCCGTGAGCTGCAGCCCCAACTGATCCTCAAGAGGCCGGCGCGGCGCCGACAAGGCGTCCAGCACGCTCAGCACGTGCGGTCGCCAGCCGGTCACCACCGAATACCGCCACCCACTGCCAGCGCCGCCTCACCCGTCGCCGCGAAGCGCGTCTCGTCCCGCTCCTTGATCAAACAAGCTGGGCGGACGTCGAACAACCATCTCGAGCCGTCCTGGAAGACAGCTAGTGTCATGCGCCTGAAATTCGTCGGCAATATTTAGCGAGGGATTCGAGGATCTCTTCGGCGGTCTTGGTCCAGACGAACGGCTTCGGGTCGTCGTTCCACTGATCCATCCAGTCGCGGATGTCCTTCTCCAATGCTTGGACGCTCTTGTGGACGCCGCGGCGGATCAGCTGGTCGGTCAGATAGCCGAACCAGCGCTCGACCTGGTTGATCCACGAAGAGCCGGTCGGCGTGAAGTGCATGTGGAAGCGGGGATGGCGGGCCAGCCAGGCTTTGATCGCCGGGGTCTTGTGGGTGCCGTAGTTGTCGCAGATCAGATGGACGTCGAGTTCGGCCGGCACCGTCTGGTCGATCGTGGTCAGGAACTTCTTGAACTCGGCGGCGCGGTGCTGACGGTGCAACTCGCCGATGACGCTGCCGTCGGCGATGTTGAAGGCGGCGAACAGGCTGGTGATGCCGTTGCGGGCGTAGTCGTGGGTGCGCCGCTCGGGCATGCCCGGCATCATCGGCAGCACCGGCTGCGACCGGTCCAGGGCTTGGATCTGCGATTTCTCATCCACGCACAGCACCACTGCACGTTCGGGCGGGTCGTGATACAGCCCGACCACATCGACGACCTTCTCCACAAACAGCGGATCCGTCGACAGCTTGAAGGTGTCGGCCTGGTGCGGCTTGAGCCCGAAGTCCCGCCAGATCCGCCCGATCGTCGACTTACTCAGCCCGCTACGCTTGGCCATCGAGGCCCGCGACCAGTGCGTGGCGTTCTTCGGCGTCTCCTCCAAGGTCGCCACCACCACCTCTTCGGCCTGATCCAAGGTGATCGAGGGCGGCCGGCCCGGACGCTGCTCATCAATCAACCCGTCCAGCCGTAACCGCAGGAACCGACGACGCCATTTGGACACCGTGTCCGGATGCACCCGCAGCTCAGCGGCGATCTGCTGGTTGTCCTTGCCGTCCGCACAACCCAGCACGATCTTCGAGCGCATCGCCAAGACCTGCGAGGACTTCGCCCGCCGCGCCCACCGATGCAACACCGCCCGCTCCTCGTCGCTGACCGTCAACTCCGCCTTGGGCCGCCCCGTGCGGGCCTCATCGACCAAGGCGTCCAGCCCGCCCCGGGCAAAGGCCGCACGCCATTTGCGCACCGTGCCGACAGCGATGCCCAACTCCCGCGCCACCTGCGCGTTACTGGATCCCGGCTCCGCACAGCACAGCACGACCTTTGCCCGGATCGCCAACCGTGACGGCTCCGCGGACATGCCGATCAGCCGGGCTCGCTCAGCTTCGGTCAGATGGATCTCTACTGCCGACGGTCCTGAATGCGCCATATCCACCAGCTTATGAACTTAACCGACGAATTTCAGGCGTATGACACTAGTGCTGTGACCGGAAACGATCGCCGGGTTGGCGCGTAAGACGGTCCTGCCGGTTGGATGGTGCTGATCATGGCCGTGAGCCCGCCGGCCACAACCCCGCCAGCTCGGCCGCCTCGATCCGCTCGGCCTGCGGTCGTCAGGTGCCGGGCGTTCGCCGATGGAGTGGGACGCCATGCTTGAGCAGCCATGCTCTGAGGGCGGTCTCTACCATGTCCTGCGGGCCGGTGGCGGTGTTCAGGCAGGCGACGGTGAGCCGGTCGTTCGTCTGTTGGGTGATGCGTGGACCGATGGGCACGTCGTCGACCTCTTCTTTGGCCCGGCGGTTGCGGCTCTTTACGCTGCGTTCCCGCTTGGGGCGGGTGCCGTCCGGGTTGAGAGGCGGCTTGGCGTCGTCGGGGATGCCGAGGAAGTTGAGGTAATCGACGAGGGCGGCTTCGACGATGCCGGAGATACCGAGGCCGGTCTCTTCGTTGGCGTGGGTGAGGCGTTCGTTGGTGTGGTAGCTGATGCGGACGGCGAGGGTGGGTTTGTCCTGGCGGCTTTTGGTGCGGGGGCGAGATGCCGCTTGCTGTTCCGCTTGCTTGACCAGTGCCTTGCGGGCGGCGGTGGCTTGGGTTGAGCGGGCCATGGCGACGGTGTCTCCTTGGCGGGCGGGCGTGATGTCGCCATATACCTTTCCGTGCTTCGGTTCTTTCTGCAAGTGAGGTTGCTTGCGTGTTGAGTGGCCATGCAGGTGGTGAAGCACGGGAAGCGCCCTCCGACGTGGCGCTGAAGCGTACGCGCGTGACGCTCAGAGCGAGCGTGAGCGCTGCTGATCATGCTCGGCGCGTAGTTGATCCTTCCACGCATTGTGGCCGCTCAAAGCGCGTTTCAGCACACTCTAAGGGTCGTTGCGAAAACAGAACGAACGTGCAAGAATGGCCAAGATCCAAAAACAAGCGAGCATGAGCACTACCAACTCATGCAAGCAAAACTGATAGCACCAACAACCCAGGAAGACGGACACGTGACCACCGCCCCCGAAAAGACGCTAGAGCGCATCCGCAAATACCTCGCCATCGCGGAGCACCCCAACACCGGCCCGGAAGAGGCCGAGACCTACCGCGATCGCGCCTACAACCTCATGGCCAGCTACGGCATCGAGCGCGCCCACCTCGCTGCCGCCGGACAGATCACGGACGAACTCAGCAGTTGGGCCCTCGCCATCGACAAAACCCACCAGGCCGAGCGCATCCAGTTCCTCGCCGCCATCACCAACGCCAAGACCTGCCGCACCTTGTCGTGGAAGGTCAACGACACGACGTACCTCATGGTGTCCGGCTACCAGAGCGACCTCGAGGTCGTGAAGATGCTCTTCGCCTCCCTGTCGCTGCAATGGCCAAGGAGGTCAAGACCGTCACCCGCCGCGGGCGCACGAGCCTCGCCAGCGCCCGCAAGAGCTTCATGCTCGGGTTCGCCTCTCGCGTCGGCGAGAAGCTGCGCGAGGCCAACAAGGCCGCCACCGCCGAGACTCCCCACCACCAGCACGGGCCGCTCCACCGAACTCGTCCTACGTGACCGCCAGGCCGCCGTCGACGACTACTTCAACCGCCAGGCCCCCCACACCCGAGCCTCCAAGGGCCCGAAGATCCGCGACACGCACGCCTACCTCGCCGGTCGCGAGGCAGGCGACCGCGCCGACCTCGGCGGCGGTGCGCGCCTCGGCTCCAGCGGCCAGCGCGCCATCAACGCTTAACCCCTCGGACGGCGGGCGCCACCCAGCGCCCGCCCTTCACCCCCAACCCAACGAAGGAGAACCGTGGAGAACACGGAATCGACCTGCACCCTCTGCAAGGGCCCCATCCGGAACCAGGCCGCGGAAGGCCGCCCCGATGTATGGATCCACACCACCGTCACGGAGCCCTACTGCTACCTGCCGATGCCGCCATACCAGGTCGAGGAGGCCCTGCCGCGCGAGACCCGCAAAGAGTCGAGGAGACGGTCACCTACGACTGGGAGATGGAGTTCGAGGTCCACGTTGGAGTGACCCCGGACGAGTTGTCCTCCTACATCGCCGCTCACGAAGACCGGTGGATCGACAACATGGAGGACAACTTCCACGACTCCAGCGACCGGATAGTCCTCGACGACCACACGTTCTTCGCCGACGACGCCGGCTAACTCGCCAACCTCGCCATCGGCATCCACGAGTGCCCCAAGCAGATCATGGAGTTCCTGACCATCACCTGCCCGGTCTGCGGGCGTCCAGCCCGCCGCCGACGACACCGCACACCAGAACGTCGGCTACTTCGTCGCCATCGCCTGCAACGGCATGCGCGTCGTCAACCCCGACTGGATCGGCATGGACGGCACCGACTGGACGGACTGGACCAAGGATCAGCCCACTGTCGCAAGCGGAAAGGCTGGCGACTATGGCCCCCCGGATCGTCGTGAAGATTGAGCCGGTCGAGGTCGACGGCGAGGGGCGGCACCAGGCCGTCTGCTACACCCCCGGCTGCACGCTCGGCGTCGACGGCAAGCCGTGGGCCAGTCACCCCAACGTGGTCAAGGCCGCTTCGGAGGAACTGGCCCGCATCCACCGGAGTGACCACCGCGACCCCGCCCGGCGGCCGATCTCCACCGCCTCGGCGGCGCGGCCCGTCCGAGACACCCAGCTCCCCGACTGACCCCAGGGGTGGCCCGGCTGCGCGCCGGGCCACCCGCCCCTCAACCCCCAGGAGCGTGACCGGTGAAGTGCGTCGACTGCAGCCAGAAGAACAAGCCGTGGACCAGGCAGCACGTCTACGAAAACAGCTACTGCCAGCAGCCGATCGTGTACTCCCGGGAATGCCACGACGTCCACGACCGGACCTGCGTGAGCTACTGCCGCGCCGTCGGCCGCACTCCTGAACCCCACCCGCGCGACCTCGCCCGCCAGGCCGAGGAAGCCGCCAAACCCCGACAGCTCGACCTGTTCGCCGAGCTGTGACCCATAGAAGGGCCACTCATGAAGTACGTGTATCTGGACACAGAGACGACCACCCTCGACCCCCGATTCGGCTCCCTGTGGGAGGCCGCTGCGATCGTCCGCGACACCGACTGTCCCGACCTCGGAGACCGGGAGTTCTGGTGGCAGGTCAAGCCTGATCTCACCTACGCCGACCCCAAGGCGTTGCAGATCGGCCGGTACTACGCCAGGAGCCAGGTCTGTGACCGAGAGGCCGGCGCCGGCGTGCAGCTGGGGTGCGGGACGGAGCGCGCCGATGCCCCACCCGCGGGCAAGGTGATGAAGAACGTGACGGCGGATCAGATTGCGCTCCGCCTCGCGCGGCACCTCGACGGCGCGACGATCGTGGCGAACAATCCCCGCCACGATCGGGACTTCCTGCAGGCGTTCCTGCACGCCCACGGGCAGGCGTTCACGGCATCGCACCGAATGGAGGACATTCGGGCCACGCTGACCGGCTATGTCTACGGCCGTCCGTCCGTCTACGACGGCAAGGTGGACGAGGCGTTCGGGGCCGAGGCCGCGCCGTACGTGCACGACTGGCTCGACGGCGCCACGGACTACCTGGCTTGGGAGATCGTCGACGTCACGCAGGAACGGGAGACCAAGCACACCGCGCTTGGAGACGCACGCCTGGTGCGGGACGTGTTCGACGCCATCACGCAGGAGGTTCGTAGGTGATACCCGGCGAGGAGGAGCCTACGGACGCCCCATCTTCTGGGGCCCGGCGGCTACCTGGAGAAGGCCGTCGACCTGGCCGCGAGGTTAGATGACTTGACAGTCCTGCAGGACGACCTTGTCACGTTCGAGCGGACCAGCCCTCTGCCGATCATAGGATGGCGAGCGATCGAGTGCGTGGCTATGTCCTGCGACTCTCGCCAATCCCTGCCGTTTCGATGGGCCAGATGGCCAGCATGTAGCTTTCGCCGCGTTCCCTGGCGGCCATCTCCGGTGACAGGCGGCGGGAGCGGCCGTGTACCCGTATCCCGTAGCGTCCCGCGCCCTGCCAGGCGATGTTGAACCGGGGGGTGACGTCGTCGTCGTTGGGAATGAAGTCGCGTAACTGCATTACGCCAGTGGTGGTGATGAATTCAGCATCCTGAGATGCTTGCCAGGTCGTGGCGGGCATCCGAGGCGCTTCAGGGCTGAAGTTCACCCGAATGTGGGCGATGTCGTTCGCGACAGCGGAGATGATCATAATCATGTCGGGTGCCGTAGCCACCAACCCGTTCCCCTCAGCTTCAGGCAGGCGGTCTGGTTGCTGGTAGGGGTTGCAGATCACGATGTGTCCTTCGCGCACACGGACCTGACCGATTAGCAGGCTCGGCGTTGGGACTAGCCCTTCTAGGACATGTCCCTTCGTAGGGTGGCCGGTAGTAACGGTGGTGGTTCCTGTCAGCCTACGGACAGCGTCCTCTTGTCCGGTTGGTGCCTCATCCAGCGGCCATACCGTAAGCAGGAAATGCTCAAGAGGTTCTTCGGTCGTGTCTTGCCCATGGCTTCGGCCTTTGGCTTGGACCCGCAATCGATAGTGACCCGCCCCGCGATAAGCCAAGTTGGGCAGATCCGATGAAGGGCTGGCCATCATGCCACGTACGAGGAGGTTGCCCGTTGTTGACGTCACTGTGACTTCCTCGGTCTCCTCCCATCCTTGCGGGGAAGGGGGCGGCTCGGACTCCGCCAGTTGCACCGTCACCCCGACGACGCCCGTGTGTACGCCGGCGAGGATGACACCCGTGTCGATCCCTGCGGCGACCAAGCCGTTGGGGACACTACTTGGGTGTTCCTTGCTGGCGTTCGGATCGGTGAGCAGCAACTGCTTGTAGGACAGCCATACTGTCGCTGAAGCGGCTGCTGGGGGCGTCGTCGAGGGCGATGAGGTCATGATGAAGAGACTACCGAGGCTTTCCTAGATGGTGACGACTTGGACCCAGAACTCGTCCTTGTTGAGGATGCGGTTCTGGTCGTAGGTGGACTGCAGCAGATTAGCGCCCGCTAGGTTCTGGCTTTCCCGGATAAGCCGCCAGCTGGCGTCAAAACCGCTGGTGTATGACCCCTCGTGGGTGGAGGCAAAGGGGTATTCATCGCACTCTTGACGCTCGCCAGTGGCCGGATCCGGCGGTCGGGGAGAGGGCGCGTACTGGCAGGACTGCGTCCGGTTTTCTTTGATGTCGGCCTTATTGGTGAGACGCGATAGAGGGACATTTCCGGGAGCCCCGATTGGCCAATTGGTGGACTGAGCGTCGGCTATATGTTGCGCGAACTGGGGCATCGTGGTTTTGGGAACGCGCATAATGGGGCGATACCCGGGGAAGACGCAGCCGTGGTAGGCGTTGGTGCCTGCCGAGCGGTAATCGCAACGGATGTCCTCGACGAGTTGGACCGCGTCAGACATGTCAACTGGGAAGGTCCCGGGAACATAGAACACATGTTCGACATCGAGCGAGATCTTGGCTTTCTGGCCGATCGTCGATCCCAGCGTGTCGACGAACCAATGATAGGCCCTAGTCCACCTGGCGCCGAAATCGACCGGAACGGTGACATTTGTGGTCTGCATAGCGCACAGGCCGACACAGTCGCCATTGGCTGTCCAAGTCATCCCAGTCCATGGACCGCCAGTTGGGAACTGTGGATGGAGCCACTGCTCCCAGGTCATCCGTTCAGCATTGGGAGTGGTGACTACCATATCCCAGGTGTCAAGTTCGAGGGTGCCGATGACTTTGCCCCGCGTGTCAATCATGAGGACGTTGTAAACCCAATGGCGGCAGGCTTGGGTGCGGTTGAATTCCCAGTGCGTGGCGTCCTGGCACCATTCGGGGATCTCCGCAGGGCGCGGTAGCGCGTTGGCCAGGCGGGGCGAGATTTCGCTCGCCGGGCCCTGGCTGGCGATACACACCACGTTCTTGCCCTCTGGGACCTTCGCCAACTTGGGAGATCCTGGCTTGAACTCGTCGCAGGACCCTGCCGATGATGTGGTATCCGCCTTCTTCGTGCTGGGGATGCCTTCTTGCTTGGCAGGGTCATTAAGCGCTATGGCTTGAGCCAGCGCACTGTCATTCGCACTTGGGGTGGGAGAGGGGGACGGTGATGGTTCAGCGTTCGCGGCTGGCATGTGCAGTGTAAACGCTGCCGCACTAGCTACTGCTGCGAGGAGGAGGGTTAATCGGTTCACGAATGCGCGAATCAACTATCGGTCCTTCCGGTCGGAAATGAAAGATTATTCCGACATGTGATCCTTACTCGGAGTTCGCGACAAATCAACCCCTTGATCTTGTCAATGGCGGCATGGTAAGTGCACACCTTTGTCGCATCTCGATGACAGTGCGTGAAGCTGCCGCTTGTGCCGTTGGATTGGAGCCTCCTCCATCCCGGACGGTGGTATTAGAACATCCCAGAGATGGTGACGGCCTTCGGTTACCTGCGCGCACGCCGCGTTTGGAGGCCGTTTGTCGCTCCCGAAATAGAGCAACCACAGGACTACCTGGCAGGAACTGCACCCGCCGTACGACGCGGTGGTGGAGGCGAACGGCGTCGTCACCAGGGAGGACGTACCGTAGTCCCTTAACGAGAGCCATATTGCTAGCGATAGTGGTACGGCTTGCTATCCCTCCCGGACTTCGGAAGGACAGCGTTGACCGACACAAACTCGCTGTGCATCGGCCCTCGCTGCGGACGGGGTGAACCCCGCCAGGCAGCGAACGGGCGTCTCATCTGCGCGACCTGTACGACCAGGCTGTGTCGCGACCTGGAGATCACCCCGCTGCTCATGCAGTGGCTCGATCAGCACAAGACGCCGGCCAGGGCGGCGGGGACAAGGTGTCCGGCTCTCAGGAGGCCGGCACGCCGCCGCGGCTCGATGTGCTGTCGATGCTGCATGACGGGGCGACGCCGATCCACGGCGACGATGACGACCAGATCGGCCCGCCGTCGATCCCGTCGACCTTGACGAACTGGGCGTGGCTGATCGCTGAGTACCGTGGCCTGGTCTACCCGGAGCGGGCCGACGTCGCCGAGCTGTCGGCGTGGCTGCTGCGGCATCTGGACTGGGTGACCGGCCAGCCGTGGATTGACGGCATGATCGGCGAAATGGGGGCGTTGCGCCGGTGGGCGCATGGGCTCGCGCCGTGGGCTGTTCACGTGCAGGAACTCGTCGGGCCGTGCCGGACGTGCGGCAAGCGGGCGCTGTTCCGGGTGGCGGGGGAGCGGTGCGTCGAGTGCGACGCCCGCGAGGACGTAGGCGGGTGCGGCAGCTTGTGGACCGAGGAGGAGTACGAGGAGCACGTGGCCGAGCTGGTGGGTCGGCGCCGCCAATCTCGAAAGGTTGGAGCGAAAACGAAACGAGGCACGGCAGAATGATGTTCATGAAGAACCCCGGGCGGCTCCCCCCGAAGGAGCAGAGGATCGCGGCGGAGAAGGCACTCCTGGAGGCGGCCCGCGCCTACTACAAGGCGATTGAGGAGCCGACGAGGAAGTTCAACGAAGCCCTCGCCGCCGCGGCGGGCCCACCCGAAGGGGTGCCCGCTAGCGACAAGAAGTCCCTGGTGACCCGCCGCCGCATGGTCGAGATCACCAAGGAGGCCGACCCCCAGGGGGAGGGTTTCTCTCTCTACACCCTTCTGAAGGTCGTGTCGGAACTCACGCAGCAGGAAGAGTAGATTCCCGTTGAACTGTCGCTTGGAAGCTCCGGCCGCCGCCGGAGCTTTCTGCGTTTCAGAGCTCGACGGCGCGGAATCGCCAGGGGATTCATGGCTGGGGGTCGCGATCGAGTCCCGGATGTCGATGCCGTGCTCTAATCCGGTCGCGTACGCCAGCTTGGGGTCGCCGATCATGCGTTTGAAGGCGCGCAGCACGACCAGCGCTACGGTGTTCATGGTCACCACGATCGTGAAGCTGTGCAGCCATAGCAGGTAGACCGCGGTCATATAGAGCACGTGCGGGTTGAGGGCGACCCAGATGGTGGCGACCCCCGCCGTCATCCAGCCGAGCACGGTGACGGTCACGGACGTTGCCAAGGCGCGATCGGCGCGCAGCACACGCAGCATAGGAAATCCCCCAGTAGTTGACGTTGGATTACGGCTACAGCCAGTTTTTGGTGGCGTAATGGATCAGTTGGCCTCGGGTGGACACACCTGCCAGCTGGCGCATCCGCGCGCGATGCGGCGGCCCACGGTCCATGGGGAGGCTTCGCACACGCGGGCGATCACCTTGTCGGTTTCGCCGGCGACGACCTGCTGCAGGATCTTGCGGTCCTGCGGGTCGAGTTCTGTGGGCGCGTCGGAGACGTCGATGTTGTACGGGATCGCCTTCGCCCACTCCTCCTCGAAACGGGCGATCTGCCCGGCGATGAGCGGGGCCGACTCGATCATCAGCATGGGCAGACTGCCCCGCTCCTCCACAGGCGTGAGCGCTACCACCCTGTGGTCGGCCGCAGCGTCGTAGGAGGTGGCGTCGGCAGGGACGGCAAGGGCGACAGCGGCAGTGGCGCGTCGGGCGGCGCGGTACCGGCCGCGAAGCCGCCCGTGACACCCCGCGTGTCACGCACCCAGAAGACCGTGCCACGACGCATGCGCGTCCTGGACGAGGAGACGGCGCGCGACCTGTTCCACGAGGGCATCGAGAACGTGGAGGAGCTGCGGGAGCTGGTCGACGCGCTGTGCGCTTCGGCGTCGGAAGAGGTGATGTGAAGTCCTGCTCGCACTGGATAGGCGCTGAGGCGCGTCGTTGCAGCGCCGCCCCTGCGAGGTTCTACTTGCAGGGGTGGCGCTGTGCTGATCACACGCCGTCGGCGTTGACCGGACGGCCGGAGCCTGTGGGTACTGCGCTCCCGCGCTCCCGCGCGCTGCTACTGCTCAGTTCGTCATCGGTGTCGGCGCGATTCTGCAGATCCTCGGCCCGTTCATCGCCGGGCTCGTGCAGGTCGCGGCTCAACTCCTGGGCCCGGTCCTGGGTGCCCTGCAACTGATCGTGCAGGCCCTGGCCGGGTCGCTGCTGTCCGCGATCGTGCAGGTCACCCCGACCATCTCCCTGCTGTTGGGAGCGTCGGCCAGCTGGTCGCCGCCGTGGCGCCGCTTCTGCCTCCGCTGCTGCAGCTCGTGGCGGTGTTCGCAACGGCGTTGATGCCAGCGGTCGTGCAGGCCGTGTCGATCATCTCCGGCGCACTGGTGCCGGTGCTGGTACGGCTGCAGCCGGTCGTCGGCCAGATCGCTGCCGCGTTCGGCCAGTTCCTCCTCGCCGTGGTGCCGCTGGTCGGCCCCTTGGCGGACCTGGTGGCGCAGATCGCGTCGGCGCTGCTCCCGGCCCTGGCTCCTCTTCTGCCGCCCGTCGGCCAGGTCGCGGCGGTCCTCGGCAGCGTCCTGGTGCAGGCCCTCGGCGTGCTCGTCCAGGCCGTCACGCCGATTCTGCCGCTGCTGTCGCAGGCCGTCGTCCTGTTCGGCGTGCAGCTCATGCAATCGCTGGTCACCTTGTCGCCTGTGCTGCTGCAGGTCGTCCAGACGTTCTCTGCACTGCTGCCCGCCGTGGCGCCACTCCTGCCTCTGCTGCTGCAGCTCGGAGCGTCGATCGTGCCGCAGGCCGTACAGCTCACCTCGGCGCTGGCTCCGCTGCTCATGCAGCTCGCGGCGGGGTTCATCCAGATCCTCCAAGCTGTCATGCCGGTCCTTCCGCCTCTGGTGCGGCTGGCAGGCGCGGTGCTGCCGCAGGTCGTCAGCCTGGTGTCCCTGCTCGCGCAGGGCCTGACGTCGCTGCTGGGCCCCGCGATCCAAGCGATCACAACAGTCGTGGCCACGATGGTGCAGAGCGTCGCCACGGCGTTCGGCTGGCTGTACGACGTCCTGATCGGTCACAGCATCATCCCGGACCTGGTGACCGGGATCGGCCGGTGGATCGGCGGCACTCTGGTCGGTTTCTTCGCTGATCTGCCGGGCCAGCTCGTGCGCGCGGTCGGCGACAACGGCACGGTGATGAGCGGCGTCGGCCAGGCCGTCATGACCGGCATCTGGTCCGGCATCGTCAGTATGTACGACTGGCTGAAGAACGCCATCTACGGCTTCTTCTCCAGCATCATGCCGGACTGGGTGCGGCAGGCCCTCGGCATCTCCAGTCCGAGCCGCGTGTTCGCGCAGATCGGCGGGTTCACGATGCTCGGCATGGCCCAGGGCATGCAGCAGTCGGCCGGCGAGGTGATGCGCACGGCCCGCAGCATCGCCGGGCAGCTCACCACCGCGTTCAACCCGGACCTGTCCGCGTCGGTCAGCTCAGGCGCGGCCGCGGTCGGCAGGCCAGGCCAGGGCGGGGGAGTGGTCGTCAACCTGACCACGATCAACCCGGTCGCTGAGCCGGGCTCGCAGACGATCAACCGCGGCCTTCAGATGGCCGGTGCTATGGGGGTGGTGTGATGTCCGCGACGTACTTCCTGGACGGGGTGCCCCTGGACCACCCGGCGGGGTGCTGGCGGCTGAAGAAGGGCACGAAGCGGCGCCCGCTGCCGGGGGTGCGGACGGTGAACCTGTCCGTCCCTGGCCGGGCAGGTGACCTGCCGGTGCTCGGCCTGGACCATGAGGCGACGACGCTCGCGCTGGCGCTCACCGTCTATCCGTTCACGCCGTCCGGCGCGGACGGCGGGGCGCAGCAGATGGAGCACAACCTGGAAGCGTTGGGCGCGCTGCTCGGGACGCGACATCGGCTCATGACGCTCAAGTGGGTGACGGGGTCGATCGTCCGCGTCGCCGAGGTCACGGTCGAAGCGACCAGCGAGCCGGAGTACTTTCCGGGCGCGGCCATGGCCAGGCAGACCGCCGTGTGCAAGATCCCCGGCGTGTACTGGCGGGACGAGGCCGACGTGACGTGGACCGGGACGCTGCCGGGCGCGGGCCAGATCGTCACTCCGCTGGCGGGCAGCTCCGGCCCTATCGTCGACTCCGTGCTGCGGATCACCGGCCCGGCCGTCCAGCCGTCCGTGCGCGACGTGGCGACCGGCGGGATGGTGGCCTACACGGAGACGGTACAGGTCGGCCAGCACCTGCTCATTGACTGCGGCGGGCTGAGTGCGGCGATCGTCACCACAGACACGTGGGGCCTGACCAGCGGGACGGACGTGACCGGCGACATCAACGCGACCGGCCCCGGCAGCGCGTTCAGGTGGCTCCACCTGACCCCAGCGATGGCGCTGGGTGACCCGCACTCGCGGGCCGTCCTGGTCGACGTCACCGCGTTGGGCACGTCGGCTTCTTCGGTTCTGACGATTCGGGCCCGCCGCTCCTACCTATAGAACCTCTGCTCGTAAGAGTCCGCACGAAAGCCGAGATTGCGAACATTATCCCAGATCTCTGGGTTAGGTATCGTGGCTGCCGGGCGAGCCGCCCGGCAGCCACGAGGTCTAACGTCACCCAGCGTTGCACAGCCTGCCGACGTAGACGGCGTAATAGGCGAAGGCGTCGAGCTTCGTCAGACCCGGCTTAACACACATTTCATAATGGCCTTCGGTATACGACTCGACTCTGATGATGATGTCAGTCCGCGGGCCCTCATCGCAGTGCCCGTACCAGTTTCCGGTCGCGTCTCTGTAGTAGCCGCAGCGGATCTGGGCGGTTGTTTCTGAATCGGCGATCGTCGAAGCTGAGACCGGAGTCCCGGCTAACGCGACGGTGGCGGCCACTAAGGCTACGATCGCCGACTTCGCGATGGTGGGAGTTGCGAAGCGCATGAATCCCCCTGGGGATGCAGAAGAAGATCCGACCCAGTTAGTCAAGCGCAGGGCGCTTTCGTGTCTCTGTCGTCAAGATTCCAGATCTCTGTCGTCAAGACGTCACGCCAGTTCAGATGCGCGTTGAGACCCATTGTCCGTGGGCACGGCTCAATGGTTTATCACGCGACGCTCGCTTGTGGCGCTGCCAGAAGGGGAACCAGTGTTCGACGTCCGCATCATCGCGTACGCCCCCAACGGCGACCGCCTGGGCCTGCTGCCGCACCCGCTCGCGTGGCAGACCGGGCACCCGCTAAACGACGTGCCGTCGATGACGTTGCGGTACAGCCGTCACGCCATCGGCGCTGACCTGCTTGCGCAGCCGTGCGAGGTGGCCATCGAGTGGTCGGAGGACGGACAGACGTGGGTCGAGCCGCCGGACTCGCGGTTCCTGCGGATCAGGCGCGGCACGGCCGTCACCGACGAGTCCGGCGTCGAGACGTTCGAGCTGCCCGGCTACGGCTGGCAGCTCCGCAAGATCGTGCTCTTCCCCGGGCCAGCACCGCTGGTCGACGGCAAGAGAGCGTTCACGTCCGCGACGCCCGGCAGCATCCTGCAGACGTTCCTCGCCGAGGCGAAGGTGCGCGGCGCGCTGCCCGAGCTCGACTGGACGTTCGACACTGAGCAGGACAGCGACAACAAGCCGTGGGCGAAGATCCTGACCATCTACTACCAGCCGGGCCTGGACGCGCTGACGACGCTGATCAACCTCGCCGAGCAGTCCGTCGTGGACTTTCGCATGGTGGGCCGGACTCTCCACGTCTACAACGCCGACAGCGCGCTGGCGCGCGACCGTACGGCCGCGCCGCGTGTGGACCTGCGGCTCGGCCGTGACGTGCTCGACGCCCCGGACACCGGCACGCTGGAGGATGCCGCGAGCGCCGTCCTGGTCGTGGGCGACGAGGGGTTCCGCCGGTCGTACAGCTCCAGCGCGGTCCTGCCGTGGGGCCGGTGGGAGAACTACATCGGGCAGGGCGGCGTCTCAGACGAGGGGACCGCGTTCCTGCTCGCTGAGTCGTCGCTGCTGCGCGCCGCCCGCGAGCGGGTGCAGCACACCCGGGAGATCACGCCGTACGGGGCGCGGTGGCTGCCGTGGCGGGACTACCAGCCCGGAGACAAGATCATCGCGCCCGCGAGCGGCGGCGCGCTGGCACCCTTGCGGGTCCGGCAGATCACGCTCACCAAGGACGACAAGGGCGTGGTCGGCGGCAACGTCGTCCTCAACGACCGCTTCTTGGAGCAGTCCATTCGCCTCGCGCGCCGCACGGCCGGCATCGTCGGCGGGTCGACCGCGTCCGGCGGTTCCGGCGCGCAGCCCGCGCCGCCGTCACCGCGTGGCCGCACCGCCGCGAAGCCCGTGGGCCTGATCGTGAACCCGATCACCTACGTGGACGCGACCGGGCACGCGCAGGGCCAGATCACCGCCACGTGGGGGCCGGTGCTCCTGGACGTGAACGGCGAAGCGATCGACATCGACTCGTACGAGTTGTTCATGCGGGACAACATCGTCGGCGCGCCATGGTTCCTCGTCGCGACTACGGAGCCGGGCACTACAACGGCGACCTACTCGCCGCTGCTCGTCGGCGAGGAGTACGCCTACAAGGTCCGCGCCACCAGCCAGGGCGTCAAAGGCGTGTTCTCCGACGATTACGCCGTACTCATCGAGAACGACGACACTCCGCCACCCGCGCCGACCGCTCCTGCCCTGGCCGCACGGCTCGGCGTAATCCATGTCGGATGGGACGGGCTCGGCGTCGGCTCAGCACCGATGCCGTCCGACTTCCACCGGGTGCAGGTTTGGATGCAAGACCCGCTCGACCCCGGTGCGGCCGAGGTCGGCTATCTGCAGGCGGCCGGGTCGATCGTCGTCACCGGGCAGCCGTATGGCGCGCTGCGCGAGTTCTGGCTGACCGCCGTCGACCACGCCGGTAACGAGTCGGCCCCGTCCGGGAGCGCAGTGACCGCCGCGGTGCAGCTCGTGCAGGGCGACGCCGCTGACGAGTCGATCACGGCGGGTGCCATCGCGGCCAACGCCATCACCTCCGACAAGATCCAGGCCGGGGCGATCGAGGCGGCGCACATCGGGGCCAACCAGATCACGGCCGACAAACTGGAGGCAATCCTGGCCCTGGCCACGCGGATCGTCGCTGGCGACCCGAACGCGGCGCGGGTGGAGCTCAACGCGGCTGGGCTGGCGGCGTTCAACGCGGGTGGCACGCAGACGGTGCTGATCTCCTCGACCGGCACCGTAAGCATCGTCGGGCAGCTCGCGACGGGGCTCACCGGCAACCGGCTCGTCATCAACCCGACCGGGGCGACGCAGCCCGAGATCCGGTTCCTGCCGGGCACCGGCACGAACCCCGCGCGGATGTACGTTGACGGGTCGATGTACGCCGGTGAGGCGACCATCGTCACCGTGTCCGGCGTGGACGGGACGGGCACCGCGCAGTGCCAGGTGGTCCACGCGGCCACCGACTACCGGGTCCACATCGTCAACCCGACGACCGGCCTCGCGGGCGGAGGCTATCTGTTTGCGAAGCCGGCCGAGCTCGAGGTCGGCTACAACGACAGCTCGGCGAACTTGAACCGCTTCAAGTTCTCCGCTGCGTCGACCCAGTTCGCCGGGAAATGGAGTTTCAGCGGGGGAGAGGCGGGGCTCCTCATGCGGTCGGTGTCGCTGTCGGGCGGTTCGTCGTACACGGTGAACTGGACGTTCACGATGGTGACGGTGCCGCGCGTGGTGTTCACGGCGGACAACCCCCTGCCGGACCGGCTGAGCTTCCACATGCGGAACCCGACCACCACGAACTTTTCGCTCCGTAGCAGCGAAAGCAGTCTGGGCTCGCCGCCCGTCTTCACGGTGCAGCTGAACATGAGGGCCTGGCGGATGTGATGGCTCGTCTTCGCCCCACCGCCAGCGGCGCGGAGGGTCCGAAGACGAGCTCTCACAGGCGGGGCATGACCACTCACTACTCATGCCCGAGCCGGAACGGCGGCTTTCAGGCTCCTCACGGCTCCAGAGGCTTCCTCAGCCCCGTCGAGCTGTCTGCCAGGACGGTCTGTTTGGCGGAGGAGCCCTGCGCGGGCTCGGCCTGCGACACTGCCGAGCCGCCTGCCAGCATCAGCGCGGCGGCCAGGAGCATGCCCACCGCCAGTACCAGGGCGGAGATGCGAGGAAGGACCAGAAATCTTTGCATCGAGGTACCCCCAGGGATCGAATCGACGTACCGAACAACCGGTATTCGTCGCCCCGGCCATGAGCGGATGAAGATTCAACAACCTCAGGCGGAAGATGCACAAGGAGAGGTTCTGGGGGGAGCGATGGCGGTTGAGCAGTGGCGGATCACTGAGGTCTGCGAGGTGAGCGGCCCCGACGAGGACGCATGGCTGATCACGTACGAGCCGGTCGACGGCGACGCGGGCGCGCGGTTCGTGTCGTACGTGCCGAAGGAAGCGATCGAGGTTCGGGCAGCGGAGTACGGCCTGGCCAGCGTCGATGAGGCCCTGGAGGTGATCCTGTATGCGCCGCTGCTCGCGCCCGCTCACGCGGCTGGGGAACTGGACATGCCGGTCCCGGCGCTGGTTGACGTCGAGACTGCTCGCGCGCAGGTGACGGAGCAGCTTGCCACCTGCAAGGAGAAGTACGGCCGCGTCGTCACCGCCACGGCGGCGGCCGGGGCTGGCCGCGCGGCCAAGACCAAGGCGGCTGATCCGTTGCAGGTCATCCGAGATCAGACGCGGATCGACCCCATCAGGACGGCCACGATCCGCATGGAGATGGACCGATACCGGCTGGCCCACGCGGCAGAGTCGGAGAATGGAGGCGGCCGGTGAGCGTGATCCTGCCCGCTGATCTGCCCCGGTACGGGCTCCGGCTGGTGGCGTACGAGCCCAACGGCGACAAGCTGGGCCTGTTGCCGTTCCCGCTGAGCTTCGAGGCCGCGGCCCCGCTGAACGATGTGTCGTCGCTGCGGCTGGACTACTCATCGCACGCGGCCGGGGAGGACCTGCTCGCGCAGCCGTGTGAGGTCGCCCTGGAGTATCTGGCGGACGGCGACTGGGTTGAGCCGCCCGGCGGCCGGTTCCTGCGGATCAAGCGTGGTTCCGACGTCACCGACCAAGCCGGGAAGCGGAGCTACATCTGCCCCGGCTACGCGTGGGCTTTCAAGAAGGCCGTGCTGTACCCGACCGGGACGCTCGTCGACGGCAAGAGGCAGTTCAACGCCGTGCCGGTGGGGGCTGTGCTGCGGACCCTCATCGACGAGGCGAAGGTTCGTGGCGCGCTGGAGGGCATGACCGCCGGGTTCAGCAGCAGCATTGACAGCAATAACCAGGAGTGGGCGGCCAAGCTGACGCTCGCGCTGGAGCCCGGCGTCGACCTGCTAACCCTGTTGCTCAACCTGTCCGATCAGGGCGTGATCGACTGGCGGATGCGCGGCCGCATGCTGGAGGTGTTCAATGAGGGCACCGTGATGGCGCGTGACCGGTCGGCCGGCCCGGCGCTGGTCGACCTGCGGCTCGGCCGCGACGTTGACCAGGCCCCGGATGACGCCACCCTGGAGGACCTCTCTACCGCAATCCTTATCGCTGGCGAGAACGGCTTCACGCACGAGATCGCCAACGACCCTGCGGCGGCTCCGTGGGGCCGCTGGGAGACCTATCAGCAGCAGGGCGGGGTGAGCGACCCAGGGACGGCCGCCGCGCTCG
Organism: Nonomuraea sp. NPDC049480; assembly: GCF_044465905.1. Classification (NCBI taxonomy): domain Bacteria; kingdom Bacillati; phylum Actinomycetota; class Actinomycetes; order Streptosporangiales; family Streptosporangiaceae; genus Nonomuraea; species Nonomuraea sp. NPDC049480. Next base: position 127,053 of record NZ_JBITMD010000019.1, read on the forward strand.
GACAGGCCGCTCTGAGCCGCGCGTCCGGGGAGCGGGTGCAGATCACCCGAGCGGTGGTGTTCGACGCGGCGCGGTGGCTGCCGTGGGCGGATTACACGCCCGGGGACATGGTGCTCGCGCCAGGTGACGGCGGCCGGATGGAGCCTCTGCGCATCCGGCAGATCACGTTGTCGCGGGCGGGCGACGGCAAGCTGTCCGGCAACCTCGTGCTCAACGATCGGTTCCTGGAAGACGACATCAAACTTGCACGCAAAAGCGCTGGCATCCTCGCGGGCGGGGTGTCGTCGGGCGGATCTGGCGCGACGCCGGCCCCGGACTCCAGCGGCCGTGTCCCGGCCGCGCCGCCGGGCCTCATTGTGGAACCGGACGCGTATCTGGACGCGGGCGGGTACGCGCGGGGTATCGCGGTGGTGACGTGGGGTCCGGTGATTGCGGACGTCAACGGGGTCGCGCTCGACGTCGACGGCTACGAGGTGTACGCCCGCCCCAACGCCGAGGGCGAGTTGTGGTACCTGGTGGCGCAGACCGCGTCCGGCGACGTGTCGGCGAGCGTGTCTTCGCTGAACGTGGACTCCGAGTACGCGTTCAAGGTGCGTGCCGTCGGTAACGACGGCACGAAGGGCGTGTTCAGCGCCCCGGTCGCCGTGCTCATCCCGAACGATGGGACGCCTCCTCCGGTGCCGTCCGCGCCGACGCTGACGACCAGGCTCGGCGTGATCCATGCCGCGTGGGACGGCTTGGGCGTTGGCGGCGCGCCGATGCCGATCGACTTCGAGCGGGTCCGCGTGTGGATGCAGGACCCGCTCGCGCCGGGCGCGGCCGAGGTCGGGTATCTGACGGCAGCCGGTGTCGTGGTGATCCCGGATCAGCCGTACGGGCAGGCCCGCGAGGTGTGGCTGACCGCGATCGACCGGTCGGGTAATGAGTCGGCGGCCACTCCGTCCGGGGTGATCGCCACTGTGCCGCTGGTGGACACGGACCTGATCGGCGACATCATCGACGGGGCCGAGCACATCATTGACGGCACGATCCCCGGCGACGCGAAGATTACCGCCGGGACCATCACAGGCCGCCTGATCCAGGCGCTGGAGATCAAGGCCGACCACATCCAGGCGAACGCGATCGAGGCGGACAAGATCAAGGCCGGCGCGATCCAGGCGGCGCACATCGCGGCGAACGCGATCGAGGCCGACAAGATCGCCGCGAACGCGATCACCGCAGTGAAGATCGCCGCCGACGCGATCACAGGGAAGACGATCACCGGCGGCATCGTGCGCTCGGGCGCGACTGGACAGCGGTTTGTCTTGGACAGCTCAACACTCGACTTGCGCTTCTACCCGGCCGGGAACACGAACTACTCGCGTTTCTACGCCGTGGATGGCTTGTATCCCGGCGAAACGACGACCTTCATCACCAGCGGCACCAACCAGTCCAGCAGCGCACGGGCCGAACTCCAGGTCGCCGCCGGCCTGGTGCGGCTGGGAATCCGCCAGCCGTCGACTTCGACCCGCAAGGGCGGCGGCCTCGACGTGGCAGAGGGCTACGCCCAGTTCGGATACTCGACCGGGTCGCAATCGTCCGACACCTACATCTACCTGAACAACACGGGCCGGTTCTTTATCCGCGGCAGGGTGTGGGACTCGAACGTGGCCGACCCGTACGACGCGTTCCAGGCCGGATCGTGGAGCATCGGTGGCGACACCACGCCGAACTGGGCGGTCTACTACTACATCAACAGCTCCAGTTCCATGGCCGGCAACATGGGCCCCGTCGTCACCTTGAGAGACGGCTTCTCTGGCGGCGCCGACGCCTTCTTCAACACGATGCTGCCGGTCGCGTGGGCGATCACGGCGAGCACCAACCTCGGGTTCCAGATCAACCTTGCGCGCGGCTCCAGTTTTGCGTGTTACTTCTGGGCGCACCGCCACTGACCAGCCGTTCCTTCAACCAATGACACGAGAAAGGGGGCTGGTCCATGCCGCGCATTGTGCAAACCTGGGACGCCGAGCTCGGCTACTCCCAGGCCAGCATCGAGCAGCGCCCGGACGGCGGCCGGGTCGACATCGACCCCGCCACGTTCGGTGCCGAGCCGATGTGGGGAATCTGGATGACCGGCGAAGACGGCAGCACAGGCGTCGCGATCATCCCGCACGCCGTGTGGGAGGTGCGCGCGGCGGAGTACGGCATCGATTCGGACGACTGGGACACCTTGACGGACGTCGTGTTGCACGAGATCGCCATCCCGCACCCGGGCGACCCGTACGCAGGCCACGACCCAGGCCGCGAAGCTGTGCTCGAAGCGATCCGGGACCTGCCGACCGTGGACACCCCAGGCGTGAGCGAGACCGATCTGCTGGCCGCGCACCTGGAGCGGATCCGCCTGGTCAAGGAGCACCGGCTGCACGTTCAGCCCGCCGCTCAGCAAGACCGGCAGGGCGCGCTCGACTTCGTCGGCGCCGCCCGCACGGCGCCGCCCAACCCGCTGGCGCCGATCTACGAGGCCAGGCTCGACCCGATCCGGATCGCCGCCAAGAAAATGGCGCTGGGCTGGGCGCGCGAGAACCGGACGCGCTCCGCACGGCCGAGCTTCCACGCCAAGCCCGCGGCGATGTTTGTGGGCGCGGGCACCACCGGAGAGAAGGTGGCCGGTGGATGAGACTCCGAACCTGGCCTTGGCGCTGGCCGAGCTGCGCGGCGCGGTCGAGCTCGGGTTCGAGCACGCGAGCATGGGCGACCTGATCGCCCAGCACTCGCACCTGCTCGGCAACGCAGCCGTCCTGCAGGACCTCATGAGGCAGGCCGCCAGCGTCGCACAGCAGATCGCGACCGACGCGGCAGCTGCCGCCACCGCGTGACCGCTGAGGTTGCGGGTTCCCGCCACGGCGTCATCGTGGCGGGTTCCCGGAGGAGAGCGATCACTCCGGACGCTCGGAAGGGAGCGCACTCCATGGCCGCCATCGCCGCCAAGAAGAAGACCGAACCCGAGACGGACAAGCCCGAACCGCGGAATGTGCGCCGGGCCATCCGACGCATCAAGCACCGGCAGCGCAGGCGCCTGGCGTACGCCAGGCCGGTGGCATGGCTGGCCACCCTGCAGGGCACCGCCGTCCTGGCCGACGTGACCGGCCTCGGCCTGGAGCTCACCGGGTCGGCCGTCGTGCTCGCCGCTGGCCTGACCCTGGTCAAGGCGCGGCGGCGCGGCCAGAAGCCCGCCATGAAGCGGACCGTGGCGGGCTCTCTGTGGCTGCTGGTCGCCACGTTCGTCGGCCCGTACGGGCTGATGGCGCTGATCCTGTGGGTGGTCGGCGTGATCACGTCAGTGAACTACTGGTACGGCCTGCACCGGTCGACGGGCCGCCCGGCCGCCCGGCCGAAGGCCCTGCCGAAGAACACCGTGTCGGGCGTCCAAGAGTGGTGGGACGAGACCGTCGTCCCGAACCACCAAGCGTTCGCCGGTACCCATCTCGCCGCCCCGGAGCCCGTCCCGGGCGGCTTCACCGCCGTTGTCGTCAGCGTGCCTGGCAAGACCGAACTGGACAAGATGACCAAGGCGACGGGCACCATCGCGTCGGCGCGCCGCGTGTTCAAGGACCAGGTCGAGCTCGGGCCGGCCCCTGGCGGCGACTTCTCCGGCGCCCGGGTCACCGTCGTCGAGCGGGGCGACAACCTGCGGAAGGTGCGTTACCTGGAGGACGACGCCGCGGCGATCGACGTGGAGACCGGCATCGCCCGCGCCGGATACTTCTTCGACCTCAAGCCCACCCACTGGAGTTACTGGACCACGTCGGCCGGCGCACAGATGGGCATCAACGCGGGCGCGACCGGCGCCGGAAAGTCGGGGTTCGGCGCCACCAAACTGGCGCTGGTGCACCAGTGCCCTCTCGCCGTGGCAGTGCTGCTCGACGCTCAGGACGGGTCTTCGCAGCCGGACGGGAACGGTCGCACTGCGGTCAGCCGTGAGGGCGTGGAGGCGTGCTGGGAGGAGATGCAGGCGCTCGACTACGTGATGGGCCGCCGCGCCCACTTCGTCGCACACGTCCCCTGGGCCGACGAGCTGGGCCGAGAGCGGCACGGCAAGCCGTTCCTCCTGCCGGGCGACCCGGACATGCAGGGCCTCAAGCTCATGTACATCATGCTGGAGGAACTGCCGCTTCTCCTGGGCGATGCCGAGGTCGGCGCGCAGGCGACCGAACTGCTGGCCTCGGCCGCGAAGACGTGGCGGAAGCCGGGCGGCGCGATCGACGTGTTCACGCAGAACCTGGGCCTTGAGAACTTCGGCGGCAAGCCCATTTCCAACACACTCCGCTCGAACCTCAGCGGCGGAGGCAGCGTGGCCGCGTTCCGCACCGGCTCCAGCCAGGACTGGCACATGGTCGGCCTGGCGGCCGACCCGTCGACGCTGCCGGAGTTCTGGGACGGCACCCGGGAGAAAACCCACGGCTTGGGTTTCATCAAGGGCATCGACAACCGGCCCGGCGGCAAGTGGCGGGCGTCGATCTCGCGTGACCTGTACGGCATCGCGACCAGCCCCGCGGCCGCGCAGCTCGACGACATCACGCGCGGCTTCTTCGACGAGTACTACGACATGCGGCGGCGCGGCGTCGACCCGCGTGACCCGGCCGCCGCGACGTCGGCGAAGGCCTCTCCGGCCGCGCCGAAGTGGTCGTCGGCGGACGTGGAGGCCGTGGTCGAGCACGCGCTGATCAGCGGCCCAAAGGAGCTCGGCGCGATCTGCGTCGCAGCGCGGCGGCGACTTGGCGACATGCCGCTCGGCGAGGTCCCGGCCGCGTTGCGGGCGCTGGAGAAGGCAGGCCGGGTGCGGAAGTCCGGCGAGTCGTACCAGCTTGTGAAGGAGGTCCAGTGATGAGTGTGGTTCCCGCGCCGTCCGCTGGGTGGTTCGACTCCGCGCTGCGCGCGACGGCCGTGACGTTGTCGTGGCTGGCGGTTGTGCTGGCGACAGCGTTGCGGTGCCAGCCGACGCCGGGTACCGGGGTGCTGGTCCCGGTGGTCGTCGTCGTGGCGGTCGCGGTGGTCATCCTGGTTGGCCGTCCGGTGGGCGGCACGCTGGCGCTGTTCAGCACGACGCTTCTCGCGATGACCGTGTGGGGTGAGGTGGGCGGCGCGGTCCTGGTCGTGTCGACCGTCGCCGCTTTGGTGTTGCTTCCCGTTCACGCCGTTCTACCAGGCCCGGAGAGGGGCCGATGATGCCGAACACTGAGGACCTGACGTACCTGCCAAGTGAGTGGCTGACCAGCCTGTCGGACCCATGCAGCCGTGGACGCTGCGGCGGTTGCAGGTACAGCCGGTGCGGCCACGGCTGCCACGATGATTCCAATCTCGCAAGCTCTAGTGCTGGCAAGTACTCACACACACCCGAAGGAGAGACGGAATGCCCAGGAAGATGACCGGCCCGGAGCACGCACAGGCCGCTCTGGACTATCTCGCAGAAGCGAAGGAGCTCTTGGCGCGCGCGGACAAGGCCACCGTCCGGGAATGGAGAGAGACGCACTCCGCGCAGGCTTCGGCTTGCGCCCTCATCGCGGCTGCGGAGTTCCAGGCCGCTCACCTGGTCTTTCAGGTCGCCGAGGCGTCCGCGACGGGCCTCGGCGCGCGTGAGTCCAAGGAGTGGCGCAACGTCACGGGGGTGAACAGCTGATGGCGTGCCGGAACACGGAGCTGCTGCGCGCCACTCTCGCGCACATCGAGGCCAACCCCGAGCAGTGGTGGCAGGGGGACCATCGCGGCCCCGGCCGGCGCGGGGAGATCCTGGACTTCGCTGCCCGCGCCGTGGTGCTGGCAGGCGGGGTGTGGGCGTTCGGCCCGGTGCAGCACGGACCAGACCGGGCGCTGAACTTCCTCATCGAGGAGTCTGGCGACTCCGCAGGCGACGTGGAGCTGGTGCGGGGCGTCCGGGTCGTCGATGTGCGGGCGCGCGCGAAGCGCGTCCTGGGCCTGGACGAGGAGACGGCGCGCGACCTGTTCCACGAGGGCATCGAGAACGTGGAGGAGCTGCGGGAGCTGGTCGACGCGCTGTGCGCTTCGGCGTCGGAAGAGGTGATGTGAAGCCCTGCTCGCACTGGATAGGCGCTGAGGCGCGTCGTTGCAGCGCCGCCCCTGCGAGGTTCTACTTGCAGGGGCGGCGCTGTGCTGATCACACGCCGTCGGCGTTGACCGGACGGCCGGAGCCTGTGGGTACTGCGCTCCCGCGCGCTGCTACTGCCGGAATTGCCCGTGGTGGAGGCCCGGAACTCGGTCAGTGGGCCGATCAGCCGTAGTTCTGGACCCACACCCTGACCGTGTGGGACTTGGGGCTGAGAGTGACGGTGGCCCTCCACTTCTCGCCGGCCCTCGCATTGTGGGTACGGGTGTACATCTTCCCGCCCAGGCAGTAACCGCGGTCGCGCTTCATTTTCATCCACCCACCACCTCGGCCGATAGCACTGGGCCCCCATTTCCACAGGGTGGCCGTGGCCGCGGTGCCGTCACCGCCGTTCCAGCACTGGGTGACGATCTGCAGGACTTTGGCCTTGCTCTTGATCGCCCCGGTATCGATGCCCCTGGTGTTCCCGCCGCCGTCCCAGATGGTGAACCAGCGGGCCTGGCTCGCCTGCTGGACGGAGACGGCGGCCGTCGCCGGAGTCGCCGCCTGAGCGGCGGGGGCGAGAAGGGTGCCGGCCGCGAGGGCGCCTGCGGCCAGGGCCAGTGGTAGACGTCTCATCGTGCTTCCTTTCACTGGTCGTCGTGGACATTGGAAAGGTAGGCCAGCGCACGTTGAGTATTTGTTGAGTCCGGGTTGAGGCGGTGCATGAGCAGAAGGACCGGAACCAGCAGGTCGGCGGCAGGTGATACAAAAGCCACCCCTGCGAGGCAGTTCCTGCAGGGGCGGCTCGACGTAGTTAATGCTAGCGAAACAGCTAGTTTCAGGCTGCAGGGGCCGCTCTGATGGCCCGTGCTCGCTCGCGCTGGGCGCGGATCAAAGCCTCCAGGTCCTCCAAGGGGATACCCCCCGGCCGGTGTGCCAGCCTGGCCGCGCTGGCAGGGGAGAGGGCGTCGCGTTCGGCGCGAGCGCGGGCCAAGAGTTGGCCAGCTGACGCTAGCGCTTTTGCTCGCAAGGAAGTTGACGGAATGGGTTCCGAGAGAACAGGGGTGGTCACGTGCTCATGATAGATCACTGGCTCAGCGGCTCGCGGAAGGTGTCGCGGTGATGAAGATCTGCCCTAATCTCGTCGATGTGGGAAGGCCGGACGCGGGTGCAGAAAATATCGTTACTGAATTGCGCGCAGTACTTGAGCGCATCACCTACGCCAATGAGGAGACCGGCTACACCATCGCCCGGGTCGCCACCGAACGCACCGGCGCCGACCTGCTCACCGTCGTCGGACCCCTGCTCGGCGCCCAGGTCGGCGAGTCGCTGCGGCTGCACGGACGCTGGACCTCCCACCCCCGCTACGGCCGCCAGTTCGAGGTGTGGTCCTACACCACCGTGCTGCCGGCCACCGTCCAGGGCATCCGCCGCTACCTCGGCTCCGGCCTGATCAAGGGCATCGGCCCCAAGATGGCCGAGCGCATCGTCGACCACTTCGGCACCGCCACCCTGGAGGTCATCGAGCAGCAGCCCGAACGCCTCGTCGAAGTGCCCGGGCTCGGCCCGAAACGCACCAAGATGATCGCCGCCGCCTGGGACGAACAGAAGATCATCAAAGAGGTGATGATCTTCCTGCAGGGCGTCGGCGTGTCCACCTCCATCGCGGTGCGCATCTTCAAGCAGTACGGCGAATCCTCCATCTCCGTCGTCAGGAACCAGCCGTACAAACTGGCCGACGACGTGTGGGGGATCGGGTTCAAGACCGCCGACACCATCGCCCAGGCCGTCGGCATCCCGCACGACAGCCCCGAACGCGTCAAGGCCGGCCTGCGCTACACCCTGTCGCAGGCCGCCGACGACGGCCACTGCTACCTGCCCGCCCCCAACCTGGTCGCCGACGCCGTCAAAATCCTCGACGTGCCCGCCGACCTGGTCACCACCTGCCTGGAGGAGCTGGTCACCGACGAAGGCGTCGTACGCGAGCCCATCCCGGCCGGCGACAACGTCGTGCCCGCCGTTTACCTGCCGCCCTTCCACCGCGCCGAGCAGTCCCTCGCCTCCGGCCTGCTCACCCTTCTGCGCGGCGGCCACGACCGTCTCAAAGCCTTCGCCGACGTCGACTGGGAGCGGGCCGAGACCTGGTTGCACCGCCAGACCGGGGCCGAACTCGCCACCGAGCAGCGCCAGGCCGTCCGCCTGGCCCTCACCGAGAAGGTCGCCGTCCTCACCGGCGGTCCCGGCTGCGGCAAGAGCTTCACCGTACGCTCCATCGTGCTGCTGGCGCGCGCCAAACGCGCCAAGGTGATCCTGGCCGCGCCCACCGGCCGCGCCGCCAAGCGCCTGGCCGAGCTGACCGGCCACGAGGCCACCACCGTCCACCGCCTGCTGCAGTTGCGGCCCGGCGGCGAGGCCACTTTCGACCGCGACAACCCCCTGGACGCCGACCTCGTCGTCGTCGACGAGGCCTCCATGCTCGACCTGCTGCTGGCCAACAAACTCGTCAAAGCCGTCGCCCCCGGCGCCCACCTGCTGTTCGTCGGCGACGTCGACCAGCTGCCCTCCGTCGGCGCCGGCGAGGTGCTCAAAGACCTCCTGGCCGCCGACGACATCCCCCGCGTGCGGCTCACCCAGATCTTCCGCCAGGCCGCCGAATCCGGCGTCGTCGTCAACGCCCACCGCGTCAACACCGGCCGCCACCCGGTCCTGGAGGGCATGAAGGACTTCTTCCTGTTCCCCTGCGAGGAACCCGAGGAGATCGCCGCCCTGACCGTCGACGTCGTGGCCCGCCGCATCCCCGCCCGCTTCCGCCTCGACCCGCGCCGCGACGTCCAGGTCCTGGCCCCCATGCACCGCGGCGCCGCCGGCGCCGGAGCCCTCAACATCGCCCTGCAGGAAGCCCTCACCCCCGCCCGCGAAGGCATGCCGGAACGCCGCTACGGCGGCCGCGTCTTCCGCGTCGGTGACAAGGTCACCCAGCTGCGCAACAACTACGACAAGGGCGCGGCCGGGGTGTTCAACGGCACCGTCGGCATCGTCACCGACATCCGGCCCGACGAGCACAAGCTCACCATCCTGACCGACGAGGACGAATCGGTCGACTACGCCTTCGACGAGCTCGACGAGCTCGCCCACGCCTACGCCGTGTCCATCCACCGCTCCCAGGGCAGCGAATACCCCGCCGTCGTCATCCCGCTGGCCACCAGCGCCTGGATGATGCTGCAGCGCAACCTCCTCTACACCGCCATCACCCGCGCCAAGCGGCTCGTGGTGATCGTCGGCTCGCGCCGGGCGCTGGCCCAGGCCGTCCGCACCAAGGGTGCTGGACGGCGGCACACCGGCCTCACCCATCGCCTCACCCTGCGTTGACCTGCCGTGACTCGGCAGAAGTGATCTAAATGTAACCGAACTCTCCCGAATGATTCCTCGTCATACATGCAGGGACATTTAAGGTTTTGAGGTGCTTTTGAGTGCCATGGGGGAGAGGACAGTCTTGAACGTTGCGCCCGCTTGGAGGAGACCGGCCGCCTGCGTCGCCCTGCTGGCCGCGGCCGCCCTGACCGCCTCGTGCTCCAGCGCCGGCGGCGGCACCGCCCAGAACCCCGGCGCGCCCGAAGCCACCACCACGGCCACCCCCGAGGCCCCCACCATCAAGATCACCCCCGCCGAAGGCAGCGCCAAGGTCAGCCCCGACAAGCGCGTCACCGTCACCGCCAGCGGCGCCCCCCTCGAGGACGTCACCGTCTCCGCCGGAGACGAGCAGATCGAGGGCCGCTACAACGCCGACAAGACCAAGTGGGTCTCCAAGACCCCCCTCAAGCCCTCCACCGGCTACAACGTCACCGCCAAAGCCGGCGCCACCACCGCCACCAGCGCCTTCACCACGCTCAAGCCCGAACGCGCCCTGCAGGTCATCGACGTGACCCCCAACGCCAAGGGCGAGAAGGTCGGCGTCGGCGCGCCCATCATCGTCACCTTCAACCAGCCCGTCGCCAACAAGGCCACCATCGAACGCGCCCTCGATGTCGACGCCGAAAAGCCCGTCGAAGGCGCCTGGCGCTGGATCGACGACACCAGGGTCATCTACCGCACCGCCAAATACTGGCCCGCCCACCAGAAGGTCACCTTCAACGCCGCCATCACCGGCATCAAGGGCGGCAAGGGCCTGTACGGCACCAAGGACTACACCGCCACCCTGAAGATCGGCGCCAAGCAGATCAGCAAGGTCAACACGCGCACCAAAATGATGTACGTCTACAAGGACGGCAAGCGCGTCCAGACCATGCGCATCAGCGCCGGCATGGCCACCACCCGCGAATACACCACCACCTCCGGCGTCCACCTCACCATGGAACGTGGCAACCCCGTCCGCATGATCTCCCCGGGCCGCAAAAAGGGCGATCCCGGCTACTACGACGTCATGATCAACCACGCCGTGCGCATCTCCAACTCCGGCGAGTACGTCCACGCCAAGGACAACGTCTGGGCCCAGGGCGTGCGCAACGTCAGCCACGGCTGCCTCAACGCCCGCCCCGACCAGGCCCGGTGGTTCTACGACAACGTTCAGCGCGGCGACGTCGTCGACATCGTCGGCACCAACCGCGAACTGGAGTGGAACAACGGCTGGGGCTTCTGGCAGATGTCGTTCAAGGAGTGGAAGAAGGGCAGCGCACTCAACGGCAAGGCCTGACCGTTCCGCCTGGAGGAGGAGCGAATCGAGCCGCTGTCCCGGCAGCGGCTGAAGCGGACCGTCGGCTCGGCCCCGGACCAGTACGAGAAGGCGCGGACGTGTTCGCCGCGAGCCGCGAGTGCGCGACCAACCGGCTCAAGCGAAACCGGGCCGTGCCACTCGCTATGACAAGAGGTCCCGGTAGCAATGCGGAAATTCCCAACGGAAATGCGCTGACCTGCGCTAACGCAGGCGCTTGACCGTACGTGGCGGGCTGATGATCACTGCCGCTACGTTCGTTCCGGTTTCGTCCGGAAGGGCACGTGAGGGCCCTGGAGTCCTGGCCCAGACACCAGCCGCAAAGTAAAGGGCTGATCATGCACTCACGGTCGGCGCCGGCGCTCGCAGGCCGGGGCAGCTCGGTCCAGGCCGAACCCGGCTTGCGCACAGCGGGCGTCGGCACGCTGAGCACCTTGGCGAGTCGGGGCGCCAGACGCTCTTCACGCCGCCCGCGAAGGGCATCGTGTGCCACTGGTCGACTGCGGGCTTGAGGTACTCCATCAGCTCGGGCAGCTGCGGGATCAGCGTGAGGGTGGCGACGACCCGCAGCATGCCCAGGGCGTTGACGAAGCCCAGGACCTCCACGTTGAGCGGCCTCGTGCCGTTGTGCCGCGCGCCGCGGTTGTAGGCGGATTCGTGCTCGGGTCCGAGAGCGGCAAGGTCCCACTCGACGGGCCCCAGCGTGACCAGTTCGAAGTCGGCGTAGAGGTCCCCGTCCACCCCGGAGATGATGTTCGCGGGCGGGGAGTCGCCGTGGATGGGCTGGAGGCCGACACCCGGGAACCGAGCCTCGAAGGCCGTGCGTGAGCGCACAAAGGGTTCCAGGATCTGCCACTCGCGGCGGGCGCGGTCCAGCTCGGCCGCACCGATCAGGGTGGGGTGCCGGTCGAGCCGGGCAAGGCTTTCCGCGATGAACTGCGGATCGGCCGCGGACAGAAACTCCAGGCGGCCCGGGTAGGCGCGCATTGCCGCGTGCAGGTCGGCGACGCTCTCGGCGTTCGCCACGTAGTCGGGTTCCTTGTCCCGGTCCTCCGGGACGAACGGCCAGAACGTCATCGAGAAACCGTCGCGCTGCACGGGTTCCCGCGGCACGAGCGGGCTGGGCACGATCACGGGGACTCCCTGGTCGGCGAGCCAACGTGTCACGTCCAGCTCATCCTGCTGGCGGCACGCGAGGGCGACCAGGTCGTCTGGGTGCGGCAGGACGGTGGGAATCCGGGCCACGACCGGCGAGGGCGCCAGGTGGACGACGACGGAGAAGACGTCGTGCAACACCGTGGGGTCGGTGACGGTCAGGCCGAGCTTTCGCCTCCGACGGGGTCAGCACCTGCGGCCGGCACGCAGCTCCAGTTGCTCCCCCTCGAAGCTTTCGTGGAAGCCTCGGTCGTGTGACGTCATGACTACCGCCCCTGGGTACGTCGTGAGCGCCGCCTGAAGGTCCTCGACCAGGGCGAGCGCGATGTGGTTGGTCGGCTCGTCGAGGACGAGGAGGTCTGCGGGCCGGGTTAACAGGCGGGCGATCTGCAGCCGCCGCTTCTGTCCTGCGGACAGGGCGGCGACCGGGACGTGCAGGTCCTCCTCGCGGAACAGGCCCAGTGCCAGGAGCTGTTCGGCGTACTCCTCCGGCAGTCCGGGCCGCCCGGCCGCGAACGCGGCGAGCAGTGGGAGCCGCGTGGACCGCGCGGGCAGTTCCTGCGCGAGGTAGCCGATCCGGGCGGGGCGGCGTGCCGTGCCCGCGTCCGGCTCCAGGTCGCCCGCCACGACGCGCAGGAGCGTCGTCTTGCCCGCGCCGTTCTCGCCCGTGACCAGCAGCCGCTGTCCGGGCGCGATCGTGAGGAGCCCGTCCAGCCGCAGCCGCTCGCCGACCCGTACGCCGTCGAACTCGGCGAGGGGGCCCTGGGCGGGGCCGTCTGCCGCCGACAGCGCCGTCGTGAAGCGGAGCGGCGCCGGCGGCTCCGCCACCGGGTTGCGCCGCAGCTGGGCCAGGCGCTCCCGGATGGCGCGCACTTGCCCGCCGAGCTTCGCCTCGTGCGAGCGGCGGTGCTTGCCGAAACCCTGCTTCGGGTCGCGGCCGGTGGTGGCAAGCCGCCTCCCTGCGGCTTCGAGCAGCTCCTCCGTGCGGGCCACCTCCTCGGCCCAATCCGCGTACCGCTGCTCCGCGCCACGCCGGGCGGCGGCCTTCGCGGCGCGGTAGCCGGCCCAGCCGTCGCCGTACCGGAGCACCGTGCGCGCGTCCCGGTCGACCTCGAGGATCGTGGTGGCGATGCGCTCCAGGAAGCCGCGGTCGTGGGTGACCGCGACGACGGTGCCGCGGTGTGCGCGCAGGTGCTCCTCCAGCCAGCGCACGGCCGCCGCGTCGAGGTGGTTCGTCGGTTCGTCGAGGAGCAGCAGTTCGGGGGCGGCGGCCAGGACGCAGGCGAGCGCGAGCCGCGACTGCTCGCCGCCGGACAGCGAGCCGAGCAGGCGGTCGCGGGTGATCTGGGCGAGCCCGAGTCCGTGCATCGCGGCGTCCACGCGGGGGTCCGCCTCGTATCCGCCGCGTTCCTCGTATGCGATCAGCAGTTCGCCGTACGCGGCGAGATCCTCTTCCGCGGCCTCGCCGAGGGACTCCTCCGCCACCCGCAACTGGCGCTCCATGTCGCGCAGTTCGGCGAGGGCGAGGTCGACGGCGTCCTGCACGGTGCAGTCCGCATCGAGGTCGAGGGTCTGGGCGAGATGGCCGGTGCCGCCGGGGAAGCTGACGGTGATCTCCCCGGCGTCCGGCATCTCTGCTGCGGCGAGCAGCCGCAGCAGAGTGGACTTGCCGGAGCCGTTCTCACCGATGACGGCGGCTTTCTCGCCCGGACGGACGGTGAAGCAGACCTGGTCGAGGACGGTCCGGGTGCCATAGGACTTGGTGACGTCCTTGACCGACAGCTGCGCCACGGCAGCGGGGGCGACGGGGGGTACAGCGGTATGGGCGCGGTCGCGCATATGACTTTCCCTGAGCATGCGAAGGGTCTACGGGCAGCAGAAACGGCGGCATCTGCCGTGCCCGGACTCAGACGAAGAAGAGGAAAGCCATGCCCCCACCATAACAAGACGAATCGTGTCGTCTCAAATCATGCGTGTCGCGAAGTCCGTGATCCGCAGCACCCTCGTTCATCCGCGGGAGGTGAGGTCCTGGAAGCCCTTCATCGGTTCTCCGCGATGGCACGGCGGGCCAGGAGATCGCCATGATCAGGTCCAAGGTCAGCTCCGGGCCCGCGCGCTGGAGGGCGGTCGGAGGACCCGTGCTGACTTCATCGCAGGATCGCGGCGGCGAGGATCTTGTGAATCCAGCGTTCCCACTGCTCGGGCGTCCATCCGCGTACGACGGTGAGCAGGTGGTAGACCTCGAAGCTGACCATGGTGAAGATGACGTCGGCCGCCTCCTCGGCCGACAGGTCCGGGCGCAGGGCCTGCTTGTCGGCGAGTTGCCCGGCAAGGGTGTGATGGGCGATGTAGCGCTGGCCTTGGTTGGTCTCCCACTGGGCGGCCATCTCGGCATCGGCGCCGGCGGCGTCGCGGACGATCTTCATGATCGGCGCCACCCGGCCGAAGATGACGCGGCTGTTGGCCAGCCAGATCGCCAGCGCGCGGCTCCCGTCGGGCTCCTCGCGCACCTGCTCCACCCAGGGCCGGTCCAGCACCGGTACCGGCTCGTCGTCACCGACCGACAGCACGTCGATGATCTCTTTGAGGACCGTGGCCTTGTTGCCGAAGTGGAAATACACCGTCTGCACCGCGACGCCGGCCGTGGCGGCGATCTGATCCAGGGTGGTCGAGGCGTATCCCTGTCGTAGGAACAACTCCCGTGCGGCGTCGATGATGCGTCTGCGGGTGGCGCGTGCCTGGGCGGCCCGGCGGGTGCCTCGTGCGGTCACGCTCTTGACAGGATCACTCATTCGCTAGAGCCTACTCTAGAGAAACTCACTAGAGCTCACTCTAGTGAACCCTCTGGAGGTGTTCATGGATGCGGCCCTCAGCGGCTTCCACCACGTCAAACTCCCGGTGACAGAGGTGGAGCGCAGCCGCGACTGGTACGAGCGCGTGTTAGGTCTGCGCCTGTTCATCGAGTTCGTCGAAGACGGCAAGCTCATGGGTGTCGCCCTCCGGGATGCGAACAACACCGTCGATGTGGCACTGCGCCAAGATCCCGTACGGGCCGCCGCGATGGCCGGATTCGACCCGATGGCCCTGTGCGTACCCACTCTGCGTGACCTGAAGGCCTGGCAGCAGCGGCTGGACGACCTGGCCGAGCCGCACGGCGGCATCGTCGCGGGGCATGCCGGCCAGGTGCTGGTCGGCCTGCACGATCCCGACGGCATCGAGATCCGCTTCTACCACCCCGCCCCGAGCGAGCCCGAGGACGTCCGATGAGCTTCGACCCCACCGGCTACCTGCTCACCCCTGCCGACGGGCCGCACTTGTGGTTCCTGGACACCCGGATGACCGTGAAGGCCGGCGCGGAGCAGACGGGCGGCTCCTTCACCCTCATCGAGTGGTCCGCACCGGCCGGCTTCGGACCGCCCCAGCACATCCACGACCGCGAGGACGAGGCGTTCTACATCCTCGAGGGCAAGATCACCATCGACTGCGGCGACCACCACTGGACCGCCGGAACCGG
Source organism: Nonomuraea sp. NPDC049480 (assembly GCF_044465905.1). Taxonomy (NCBI): domain Bacteria; kingdom Bacillati; phylum Actinomycetota; class Actinomycetes; order Streptosporangiales; family Streptosporangiaceae; genus Nonomuraea; species Nonomuraea sp. NPDC049480. The sequence goes on from NZ_JBITMD010000019.1 coordinate 142,512, forward strand.
CGACTTCGCCTTCCTGCCCCGCCGCATCCCGCACTCCTTCACCGTCACCGACGGACCGGTGCGCGGCCTGCAGATCACCACCCCGTCCGGATTCGAGCAGTTCATCGCCGAGCTCGGCCGTCCCGCCGAACACCCCGGCCTGCCCGCCCCCGCCCCGCCCGACATCCCTCGCCTGATCGAGGCCAGTCGGCGCTACGGCCACCAGATCCTCGGCCCGCCGCCCACGTGATTCATCGCGTCCGGCGAGGACCATGTGGTGATTTCTCTTGATCGCTGAGAAAGGGAACGTTCCATGAGAAGAATCGCGCGTGCGCCGTGGACGGCGCATGCGCACACCTGCGTCAGCGGGTACGTCTGGCGCGAGGCGTTCCCCCAGCGACGACGTCTGTGTCACCGCCACGGTCCAGGTTGTCGATGAAGCCCAAATCCTTCCGCGCCAGCGTGACCGAAGCCGCTCCATCTGCTCATCAGAGAAGAACTGGCTCGCCAACCCCCACCAACCTCCACGGAAGCGCCACAACCAGTACAAACCGTAGCTGCAAAGATCGTCAACCGTCCCAAGAAGCAGAATAACCGCAGGTCAGAGATGGGTCAGTTGGATTTTCCGCGATCGCTGCCGGGACCCCTTATCGACCGACGGCGGGGAGGTGGGCGCGGATGGGGGTGCCTTCGCCCGGCGGGCTGCGGACACCACGAAGGAGGCTGCGGACACCACGAAGGAGCACGTGTGCTCGATCGCGGTGGGCAGCCGGTGGGCGGGCACACGCCGTCTCGCTGCAGGTACGTCAATGCCCGCCCGGGCTCGCCGGTCCGGATCGTGTTCCCGGAACCGTCCACGTAGAGCCGGCCGCGCAGCAGTCCCAGCAGCAGGGCCAGCGGCCACGCGATGAGCACCATCTCGGTGGACCAGGCCAGAGCGGTCTGTACGGGGACCGGCAACCGCAGGACCGCGGCCACGTATGTCACGAGGATCGCCGCGCCGCCTCACACGACCGGTGCCAGCGCGCGCAGTCGCACGCTGCCCGCCTGCAGCCACCGGCCGACGAGCCGGACCACGAGCGCCAGAGCGAGCGCGATCACGACCGCCAGCACGACGGTGATCAGCGCGGGGGGTGGCCCCGGAGTGGGCTCCAGCCGGATGACGACCACGTCACCAGCAGGTGACCCAGCACGGCCAGGTAGAGCGTCTTCGTCGCGACGCCCGCCACACAGAGGGCCGGATGGTCGACGGCTCCGGCCACTCTGACCTACTCATCCGGCGCGGTCGAGGGCAAAGTATGCAAGATCAAATTCTTGAAGCGGCTCATGTTCGGGCGGGCCGACTACGACCTCCTCCCGAAGTTGGCACTGCTGAACTGAGCCCTCGAGATCACCCACCGTGACGGCTTCCCATCAAACGCACCAGACCCGGCTTGATGGCGTGAGTTACCCGGCGGTATTCGGCGTCTTGCTGATGGGCCGCTCAGTGGGTGCGTCGCGTTCGGGCGACGACGTCGGTGATCTAGTTATGCGAGCGAGACGGGCAGTCGTCATGGCTGACCGTCTACTTGCGCTGCGGTTCGGTAGCGGAGCGCCGGACCGAGCGCTCGCTGGCCGGCGAAAAGAGCGACCCCGGTGATCGCACACGCCGCTGCCAGAGCGGCCCGTCCGGCATGATCGAGCAGTACGGTGCCGACCAGCGGGCCGAACACGGCACCGACACTCCAGGTGGCGGAGGCGACGCCCATGTACCTGCCGCGCAGGTCTGCCGGTGCGAGGTCGGCGAAGGTGGCGCCGAACATGACGGCGATGCCGATCTGACCGAGGGTCCAGACCAGAACCGATCCCGCATAGCCGGCACCACTCTCTACGAGGGCGGTCAAACCGACGCCGGCGCCGACCAGGAGCATGGAAACAGCCAGCACCGTACTGGGATCGCGACCAGCGAGCAGCCGTACCGCCAGTGGCTGGCCTACCACGATGAGGATCCCGTTCAGGGCCAGCACCGCGCCGTACGTTGCAGGGCCGTGACCATCTGCCGTCATGACCAGCGGTAGCGTCGCGAACGTCTGCAGGAACATGGTGAAGTAGGCGACGTAGAGCAACACCATGGCGATCATCGGTCGGTCGCGCAGGAGCACCGGCAGCAGCGCTCGGCGGGGCTGTTTCGGCGTCGGCGGCCGGGTCTCGGGAACCCGGCGCCAGACGATCAGCGCCGCGATGATCGAGGCCGTGGCATTGATCCAGAACAAGAGTCCATACCCATGCTGGGCCAGGACCCCAGCGGTGACCGTGGCGACGGAGAAGCCGAAGTTGGCCGCCCAGAACAGCAACCCGAAGGCCCGGACCCGCTGACTCGGATGGAGGTCGGCCACCACAGCCGACCCGACCGGGCGGAACAGGTCCGCCATCAGCCCGACCCCGAGTGCCGCCGCCCAGATCGCCGGCACCGTATCGGCCGAGCCGAGCGCGACAAGCGTCACAGCGGTTCCCAAGAACCCCACGAGCATGGTGTGGCGCCGGCCGATCCGGTCGCCCAGCCAGCCGCCGAGCATCTGGGATCCGATGCCTCCGGCTCCAACCGCCGCTACCACCGCACCTGCGGTCGTCGGCGCCAGCTGCTGCTCCTGGGTCAGATAGAGGACGAGGAACGACTGCGCGACTCCGCCGGCTCGACTCACGAAATGAGTCGCCGCCAGGGCCCAGACCAGGTTGGGCAGGTCCAGTCGCAGGCGGGACGGTCGGTTGCCGAGCGCTGCCGCGTCCGTAAGGGATGTGCTGGAGGTCGTCATGTCAACGACCCCTAGAATCGCCGCACACATCAAGAAAAGCGATTACTTCCGATCGAGTCGATCGCCATTGGCTATGATATGGCGTTATGGCTGACGTTGAGCTGCGCCACCTGAGGACCATGGCCGCTATCGCCGAGGAAGGAACGTTCGGGCGAGCGGCGGGCCGGCTTGGTTACACCCAATCGTCGGTGAGCCAGCAGATCGCCGCGCTGGAGAAGGCCGTCGGTGGCGCCGTCTTCGACCGGCCCGGAGGTCCTAGGCCGGTACGGATCACTCCCCTTGGCGAGGTGGTCTTGGCCCACGGGCGCGATCTGCTCACGAAGGCGGAGGCGCTGGCCGACGCCGTCGATCGCTTCAGGGCCGGTAACGGCCGGATCGACATCGGCACCTTCCAGGGCGCGACCAGGTTGATCCTGCCGGCCGTCGTGCGCCGGCTGCTGAGCGAGCACCCCGGCTGCGACATCAGGCTGTCCGAGGTGGAACCGCAGGATCCGCAGATCGGAGAGCTTGACCTGTTGTTCCACTACGGCCAGATCGAAGGCGACGTCGAACACGTCGAACTGCTCGACGAGCCATACCTCCTGGTGGCCGGCGCCGGCGCATTCCCCGATGGCCCAGTACAGGTGAAGCTGCTCGACGATGCTCCCATGGTCGCCTGGCCCCCGAACTATCACCAGAAATGGCTGGAGCGGGCGCTCGCAGGCGCCGGCGCGCGGCCACGGATCGTGTTTCGAACCACCGGCCACGAAACCATCGTGTCGATGGTGCGGGCGGGCATAGGCTCGGCGGTGCTGCCATGGCTCGCCCTCCACGGATCCGATGCCTGGTCCGACGACCGGCTCAGCATCCACCACCTGCGGCCATCGCCCGCCTCCACGTGGTACCTGTACTGGCCGGCCGGACGCACCCAATCACCACTCGCGACCCGAGCCATCGACATCGCCGTCGAAGCCGCCAACGAGCTGGCCAGCCAGATGTGACATGGTCGTGCAGACTGGGGCGGAGCCGGGCACCCGCCCCATGATCTACGACCGCGTACCTTCGATCCGTCAGCAATCCACGTGCGGATCAGACTGCGTGGGTCGAGTCGGGCCGATGTCTGGTTCAGGCCCGAGCGGCTTTCCTTCCGGGTGAGTCTCCGGCTCATGCCGTGATGGCGGCCACGGGCAGGTGGGTTTCGCTGTGGGCGGGCTTACGCTCGAAGTCGATCAGGCTGCGGCGCGGATCGGTACGAGGCCAGGACCATCCGGCACAGCAACGCCGTGCTCCGCAGCTGACGACTTCTGGATCGAACGGGGTGAGGGCCCGCTGGTCAACCCCGCGCCCCAGGACGCTGCGGCGGACAGCGGCCGGCGTTGAAGACGAGCAGGATGTCCGGATCACCCGGTTGCCGTTGACGGGCCTCGATCAGCCGGATGACCAGGTCGCGGACCTGGACGCGGAAGCCCCAGCGTGCTCTGGACGGCGAGCCGGATCAGGTCGCGCCAGTGTGGCTGGATCGGTGTGCCCGCCTTTGGCGGCCTCGTGGCCCGCCGCCGCGCGGCATGGCGCGATATGTGGGGTACGTGGCGTTGACGCCATCGCCGGGCGTCGACGACGCTGAAGGAGTGACGACCCCCAGACCACGTGTCGCCTTCGTGATCTTCGAGGGCTTCCAGCCGCTGGACCTCGTCGGCCCGTACGAGGTATTCACCCATCCGGGTGAATACCTGTGCCAGATCGTGGCGTCCGAATCCGGGCCGGTGCGGTCTCACGGTGGCCTGTGCGTCCACGCTGGGCACAATGTCGACGACCTTGACCCGTGCGGCATCGACACGCTGATCGTCGTCGGTGGCACCGGTGTGGACAGGGCACGGCAGGACAGCGCTCTGATCCGGTGGATCGCCGCCGCCGGGGCATCCGCGCGGCGCGTGGCCTCTGTCTGCAGTGGCGTGTTCTTGCTCGCCGCGGCCGGCCTGCTGGACGGCCGCCGGGTCACCACGCACTGGCGCAGGGAAGATCAGCTTGTCCGGGAGCATCCCGAGGTGACCGTGGACTGCGATCCGATCTTCATCCGGGACGGTCGCGTGTGGACCTCGGCGGGGATAACCGCGGGGATGGATCTCGCGCTCGCGCTGGTCGAGGACGACCTCGGGCGGCGCGTCGCACATGACGTGGCCCGCGAGATGGTGCTGTTCCTGCGCCGCCCAGGCAGCCAGTCGCAGTTCAGTGTGCCGTTGTGGTCCGCGCAGCCGTCCAGCGACCGGATCCGTGTGGTGGTGGAGGCCATCCACGCGGATCCGGGCGCTCGGCACGGCCTGCTGGAACTGGCGGACCGTGCCGGGTTGAGTCCGCGTCACCTGCAGCGGCGGTTCGCCGCCGAACTCGGTGTGCCGCCCGCGACGTACGTGGAGCGGGTGCGGGTCGAGGCGGCGGGCCGTGCCCTGGTCGAGGGTGACGAGCCGGTGGAGGTGGTCGCCCGGCGAAGCGGTTTCGGCACGGCGGAGTCCCTGCGCCGCGCGTTCCACCGCCATCTGGGGGTCCCGCCATCCGAGTACCGGGATCGATTCCGATCTACGAAGGAGTACGCATGACGAGCTATGGGTTGCTGATCTTCGAAGGTGCGGAGGAGCTCGACTTCGCCGGGCCCTGGGAGGTGTTCACCGCTTCCGCCATGGTCCGCGACCAGGGTGACACCGCCGTGCTGATCGCCGAGCGGGAGGATCCGGTTCGCTGTGCCAAGGGCATGCGCGTCCTCCCCGATCACACGCTGAACGACCACCCGCCGCTGGACGTCCTGCTGGTCCCTGGTGGCATAGGCACCCGCCGAGAGGTGTCCAATCCGGCAGTGATCGGCTGGATCGCCAAGGTCTCCTCCGAGGCGGACTGGGTGACCAGCGTCTGCACCGGCACGCTGCTCCTGCACGAGGCAGGACCGGCACGGAACCGCCGTGTCGCCACCCATCACGGGTTCGAGGACACGCTCCAGGCCCGTGGAGAGATCACCGTTGTGCGTGACGCGCGGTATGTCGTCGACGGCAACCTCGTCACCAGTCAGGGCGTCTCCGCCGGAATCGACATGGCGCTGTGGCTGATCGGCCGCTTGCATGGCCGCGACCACGCGCGTTCGGTCCGCCGCTACATACAGTACGAGCCCGCGCCGCCGTACCTCGCCGACGAGCCCGTCGACTGAGTACCGCGATGCCGAAGATGCCGACGGCTCCGACCTGGTCGCCGGGCGCGCGCTGCTCTCTCGGTCGCCGTCGTCATCCGCTCCGAACTCGTCCGCCGAGCGGCGCCGGTTACCGATGGTCCGCATTGACAAGGCGTACGTCTTCGACGGTCCGGACGGCAGGTCGACACTGCTTGATCTCTTCGCCGAGCGTCGCCAACTCCTGGTCTATCACTTCATGTTCGACCCGGCCTGGGACGCGGGCTGTCAGCGGGTTCAACTACGACTTCCAGTCCCTCGGGCTACGCGCCGCCAGAGTCACACCCAGCAGAACGGATGCCGTGCATGCCATCACGACGGTCCTTGTCTCCTTGAGAGTACGCCCGGCATCCGTTCCCATCAGTCGATGACTTCGACGGTGACGTCTCCGCCTTCGAGGCGCTTGAGCTGTTCGAGCGGCGCGTCGTAGGTGCCGATATGGATTGTCTGGTCGGAGTGAGCGATCCCGGCGGCGTTGTAGTAGAAGCCGAGGTTGCCCCAGGGGATGAAGTAGATCAGGTCGCCGTCCTCGGGGTCGGAACCCGGGGAGCCGCTGTAGTCCAGTTTCCGTGGAAGATAGCTGATCTTCTCTTTCCCCGCGAACTCCTCGAAGGTGAGCGTGAGCGGCAGCATGGACAGGAAGTCGCGGACAGCCGCGTTGTCCTGGCCGATCGTCACGTCGACCGAGGTCGCGTTCGACGAGAACCGCACCACCGTGCCGACGATCTCGTCCGTCTCGCCGCCGGTGTCGCTCTTGCCTGAGCGGAGGAGCCCCGAAGAAGCTGCGGATGCCGAAGGGGCCGTCGATGCCGTGGGCTGGTCCGATGCGGAGGGGGCGGCGTCGGGGTCCGGCGTGCTGCATGCCGTCAGGGCGAGCAACGCCAACAGGCCGGCTGCGGTTACGGTGTCCTTCAATCGCATTGCTTCGCCTTTCCGATATGCGGGGTCAGAGGGTCGGTAGCACCCTGGTGGCGCGGCGCTCGCCCATCGCCTCGCAGCCTTCGGCGGCCTGATAGAGGGGCAGGATGAGGTCGAAGACAGTCGGTCCCGCCGTTCATGATCAGATCGATGAGCTCGGGCAGGAAACGGCGCGCGGGGCAGGGCCGGCGTGCAGGTGTTCTCCGGAGAAGCACTCCGGAGAAGCACAGCTTCTCGCCGGGCAGGTCGACGCCTTGGGCGCCGCCGAGCGTCACAGCAGGGCTTCGGCGGTGATGGGGAGTTCGCGGATGCGGCGTCCGGTGGCGTGGAAGACGGCGTTGGCGATGGCGGGCGCCACACCGACGATCACCACCTCACCCAGGCCCTTGACGCCGATGGGGTCGGCGGTGCGGTCGTCGCCGCCCAGGTAGATGGCGTTGACGTCGGGGACGTCGGCGTTGACGGGGACGAGGTAGTCGGCCATGTTCGCATTCACGATGCGGCCGTCGCGCGGGTCGGTGACGGTGTGCTCCAGCAGGGCCATGCCGATGCCGCCGACCATGCCGCCGATCGCCTGGCTTTCGGCGAGCTTGGGGTTGATGATGCGGCCCGCGTCGTACACGCCGAGCACCCGCCGGATACGTACCAGGCCGAGGCGTTCGTCGACGGCGACCTGAGCGAATACCGCGCCGTAGGCGTGCGTGGAGAACCGTTCCACCTCGTCGCCGGGGGTGTAGCCGCCGCGCGCCTCCAGGTGGGGGCGGTTGTTGCGGGCCAGCAGTTGCCGGTAGGTCTCGCCGCGTTCGAGGTCCTCGCGCAGGTGCAGGCGCCCGTTGCCGACGACGACGTCGTCGGCGGAGGCGCCGTGCAGCGGTGAGCCAGGGTCGGCGACGGCGAGCCGGATGGCCTGCCGGCGGAGCTTGTCGCAGGTGTCCTGGACGGCGGAGCCGACGCTGGCCATGGTCATGGAACCACCGTGGGGCGGCGACGGCGGCATGGTGGAGTCGCCGAGCTGGAACCGCACCCTGGGCACTTGGAGGCCGAGGGCGTCGGCGGCGACCTGCGTCATGGAGGTGTAGGTGCCCGGCCCCATGTCGGAGGTCCCGCACTGGACGATCGCGCTGCCGTCGGCGTCGAGTCTGGCCAGCGCCTGGGCCGGGGCGCGTTGGGTGTGGTAGGTGGCCACGGCGACGCCGGTGCCGATCAGCCAGTTCCCCTCGCGGGTCGAGCGCGGCTTGGGGTCGCGTTCGTCCCAGGCCACGGTGCGGGAGCCGACGCGGAAACACTCGCGCAGCCGCCGGGTGGAGAACGGTACCCCAGTGCCCGGATCCTGGTCGGGTTCGTTGCGCAGGCGTAGCTCGATCGGGTCCATGCCCAGTTCGTAGGCGAGCTCGTCCATCGCGCATTCGATGGCGTACGCGGCGGTGGCCGCCCCGGGGCCGCGCATCCAGGTGGGTGTGTTGACGTCCAGCGGTATCGACCGGTAGGTCTGGCGGACGTTGGGCGTGGCGTACGTCATCTGCCCCTGAACCATCAGCGCCTCCCGGTAGTCCTCGTAGACGGAGGTCTCGGCGCGGATGTCGTGCACGGCCGCGGTGAGCCGTCCGCGCTGGTCGGCGCCGAGAGTGAGCTTGTGTTCGGTGACGGGGCGAAAGCCCGTCCCGGTGTACATCTGCTTGCGGGTCAGCACCACCTTCACCGGGCGGCGCACCTCGCGGGCGGCCAGCGCGGCGATGGCGACGTGAGGCCAGGCCCGCAGGGCGCTGCCGAACGCGCCGCCGACGAACGGTGAGACGACCCGGACCGACTCCTCCGGGATGCCGAACACGGTGGCGAGGTCGCCCCGGGTGTTGAGGACGATCTGGGTCTTGTCCCACACGGTGAGCCGGTCGCCGTCCCAGCGGGCGATGGTGGCGTGCGGCTCCATCGGATTGTGGTGCTCACGGCCCAGCCGGTAGGTCTGCGCCAGACGGGTGCGCGCCTGCTGCAGCGCCTGGTCGACGTTTCCCCGCTGGTAGTTCTCGGGCTGGTTGGGTGAGGCGGCGGGGGAGGACATGTCGGTCGCGGGCCGCTCGCCGTCGTAGGCGACCTTCACCAGGCTCGCCGCGTGCTGGGCGATCTCCAGGGTTTCGGCCACCACGACCGCGACCGGCTGGCCGAAGAAGCGGACCCGGTCGTCCTGGAAGATGCGCAGGCGTTCCCCGCGGGCAGGGTCGGGCACGCCGCGGAAGGGCCGGTAGGGCAGTTTCGGCGCGTTCAGATGGCTGATCACCTTGAGCACGCCGCGCTGCGCGGCGGCGTCTCGGGTGTCGATGCCGGTGATCCGCCCCTTCCCGACGGTGCTGGTGACGATCACGCCGTGAACGACGCCGCGTACGGCGCCGTGGGCGTCATGCTCGGCGGCGTAGGCGGCCTGGCCGGTCACCTTCAGCCGTCCATCCACCCGGGCCAGCGGCGTGCCCGCCGCTGGCCGTGCCGCCGCTGGCCGTGCCGCCGCTGGCCGTGCCGCCGCTGGCCGTGCCGTTGTGGGCTGTGTCGTTGCGGGCTGTGTCATCGCGTGCCTCCCACAGTGCGCAGTTGACGTTCGACGGTGCGTTTGAGCAGTTCGGCTTTGAAGCCGTTGTGGCGCAGCGGGTGGGCGCCGTCCGCCGCGAGGGCGGCGGCCTGCGCCCACAGCCGGTCCGAGGGACGGGCGCCGGTCAGCCGCCGCTCCACCGCCGTCAACCGCCACGGCACCGTGCCCACCCCGCCGGCGGCTACCCGGGCGTCGCGGATCACACCGCCGGTGATGTTCAGGACGACCGCCGCGGAGGTGAGCGCGAACTCGTACGACTGCCGGTCGCGGACCTTCAGGTAGCCCGATCGCGAGGGCTGCGGATGCTGCGGGATCTCCACCGCGGTGATCAGCTCGCCCGGCCGCAGGTCGTGCTCGCGGTCGGGCGTGTCGCCCGGCCGCAGCAGGAAGTCGGTCAGGGCGAGGCTGCGCTCCCCGCCCGGGCCCAGCAGGTGCACGGTCGCGTCCAACGCCGCCAACGCCACGGCCAGGTCGGACGGATGGGTCGCCACACACGCATCCGATGTGCCCAGGATCGCGTGCGAGCGGTTGTAGCCCTCCAGGGCGGCGCACCCCGAACCGCGTTGCCGCTTGTTGCAGGCGGCGCTGACGTCGCGGAAGTAGGTGCAGCGGGTGCGCTGCAGGATGTTTCCCCCGATGGTGGCCATGTTCCGCAACTGTGCCGACGCGCTCAGCTCCAGCGCCTGCGCCACCACCGGGTAGGCGGTGCGCACCCGTGGGTGCGCGGCGACGTCGGACATGCGCGCCAGCGCGCCGATCCGCAGCCCGCCGCGCCCGCTGGCCTGCACATCCCGTAGCGGCAGGCCGCTGATGTCGACCAGCGTGCCGGGGCGCTCCACCGTCTCGCGCATCAGGTCGACCAGTGTCGTGCCGCCGGCGATGTAGCGGCCGCCGCGCGTCCCGGCGGCGAGTGCGGCGCGGGTGTGGGCGGGCTTGGTGTAGGCGAAGGGGTACATGTCAGGCCCTCCCCTGACGTGCGGCCTTCTCGACCGCGTTGACGATCTTGACGTAGCAGCCGCAGCGGCAGATGTTGCCGCTCATCCACTCCCGGATCTCCTCACGGGAGCCGGTGCGGCCCTCTCGGATGCAGGCGACGCCGGACATGATCTGGCCGGGGGTGCAGTAGCCGCACTGGAAGGCGTCCTGTTCGATGAAGGCCTGCTGCAAGGGGTTCAGCTCACCGTCGTCGGAGGCCAGGCCCTCGATCGTGGTGACCTCGGCGTCCTGGCACCGCACCGCCAGCGTCAGGCAGGCGTTGACGCGGCGGCCGTCGACCAGCACCGTGCACGCACCGCATGCGCCCTGATCGCAGCCTTTCTTGGCGCCCGGCAAGGCGAGCCGCTCGCGCAGCAGGTCCAGCAGCGACGTCCGGTTGTCGATCGTCACCTGGTGCCGCCGCCCGTTCACGGTCACTGACAGCGTGCTGCTGTGGCCGGCGGGCGCCACGGCCTGCCCGTTCGGCGCGCCGAACGAGTCCGCGGCAAGCGCGGTCGGGAGAACTCCGGCCACCGCGCCGCCGGCAGCGGTCGTCGACAGGAAACCCCGCCGGGACAACCCCGGCGGCGCTTCCTCATCGCGGCGGTCATCGTCAGGGAGCGTGTCAGACATGAATTCTCACTTCTCCTTCGATCAACGGAAGGTCCGGAAGGGTGGACGACCGGCACGGGGGCGCCGCGTCGAGCAAGCGTGTGCCGCTCGTCCTGGGCGACACGGGTGTCGCGGCGGGGACGTTCATGCGGCGCTGGACACCGAGGCCCGGCGCATGAGGTGGAACGCGGTCAGGGCGAGGGCGGCGCAGACGACCTCGACGGCGGCCATGGAAGCGGCGGTGTGGGAGCCGCCCAGGCCGGCGAGGGGCGCGGTGAGGGCGCCGGTGAGGAATTGGGCGGCGCCGATCAGGGCGGAGGCGGATCCGGCGGTGTCGCCGCTGCTGCCCATCGCCAGCGCGGTGACGTTGGGGGTGATGACGCCGATGAAGAACATCATGGCGAACTGGCTGGCCGCCACCGCGGCCAGGCCGCCGCCCACCAGGGGTGTGACCAGGGCCAGCAGGGTCAGCACGGCGGCCAGGATGCCGGTCAGGCCGAGGGCGACCGCGCGGTCCAGGGGGATGCGGCCGATGATGAGCCTGCTGTTGAGATGGGCGGCAAGGATCAGTGCGGCGGCGTTGAGGCCGAAGATCAGGCTGAAGGTCTGGGCGGAGGCGCCGAAGGTGTCCTGGACGACGAAGGGGAAGCCCGCCACGTAGGCGAACAGCGTGCCGGAGATCAGCCCGTAGGCGATCAGGGCCCCGGCGAAGCCGCGGTCGCCCAGCAGGCTCCGCATGGTGCGCAGAGTGCCGGTGAGCCCGCCGCGGTGGCGGCGGGCCGCGGGCAGGGTCTCGGGGATGGCCCAGGCCGACAGGACGGCCAGGGCCAGACCGGCGGCGGCCAGGACGGCGAAGACGCCGCGCCAGTCGGTCAGGCGCAGCAGCTGACCGCCGAAGACCGGGCCGATGACCGGCGCGACACCGCTGATCATTGCCAGGGCAGACAGGGCCCGCGCCAGCCGGCCGTCGCTGTGCAGGTCGGTGAGCACGGCGCGGGCGATGACGATGCCCGCGGCCGCGGCCAGCCCCTGGGCGAGGCGGGCGGTGATCAGCAGAGCGGCGCTCGGTGCGAGCGCGCACGCCAACGTGGCCACGGCGTAGCAGGCCAGGCCCGCCAGGAGCGGACGGCGACGACCCCAGCGGTCGCTGAGCGGCCCGATCATCAGCTGGCCCAGCGCCATGCCGGCCAGACAGGCGGTGACGCTGAGCTGGGTCACAGACGCCTGCGCGTGCAGGTCGGCGGCCACCGCGGGCAAGGCGGGCAGATACAGGTCCATCGACAGCGGCCCCAAGCCGGTCAACGCGCTCAGCAGCAGCATGATCGTCCACTGGGCGCGGCGCGGCGAAGGACCTGGCCGCGCGGGTACGGTCGCACCGGCCGGAGCAGGGGTGGCAGAGGTCATCGTCATCTCAAAGATCAACTCGGCGGGGAAAGCGCGGGCGGCGGCGCGATTCCCGCGGGGACGGACGCAGGCGATGCATGCGGTGCGTGGGCTCCTTGCAGGTGCGGAGGGGTTGCGTCCGGGGCCGGGACGGGCAGGCGCGGGCACACTCTCACTGCCGCGGCCGCCGGCTCACTGGCTGCCCGGTTGCCCTGGAGGGGTGCCGAGGCATAGAGGCCGGGTCACGGCTGAAGGAGGGTCTTGATGGCGCGGCGTTCGTCCATCGCCTTGTAGCCCTCGGCCGCCTGGTCCAGGGGCAGGGTGAGGTCGAAGACCTTGCCGGGGTCGATCTCCCGGTGGCAGATCCGGTCGATCAGGTCGGGCAGGAAGCGGCGTACCGGGGCGGGACCGCCGTGCAGGTGCACGTGGGAGAAGAACAGTTCGTCGGCGGGCAGCGCGACGTCGTGGGCGACGCCGACGTAGCCGACGTGGCCGCCGGGGCGGGTGGAGCGGATGGCCTGCATCATCGACTCCTGGGTGCCGACCGCCTCGATCACCGAGTGCGCGCCGAGACCACCGGTGAGTTCTTTGACGCGTGCCACGCCGTCGTCACCGCGCTCGGTGACGATGTCGGTGGCGCCGAACTCGAGGGCGAGCTTCTGCCGGGGCTCGTGCCGGCTCATCGCGATGATCTGCTCGGCGCCGAGCTGCTTGGCGGCCAGGACGGCGAGCAGGCCGACCGCGCCGTCACCGACGACGGCGACGGTCTTGCCCGGCCCCACCTCGGCGGCGACGGCGCCGAACCAGCCGGTGCCCAGCACGTCGGAGGCGCTCAGCAGGCTCGGGATCAGGTCCGCGTCCGGCATGCCCGGGGTGGCCACCAGGGTGCCGTCGGCGAGCGCGACCCGCGCGTACTGGGCCTGCGCGCCGGCGGCGACGGCGGGCTCCCGGTGGACGCAGGACGTCTGGTAGCCGGCCCGGCAGATCTCGCAGGTGTTGTCGGATGCGAAGAACGAGCCGACCACGAACTGGCCCGGCTTGATCGTGGTGACCTGGTCGCCGACCTCCTCGACAACGCCGACGTACTCGTGGCCCATCGGGGTCGGCCCGTTGACGGGATCGATGCCGCGATAGGGCCACAGGTCCGAGCCGCACACGCAGCTTGCGGTCAGGCGGATGACCGCGTCGGTGGGCTTGTCGATCTTCGGGTCCGGGCGGTCCTCGACGCGGACGTCGCCCGGGGCGTACAGAACTGTTCCACGCATGAGTGGATCTCCTCGCTATGACGTTCTATGACCTGCTCTGTCCGCTTGGGTCAGCGGGCCGGCTCGATCGCGAGCCTGAAGCCGTCTCCGGCCTTGGCGGTGATGTCCAGGCCGGAGTCCAGCCGGCCGATGACCGCGAACCCGGGCGAGGGAATCTGCGCCCCGTCGTCCCGGTAGTTGATCGCCGGCTCGCGCCTGGGTGCCCGGGAGCGGAGCCGTCCCGCCTCATGAGTGCTTGCGGCGAGTGGTCGGCAGCGCGCCGGGTTTCTCCCGCCCGAACAGGTCGTGCATGCGCAACGTGATCAGGTTTCTCCCCGGGCGGGCGGGGCCGGCCGAGCCCTTCGGGCCGGGGAGGCGCCGGTGCCGTCGGATCGGCCCGCCGCCGGTCCTTCCGCCGGACCTGTGCTGCTGCAGGCGGCCGGCACGACGCCTGTGACCAGCAGTATCGGCCTGACCAGCGCTGTGGCCGCGCGTGCGGCCGTCCAACCGGCCAGGCGGCGGAGCGGAAAAGCCAACATGATCGGTCTCCTGCAGATCTGATGGACACAGACGTCCCCGTCCGGGGACGACGGCACGCCATCACTCCTGGTGGCAACGATGGCAACCTCCAGGAAACCGGCTGCGTCGCTCGTGCGGGAGGTCGCGTTTATCGGGGGGACAACCTCTACCCCCTTCCACCTCCAGCGGCTCCCTACAGTGAAGATGTGCACAACAACCGGGATGAGATCCGCGATTTCCTCGCCAGCCGGCGCGCCAAGATCACCCCGCAGCAGGCTGGGCTCGCACCGGGCGGTCGCCGCCGGGTGCCGGGTCTACGTCGTGAGGAAGTCGCCGTTCTGGCCGGGGTGAGCACGGACTGGTACACCCGTCTGGAGAAAGGCCACATCACCGGCGTCTCCGACGACGTCCTGAACGCCGTCGCCCGAGCCCTGCAGCTCGATGACGCCGAACGCGCCCACCTGTTCGACCTGGCCCGCGCCGCCGGCGCCGGGCACCGCCCCCGCCGCCCCGCCCACAAGATCCGGCCCGGGCTGCAGCGGATGCTGGACGCGATGACCGACGCCCCCGCGATCATCCGCAACGGCCGCATGGACATCCTGGCCGCCAACCGCCTCGGCCGCGCCATGTACTGGCCGGTCTTCCAGACCGCGCACCCCGGCACTGGCCAGAGTCCGGCACGCAGCCGACCGGCCAACATCGCGCGCTTTCAGTTCCTCGACCCGGCCGGGCCCGGCTTCTTCCCCGACTGGGACACCTCCGCCGACGTCACCGTCGCCCTGCTGCGCACCGAAGCCGGACGCGACCCCTACAACAAGGACCTGACCGACTTGATCGGCGAGCTGTCCACCCGCAGCGCCGACTTCCGCACCCGCTGGGCCCAGCACAACGTCCGCCTCCACCACGCCGGCACCAAGACCTTCCACCACTCCGCCGTCGGCGACCTCACCCTCGACTACGAGTCCATGGACCTGCAAGCCGACCCCGGTCTGAATCTCACCGTCTACACCGCCGCCCCCGACACCCCCGCCCACGACGCCCTGCGCCTGCTGGCCAGCTGGGCCGCAACCCTCGACCAGGCCGACCAGCCGCAGGACGTCGACGCGGGACCCCCGCACAGCTGACACGCCGAGCGCTGTTCACAAGCGACCACCTACGAAACCCGGCCGCGTCCAGGGCGTTGCGGATCGTGTCCATCAGCAAGGCCGCTCGTGAGACGATCATCGGCAGGACTCGGGGACGGCAACCACCTAAAGTGACAGCGTGGACATCCGTGCAGGAAAACCCGACGACATCCCCACCGTGCTGGCCATGTTCGACAGCGCCGTCGCCTGGCTGACCGCCCAAGGACGCACCGGCCAATGGGGCACCCGGCCCTTCACCGGCGACCCCCGCCGCACCGAGCAGGTCACCCGCTGGGCCCACTCCGGCGGGATGCGCATCGCCGACCTCGACGGCACCTCCGCCGGCTGCATCGTCGTCGGTCCCGCCCACGACTACGTCACCCCCGCCCCCGAACCCGAGCTCTATGTCCAAGCCCTGGTCACCGACCGCCGCTACGCCGGTCACCAGGTCGGCCGCACCCTCCTCGACTGGGCCGCCGAGGAGGCGCGGGCCCGCGGTGCCGGCCTGCTGCGCGTCGACTGCTACGCCGGCGACGACGGCCGCCTCGTCGCCTACTACGAAAGCTGCGGTTTCACCCGCGCCCAGCCCTTCAGCGTGGGGGAGTGGCCCGGCATGCTCCTGCACCGCCGCCCCTGACGACCGACGGCAACCTCAGCACTCAGCCGCCACCGCGCCGCTCCCCGCGCAACAACGGATGCGACCGCATCGCCACCTCCAGCTCACCCGGCAACTCATCCCGGTAACGCCCCAACGTCGACAGATCGCTGTGCCCCAGCACCCGCCGCACCGCGTCCATGTCCACCGCGTCGGCCAGCAAATGCGTCGCCGTCGTGTGCCGCAGCCCATGCGGCGTCACCGACCGCCGCCGGTCCGGGTCGACCCGCGCCTGCACCCGGTCGATCACCGCCTGCACATCACCCCGCGCCAGCCGCCGCCCCCGCCACGACAACAGCAACGCCTTGTCCTCCACCGCCGGCCGCCCCCGCTCCAGATACGCCTGCAGCACCAGCGCCACGTCGTCCGGCAACGGCACATCCCGGGTCCGCCCGCCCTTGCCGAAAATCCGCCAATATCGGACCCCGTCGTTGGTGAAGAAATCCTCCACATTCGCCCGCACCAGCTCCGACACCCGCGGCCCCATCGTCGCCAGCAACAACACGATCAACCCGTCCCGCAGCTCCGTACGCTGATCACGCCGCTTGCCCTCCGCCGCCGGCGCCTCCGGCAGCGTCCGCGCCGCCCCGATCAACCCCTGCGCCTGCTCCCGCGTCAACGCCCGCCGATGCGGCCGCAGCCCTCCGCGCTCCTTGGCCGTCACCGTCGAGGCCGTCATCGGGTTGACCTGCACCCACCCCGCCAGCACCGCATGCTTGAACAACGCCGAAATCGACCGGCGAAACCGCGCCTGCGACGACGGCGACTGCCCCGCCACCCCACCTGAGCCCCCGGGCCCGCCACGCCGCGCCCCCGCCGACCGCCCATCCGGCTTGCGCGCGAACGCCAGCAAGATCGCATCCACGTCCTCGCCCGTCAGGTCGTCCAGCACCGCCCGCGGCCCCGCCAGCTCCACCAGCGTCGCCACATCGCGCGCATACACCTCCGCGGTCGACGGCGACAACGCCCCCGTCACCGTTTTGGCCCGCACCAGCTCCACATAGCGATCCGCCGCCTCCGCCACCGTCAACCGGTTGAGCTCCGCAGGCCGCACCAGCCATCCCCCTCCGCCAGCCAGACACGATCACCCCGACCGTAGCCCAGCCCACCGACGAAACCCAGGGCGACAACCTTCAGGCGACCCCTCGGACGGCCGTCAGATGTCGCGGAAGGTCTCGATCCGCGCCCCCAGCGCGTTCAGTCGCTCCGCCAGATCCTCATATCCCCGGTTGATCACGTACACGTTCCGCAGCACCGATGTGCCTTCCGCCGCCATCATCGCCAGCAGCACCACCACCGCCGGCCTCAGCGCCGGCGGGCACATCATCTCCGCGCTGCGCCACCGCGTCGGCCCCTCGACCAGCACCCGATGCGGGTCCAGCAACTTCACCGACGCCCCCAGCCGCGTCAGCTCCGTCAAATAGATCGCCCGATTGTCGTACACCCAGTCATGAATCAGCGTCGACCCCTGTGCCGACGCCGCGATCGCCGCGAAAAACGGCACATTGTCGATGTTCAGCCCCGGAAACGGCATCGGATGAATCTTGTCGATGGGGGAGACCAGCTTCGACGGCCGCACCGTCAAATCCACCAGCCGCGTCCGCCCGTTCGCCGCCGGGTACTCCCGCCCCCGATCATGATCGAGCCCCATCTCCTCCAGCACCGCCAGCTCGATCTCCAGGAACTCCACCGGCACCCGGCAGATCGTCAGCTCCGACGACGTCACCACCGCCGCCGCCAGCAGGCTCATCGCCTCCACCGGATCCTCAGAAGGGGAGTAGTCCACATCCCGTTCGATCACCGGCAGCCCGTGCACCGTCAGCGTCGTCGTGCCGACGCCGTCCACCCGCACACCCAGTTGCTCCAGGAAGAAGCACAGATCCTGCACCATGTAATTCGACGACGCGTTACGGATCACCGTCACCCCGTCATGCCGCGCCGCCGCCAGCAAGGCGTTCTCCGTCACCGTGTCCCCGCGCTCGGTCAAGACGATCGGCCGCGACGGCGAGACCGCCCGATCCACCCGCGCGTGATAGAACCCGCCCGTCGCCGTGATGTCCAGCCCGAAATGCCTCAGCGCCGACATGTGCGGCTGCACCGTGCGCGTCCCCAGGTCACACCCGCCCGCGTACGGGATCTGGAACTGCTCCGTCCGATGCATCAACGGCCCCAGGAACATGATCACGCTCCTGGTACGCCGCGCCGCCTCCGTATCCATCGCCTCCAGTTCCAGCCGCGCCGGAGGCACGATCTCCAGATCGCTGCCCTCGTTGATCCACCGCGCCCGCACCCCGATCGAGGCCAGCACCTCCAGGATCCGGTAGACCTCCTCGATCCGCGCCACCTTCCGCAAGATCGTCCGGCCTGAGTTCAGCAACGTCGCGCACAACAACGCCACGCATGCGTTCTTCGACGTCTTCACATCAATGCTGCCCGACAACCGGCGGCCGCCCACCACCCGCAAATGCATCGGCCCCGCATACCCCAGCGACACGATCTCGCTGTCGAGCGCCTCACCGATCCGGGCGATCATCTCAAGACTGATGTTCTGATTACCACGCTCGATCCGGTTCACCGCACTCTGCGACGTCGCCAAAGCGTCCGCCAGCTGCAGCTGCGTCCAACCCCGATGCTGCCGCGCATCCCGGATCAGCCGGCCGATCCGCACAAGATAGTCGTCTGCCACAACAGCAGACCATATCTCACATATGAGATGCACCCGCGTCAGCGGCGGCCGACGCGCCGGACAACTCCCGATGACGCGCCAGATGCGCCGGAGTCGCCCCCGCCCGCTGCTTGCGCACGAACGCCCGACGCGCCGCCCGGAAGCCGCTCCGGTCGTCGAACATGTCCCGGCTCATCTCCGCCAGTTCCTCCACCCGGTACGCCTCCAGCGGCCTGCGCCGCTCATCAACCTCCCGCGCCCGCCCCCGCGCCGCCAGCAGCCGATCGTACGAGGCGTCCACTGCCAGCCGCTCGGCATACTCCAGCACCCGGCGCTCGAACTCCAGCCGCGACCCGCCGAGCACCCGATCCGCCAGCCCCAGCTCCACCGCCTCGGCCGCCCCGATCGGCAGCGCCTCCTGCGTCAACCGCAGCGCCTGCTCGGCCCCCACCCGCCGCGGCAGCACATACGTCCACAACTCCGACCCGAACAACCCCATCGTCCGATAATGCGGATTCAACACCACCGAATCCCGCACGATCACCCGATCCGCGCCCAGCCCCATCATGACCCCGCCCGCGCCCGCGTTCCCGCCGATGGACGTCACCACCAGCTGCCGCGTACACCTCACGATCTCCCGGCACACCGCGTTCATCGCATTGATGTTCCTCCACGCCTCCAGCTCCGGATGCCGCGACGCCTCGATCACGTTCAGGTGGATCCCGTTGGAGAAGACCTCCCCACCCCGCACCACCAGCACCCGCGTGTCCTGCGCCACCGCATACCGCAATGCCGCGCCCAGGCGCCGGCACTGCTCCGCCGACATCGCCCCGTTGTAGAAGTCAAAACTCACCACCCCCACACCGTCACTGCGGTCATAGGTGATCTCGCTGTAACCCGGCCGCTCCACCGCACCCGCCACGCGTTCACCCAGCGCCATCGCCGCCGGCAGCTTCACCGCCCCCTCACGATCCAGCCGCACATGCCCGACCCACACCGTCCCGTCCCCGGTGTGCACCAGTACCGCGCCCTCACGCCGCGCCGCCACCCGGCCCGGCTCCCCGGCCAGCTCCGGTCCCCGATACACGTCGAACACCCGCACCGGCACATCGCACAACTCCGTCCGCCCGCCCGGAGCCCCGTCCGCGGCCCGCACCCGGCGCACGATCTCCTCGGTCGGCTCCTCCCAGCCGAACTCCCGATCCGCATGCCGCATCGCCCGCCGCAGCCGGCCGCGCACCTCGGGGGAGCGGTAATCCAGCGGTTCCGGCCGAAACCCCGTATCCGCCTTGGCCGCCACCTCCGCCACCAGCTCCACCGCCGCGTCCGCCACCGGCCCGTTGTACAACGCCGACTTCCGCGGCGCCTCCGCCGGCATGGCGAACGTGCGATACCCCCAGATCGGGCCCGCGTCCATCTCCTCCACCGCCTGCAACGCCGTCACCCCCCACTCCGGCTCGGCGTCGGCGATCGCCCAATCCAGCGACGACGGCCCCCGATCCCCGGGCGGCCCCGGATGAATGATCACCGTACGGAATCCGCGCCACACCGGCGCCGGCACCCGCTCCTTCAAGAACGGGCAGATGACCAGGTCCGGCTTGGCCAGCTCCGCCGCCTCCACCATCACCTCCTCCGACACCGCCAGCTCGACGCTCACGTCATGACCGGCCCGCCGCAACTCCAGCCACGCACGCTGGGACAGGCCGTTGAAGGAGGAGCAGAGCAGCAAGATACGCAACGCCAGACTTCTTTCCACACCAGGGGAGACGACCACAGGACCACAGGCCAGGGGAGAGGCTAACCGGCCACGGCAGGCCGCTCCCATCGGCCCCATCCATTTACGGCAGTCCCATAAGCCCTATACATGCATGCATGCTGACACGAAACTCCTACTAGCGGTAACACATGACCGCAAAAACTCGCCCCGTTCGGCCCTAATTGACACGCTTTGCCCGAAAAATCCCTGATGGTTTTCCTGAAACAGGGAAGCGGAGCGCACCCTGCCCCGCCCGAAACCGCTCGCCGGCCCCCGGCCCTCACCGCGCGGCCCCCGCCGGCGGCGACCGCACCTCACTCCGGTCCATCCCCGTCGTGTCAAGCGACCAAGGGGACGCGGCAGAGGCCCTCTTCGCAACG
The DNA here is from genome assembly GCF_044465905.1 of Nonomuraea sp. NPDC049480. Lineage (NCBI taxonomy): Bacteria > Bacillati > Actinomycetota > Actinomycetes > Streptosporangiales > Streptosporangiaceae > Nonomuraea > Nonomuraea sp. NPDC049480. Next base: position 163,279 of record NZ_JBITMD010000019.1, read on the forward strand.
GCTGTGCCCGACGCATGGACTCATCGCCACCTGCTGCCTCGCCCCCAAGCCCCAGGGCCCGTCGTATAGTGACAAACGCCACGGCGACGGGCAGTGGCATCACTCCCCACGAGTGGCATACCTCGTGCGATGGCAGCGACGTCGCCACGCGATGCAGGAGCCGCGCAGGGCACAGGCGACGCTGTAACGGATCGGCTTGGTGGTGAGAGATCATCAGGGCTGTGGTGTTCCGCACGGCCGCGGTCGCCGTGCTGGCCGGCGTGACGCTGGCCGTCCTGGCCCGGCGCCGCTGGCTCGTCGTGACGGTGCGAGGGCCAAGCATGGAGCCCACATACGTCCCCGGCGACCGGGTGCTGGTGCGCCGGGCGGAGCCCGCACGGCTGCGCAGGGGACAGGTGGTGGTGTTCCAGCCACCCGGCGTCGAGGGCGCGTGGGATCGGCAGCCGCTGGTGGCCGGCAGCGTCACCGACCGCCACTGGTACATCAAGCGGATCGTGGCCGCCCCGTCCGACCCGTTGCCGCAGGAGGCCGCCGAGGCCGCAGGCGCCCCCGCCGGCACGCCCGTGCCGGCGGGGAAACTGGTGCTCTTCGGCGACGGGGAGCGCAGCGTGGACTCCCGGCGATGGGGCTACGTCCCATCCGATCGCGTGCTCGGCGTGGTCGTGAGGCGATTGGCCCCCTCGTCGTCCGCCCCGGGCTGATAACCGCTCGCCTGGACGGTGAACAGCCGGGCATAGCCGGCGCCGGCCGCCATCAGCTCGGCGTGCGTTCCCCGCTCGGCGATGTGGCCGTCGGCGAGCACGGCGATGACGTCGCTGTCGCGGATGGCGTTCAGCCGGTGGGAGATGAGCAGGCTGGTGCGGCCGGCCCGGTGCCGGCGCAGCTCGGTGCGCAGGACATGCTCGGCCGCGGCGTCCAGGCCGGAGCTCGGCTCGTCGAGCACCAGCAGGTCCCGCCGGTCGCGGAGGTAGGCGCGGGCCAGCGCGATGCGCTGCCACTGCCCGCCCGACAGCACCACCCCGGCCTCCGGATCGTCGTCGGGGCCGAGGTCGGTGAAGGTACGGCTCAGCATCGTGTGGTAACCGCGGGGGAGCCGCAGCAGGGCGTCGTGCACACCCGCCCGCCGGGCCGCCGCGGCCAGGCGTTCCTGATCGTCGAGCGCGCCGAGGTCGCCGAGGCCGATGTTCTCGGCGGCGGTGAGATCGTAGGAGACGTAGTCCTGGAAAACGGCCGAGACGCGGTCGCGCAGCTCAGCAGGATCCAGCTCGCGCAGATCGACACCGTCCCACAGGATCGCCCCGCGCTGCGGGTCGTAGAAGCGGCAAATCAGCTTGACCAGCGTCGACTTCCCCGCCCCGTTGAGCCCGACGAGGGCGACCGCCTTGCCGTAGGGGATGTGGAGGTCGATCCCGCGCAGCACCCACGGGTGGGCGTCGTCGTAGCGGAACCACACCTCGCGCAGCTCGATGCCCCGGCGCAGCCGCGGCACGGGCACCGGGGCGCGGGCGAGCGTCAGGTCGCCGGGAGAGGCGACCACGGACAGGTAGTGGCCGAAGACGAGGAGCGCCTGGAAGATCCCGGCGATCTGCCCTGCCACGGCGCCGAGCGCGCCCTGCAGGCCCGCGACCGAGGCGACGAACACCGACACGTCTCCCACGGTGAGCCCGCCGGCGGCGGCGCTGGCGACCACCCAGACCAGCCCGGCGCCGGCGACCAGCGCCCCGAGCGTGACCAGCAGGCCCTGGACGGCGAGGGTGCGGCGATCGAGTGCGCGCTCGGCCTCGTTGACGGCCCCGATCTGGTCGAGCAGCCGCCGGTGCAGGAAGGCGCCCAGCCCGAACAGCCGTACCTCCTTGGCGGCGCCCGCGCTGGTGAGAAGGCCGGCGTAGAAGAACTGCCGGCGCACGCCCGGATTGACGGCCCACACCAGGCGCGCGTGCCGCCGGCTCAACGACAGCTGGGCGGCGACCATGGGCAACGCGGCCAGCATGACGAGCGCGGTCATCACCGGGCTGATGACCAGCAGCGTGCTCACGAAACCGGCCAGCGTGACCAGCGCCTGCAGGCATCTGAGCACGGGCATGACGATCTGTGCGGCGGCCCCCTGCCCGGCCCGCTGGGCCAGCTGCAGCCGGTCGTGGAAGCTGGGGGTCTCGAACGGGCCCAGGCCGACGAACCGGTTGACCGCCGCGAACAACCTCGCGTTCGCGGCCAGGCTGACGCTGCGGCCCAGGTGGCTCTCCACGTACTGCGACAGGTGCGGCAGCGTGGCGGACAGCAGCCCGGTCACGGCGATCGCCGCCCCCAGCGCGACCACCCCCGTCACGTCAGGGGAGCCGCCGACGAGCTCGTCGATGAGGAACTTGGTCAGCCAAGCCGTCATCACCGGCCACAATCCGCCGCCCACGGCCAGCGCCGCCGCCAGCAGGGTGGCGGCCGGTCCCGCCGACCAGGCGAGCCGCCAGGCCGCGGCGGCCCGCGCCGCCAGCTCACCGGCGCCCGGACGGGCCTCGCCGCCGGCCGGTGCCGTCATGCCGGAACGTCTTCGCCCAACCCCGCGACGCTCACCGCGCCGGCCTGGACCACGCCGTCCTCGACCTGGTAGAAGGCGGGAAAGATCTCGGCGCGGAACGCCCGGGACAGCGCGCCGTTGCGGACCTCCCTGACCACGGTGGCGACCGGGCGCACGGTATCGACCAGTTCGCCACCTTCCGGAGTGTCAGGCCCAACGACGACGGCGAGCACCTGATCCGGCGCGTACCCCGACTCCTTCACCAGCGACTCCAGGTCGGGCAGCTGCCCGGCGCAGGCCTGGCAGGTGGTCGCCAGCATGGCGACGAGCCGCCAGCCGCGTTCGGAGACCTCCTCCCCGTCGATGGAGCGGGCCTCGAACACGGGCAGGCTCGCGCCGTCCGGCAGCAACCCACCGCCGCCCGCGGCGCTGAGATGCGCCAGTTTCGCCGTATGCTGCCGCAATCGGCGGATCACCGCGAGAGTGAGGACGAGGTCGAGGGCGCACAAGACCCCGACGAGGACGACGGCGGCAACAAGGAAGGGCATGGCGAGTCCTCCAGCAAGCGCGTTTGGGGGGAGGGGACAGCCGGCGCGTCGGGCACGGCTAACGCATCGGGTCGGACACCGCGAACAGCGCGGCGATGTCATCGAAGAACACGAACACGAGCGTGAGCACCGCGCCGGCAATCAGGCTCAGGGCCACCCCCGCGAGCTCCGAGCCTGCCGGCACGCCGGGCCGGGCGGCGACCGTCCCGGTCAGCGCGATGACGGTGAGCAGCACGTTGCGCAGCAGGTGCGCCGCACCAAGCGGCGCACCGGCCCTCCCGAAACAGCCGCAAGGGACGCTGACCTCGCGCCGCAGCCCCACACCGATGGCCGCGGCGAACATCGCGAGCAGGGCCGCCGCCACGACCAGGCCGGCGCGCGCAGTGCCGGGAACAGCGACGAGGACGACGGTACCCGCCTCAGCGCAGATCACCGCGACGACCACCGGGCCGGGCCGGGCCGTCCCGGCGATGCCGGACACCAGGGCGGCCAGCGCCGCCCGCGCCGACGGCCTGAGAGCCTTGCCGCACACCGCGACCAAGAAGATCGCACCGATCACGAAGCGGCAGGCCGAGACCACGTAGTCCATCGGCGCCGGACGTCAGCAGCAGCAGTCGTAACAGGTGTGCACGCAGGCCCCGTCGCTGCACTGGCGGATCTCCTCGCAGTGGGTCAGCGCGAAGAAGCGGCAGTAGTAGCAGCAGGACCCGAAGCAGCCTCTGAAGTTCCCCGGGCACACGACCGCCGCCGCGGTGGCCTTCGGCAGGAGGCGGTCGAGCATGCGGTCGCCGAGTGCCTGCAAGGTCGCGATCATCATTCCTCCCGATGGGCGATGAATGGCTATGCGGATCATCACATCGAGCGGGATAGAGGCCGTATATGCCTTGTATAGGTGTCAGCCGGCGAGGCGTTCCAACCGCTCGCGTACCGTGGCGGCCTTGGGATCGCCCAGCTGCTCATACTCGGCGAGTGCCTCCTGCAGATGGGCCGCCGCCCGTGCCGTGTCGCCCCGGGCGGCGTGGACGAGGCCGAGCGACTCATGCGCCGCGGCCCGGAGCAGGGTGTCACCCGTCCTCGTGGCCAGCGAGAGCGCCCGCTCCCCGCACGCGGCCGCTTCACCGTGCTCACCCATGTCGCGGTGCAGGACGCTCAAACTGACCAGAATCTGGGCGTTGTCCCGGTCGCCGCAGTGCTCCTCACTGATCGCCAGGGACGTGCGGTAGTGGGCCATCGCCTGCTCCAGACGTCCGGCCTGGTGGTGGGCCTCGCCGAGGTTGCTGTGAAGCAAGGCGGTGAAGTGGCGGGGCTCCGGCAGGCACCCCACCAGCGCCTCCGCCTCGCCCAGCCAGCGGATGGCGTCCTCGGGCTGATGCGCGTCGTTGTGCACGGCCGCGAGGTTCAGCAGCGCGGTGGCGGCTCCAAGAGTGTCGCCGAGACCGAGCCTGATCTCGTACGCGCGCCGGCAGGCCGTCGCCGCCTGCCCGGCGTCGCCGAGCAGGCTGTACGCGACCGCGATCCGGCCTGTGATGATGGCCTCACCCTGGGGCTCACCCGCCAGCGCCGCCGCCTGGGCCGCGACGGAGTAGAGCTCGACCCACTGGTCCCGGTGGTGACCGCGGTGCAGCCAGCCGAACATGGCGGCCGCGATCCGCCACGCGTGCGCCGGATACGACACGGCCGCCTGCCGCACGGCGGCGCCGAGATTGGCCGCCTCGTCGTCGAACCAGGCCACCGCCGCGGCGTCGTCGGCGAAATCCAGCGGCCTGGTCGCGGAGCCGAAGTTGGGGCGCTCCTTCGGACGCAGCACCCGGTCGGCCGCGTTGGCGGCATCCTGGTACCAGGTGAGCACCGCGGTCATGGCCTGCTCCCGCTCCTCGCCCGTCAGCTCGGCGGCGGCGCGTTCACCGGCGTAGATCCTCACCAGGTCGTGCATCGCGTACCGGCCGCCCGGCGCCGCCACCAGGAGATGCCCTTCCACCAGCCGGTCAAGCCATTGCGGGGCGCTGTTCGCACACACCGGGCCGGACGGGTGGACGCTCGCGAGGACGGCGGCGACGGCCGGGGACACCTCAGGTCCCGGATGCAACCCGAGCAGCCCGAAAAACCGGCGCACCGGCGCCGGCAGGGTGCGGAGCGAGGCGTGCAGGACGGCCCGGACCGAGATCTCCTCCTCATCGACGGACAGCCGGTCCAGGCGGGTGCGCTCGTCGGCCAGCTCGGAGATCAGCTCCTGCAGCGCGGACCCGGACGCTGACGTCTCCAGCCGGCAGGCCGCGATACGCAGCGCAAGCGGCAGCCGGTCGCACAACCCCGCGAGCCTGGTCACGCTCACCTCCTGCGCGGCACCGGGCAGCCGTTCGCGGATCACGGTGACCGCGTCGTCCTCCGGCAGCGGGCCGAGCGTCAGCCGCGGCACGCCGTGGGTGGCGGCCAGCCCGTCGAGACGGCGTCTGCTGGTGACGAGCGTGAGGGTGGGCGCGTAACCGGGCAGCAGAGCGCGTACCTGGCCGGCCGAGGCGGCGTTGTCTAGCACGATCAGCATGCGCCGCTCGGCCATCAGCGAACGGAACACGGCCGCCCGATCCTCCGTACCGGAGGGGATCTCCGCGGCGGGGACGCCCAGGAAGCGCAGGAAGCGCTCCAGAACCGCGCCCGGATCAAGCTCGCACCCGCTGCCGAAGCCGCGCAGGTCGATGAAGAGCTGACCGTCGCGGAACCTGCCACGCACACCATGCGCCCAGCGGACCGCCAGGGCCGTCTTGCCCACCCCTGGCGGTCCGACGATGGCCACGACCTGCGCGTCATCGCCTGACGCGGCCAGGACGCGGTCGAGGCGGGCGAGTTCTCCCGCCCGCCCCACGAAGCCGAGCGGGCTCGCGGGAAGCTGCGCGGGCACCCGCCGCGGGCGCGGCCCCCGCGTTTGCGCGGACGGGACTTCGGGGAGGGCGGGCATGCCCGCCACGGCACTGTGCAGTCGCGGGTCCTCGGCCAGGATCGCCCTCTGCATCCAGCGCAGGCCGGGACTCGGCTCAAGCCCGAGCTCGTGAACGAGGACCGCACGGGCACGGTGGTACGCCTCCAACGCCTCAGTACGGCGCCCGCACCGGTAAAGGGCGAGCATGAGCTGGCACCAGAACCGCTCACGGAACGCGTTCCCGCCGACCAGCGCCGTCAGCTCGGCCACGACAGCGGAGTCCCGCCCCAGACGCAGATCGGCCTCGACGCGGTGCTCCAGTGCGACCAGCCGCCACTCCTCCAGACGGGTCCGCTCCTCGCCCAGCGCCGCCTCGGCCGGCAGATCGGCGAAGGGCCTGCCACCCCACGACTCCAGCGCCTCACCCAGCAGCCTCCGGGCCCCGGCGGCGTCCCCGGCGGCCAGGGCGGCCTCACCATCTCGCACGAGGGCGACGAACCGGCACGCATCGATCTCGGCACAGTCGGCCACGAGCCGATACCCGCCACCACCCTCACGCACGACCCGCTCCTCGCCCAGGGCCAGCCGCAATCCCCGGGTGTAGAGCCGGACGTTGGCCGGAGCGGACGGCGGAGGCGCGGCCCCCCACAGGGCGTCGACGATACGGTCGACGGACAGCACGTCGTGCGGGTGCGCCAGCATGACCGCCATGAGGAGCCGCTGCTTGGGCGGCCCGAGCGCCACGTCGCCCCCCGGGGACCGGACGCGTGTCGGGCCCAGAACGCTGAACTCCACGGCCACACCTCCTTCGCACGCCACCTGGCTCAGTGAAGAAGATCCCGTTCACGCGAGTATGGCACCGGCGGGGCGGGAATCACACGCGCGAGACTGCCGAGCACAGGCTGTCCGGCCATTCGTCCCGCAACGCAAGCGGCGCTCGTCTTCGGCGACGACAACGCCCACACCAAAGGCTGCAACGGGCAGGCTAATCGGCCAGGCTGATTCGCACGCCGCCACCATCCGAACGGCGTGCCGCTCCAGCGATCCGCCGGACGCGTTTCTTTCAACGCTGTCCGGCGAGGAACCTCGGGCCTTCACGTTCACGCCCGGGAGGAATCGCTTCCTGACCTTGGGCGTGGTCCAAGCCTCGATCGCCTACCTGAACACGATCCTGATTCAGATCGTCATGCGCGACCCGAAGTGGCAGAAGAAGCTGACGCCGGTCGACCGTCGCCGGCCTGTCGGCTCTGTTCTGGACCCATGTGAACCTGTACGGCCGGCTGGAGCTTGACATGAGCAAGCACCTGAACCTGGACGAGCAGAACGCGGTCTGACTGGATCGTCTACCGCCTGACCAGGGGTGATGCCGTGCCCGACGAAGAAGGTTCGAACATCTCGACAGGCAGCTGGGCGCGGCGCTGTCCGAGTCGGACCCTGCCGCCGGCGGGGCCGTTGCCGGAGACGAGGACAGAGTGCGGCGGCGACCTCGTCGAGACTGAAGACCTGCAACAACTCCAGAGGCCCGGGCTCGCCGCCGTGCACCCGGGCCAGGCAGGCATACGGCGTCTTCAGCATCCCCCGACGCTTCAGGGACCGCCGGGTCTCAGGATGGAGCGCAGGGGCAGAACTTGGCCTCGGGGTAGCGCGAGGACGGCTTGTCCAGGAGGGGCTGCCGCTGCGACTTCAGGTGCTGGTCGAGGAAGGCCGCCACGTAGGTGCGGGTGAGCTCGGCGGCGCGCGCCGCGGGCAGGACGCCGGCGGTGGGCTTGATGCCGAGGGCATCGGCCAGCAGCGGGGTGTCGGTGAAGGACTGGTGTTCGGTGCCCGTCAGCACGATCCAGCGTTTCCATCCGGTGAGCAGCTTCCAGTCGCGGTCCCACGTGGGGGCGGGACCTCCGGAGACGTGCTGCGCCGAACCCAGGAACATGAACGGCCGGGAGAACCCGCTCTTGGGGATCCGGGCGTAGGCGGTGCCGTCCATGTCGATTCCGGCCCGCACGCGGAGGTCCTTCAGCATGGTCGCCATGGCGCTGGACCCGCCGATCGACTGCCCGACCATGGCGATGCGGGAGCGGTCGAACCGGCGGGAGCCTTTCCACTTCGCCGGCAGCTGGTCGAGGACGAAGGAGACGTCGGCGGCCCGGACCTGGACCAATCCCGCGCCGAAGCCGGGATCGGAGTTGCTGTCGCAGGCGAGGCATTCGGCGACCCGCCCGCCGGGGAGGGTGGTGGCGTAGCTCTCATAGGTGTGGTCGATCCCGGCCACGACGTACCCGCGGCTGGCCAGGTCCTCGGCCAGGGAGGTGAGGGTGCTCATCGGCTTGGTGAAGCCGGGGGACAGCACCACCAGCGGAAGCTTCCGCTCCGTGGGTTCGGCGTCTTTGATGGAGTTCGTACGGGTCTTGCTCAGCGTGTCGTACGGCGCGATGGCAATCTTGGTGCCTTTCAGAAGGAGTTCCGATTCCTTGGGTGCCATGTACGCAGCGCGCTGCCCGTCGCGCTGCTTGGTCGGGTACCACATGGTGACCTTGAGCTCTCTGGCCTTGGCGTCGAGGTTCCAGGGGTCGGGGCGGGAGGCGTCTGTCAGATAAAGGACGGTGGTGCCGACCGGGTGGGCGCCGGTAGGGGCGGGCAGGGTGGCGGTGCCGGCCGGTGGGGTGGACACGGCGGCGGCTCTGGGCGGGGTGGGTACGGAGCAGGCGGACATGGCGAGGACGGTCAGTCCCGCGGCCGCTGCCAGGATCTGTCTCATGGGGAGGTCCGTTCACTTGTGCAGCAAGGTGAGGGCCTTGGTCAGGGCGGGGTCGTGCCCGGCGGCGGCGTCCTTCGGGGTCAGGGGCACGTGGTGGTCGGGGGCCACGCCGATCCGGTCGATCACTTCGCGGTTGGGCCCGAGGTGGTGCCTGCTGGGGAAGCTCAGCGTGGTGTTGTTGCTGAGCAGGTATGCCTGCGCCGGGCCGGAGACGACGCCGGCGGTCCTGGTGCCGACCAGCCGGCCGAGGCGCAGATCCTTGACGGCGGAGCTGAAGTGCTCGCACGCCGAGGCGCAGCTGCGGTCGATGAGCACCGCGAGCGGCAGATCGAGCAGGTCGACGGTGTCGTCGGTCCGCAGGGTTTCGCATTTGTCGTCCACGGTGCATTGGTAGGCGGTGACCTTGCCGTGGGCGAACGCGCTCAGCAGCCGGACCGCCTCGGTGGGGCTGCCGCCGTCGTTGCCGCGCAGGTCCAGCACGACGCCGACGAGGAGCCGGTCCTCGCCTAGTCTGGCGATCGCCCGCAGGACCCGCTCCGCGGAGTCGGGTACGAATCCGGATATCCGTACGTAGGCGATGTCGTCGTCCAGCAGCTTCGATCGCACCACCTGCAGGGCCGTCAGATCCCGCTGAAAGAGACCCGGTTTGACAGTCGCGGTCCAGCGGCGGCCGGTGCTCTGCCGCAGGAGCCGCAGCCGGACCGGGCGCGCCTCCGGGTATTGCGGGTAGAGGGCGGCGATCGCGGGGATGGGCGCGCCTTTGATGAAGGGCGCCGATTCGTTGATCGATTCGATGATGTCGCCGGGGCGCAGTCCGGCGACCCGTGCCGCGCCGCCCTGCACCTCGGTGACGAACAGCGGGGGGGACGGCGACGCCGGGGTTGAGGTGCACCTGCGGGCCGTTGACGTTGGCCTGAAGGCCCAGGCCGTAGCCGTCGCCGTCATAGTAGTCGGGTGACTGCTTGACGCCGTGGGTCCAGCTGGCGTGCTTGTCGCCGATGGCGGCCACGATGGCGTCGAGGGTGGCGACGGCCAGCTTGTCGCGCAGGTTGGGGACCTGGTCGGTGACCTTGCGGTAGACGGCCTCGAAGGCGGCCCAGTCGGCTTTGCGGTCGCCGGTCAGCGCGGGCATGGTGGCCTCGGGGATGTCGCGCCCGTCGCGGTTGAGCTCCTGGGTCAGGGCGGCGAAGCCGGCGGTCAGCAGCGCGCGGGCGTTCAGGGTGGCGCTGCTGTAGTAGTTGCCGAGGATGCAGAAGTACGCCTGCTCGATGACGTCGATCGTGGTGGGGGTCTCCGCCTTGAGGGCTCCGCGCGGCGGCGCGCAGGCGGTGCCGGCGGCCGTGCTCGCCTGGCCGCGCGGCGCCGTGGGCGCCGTGCAGGCCACCGTAAGCAGGACCGCCAGGAGGAGGGCGAGCACGGCGGCCGCGGTCCTGGTGACAGTCATGACGAACCTCGCCGGATCCACCAGAAGGACAGCCAGGTCAGGACGAAGGCCAGCAGGGCGTAGATCCCGATCTCGATCCACTGGAACGGCCAGAAGCGCTCAAGGGGCTGGTAGGTCGCCTGCTGCCGGTAGCCGAGCCGGTTTACCTCGACCAGGCACGCGCTGGTGGTCACTGGTCCCCCTGCCGGTGCGCAGGGGCCCGACGTCGTGGAGACCGGGATGGACCGCGCGATCGTCGACGACGGCCCCGATCCTGCATTGCCGCTGTCGGCGACCGTACGTCCGGAGGGATCGAGGAGGTTGCTGGACAGGACCCAGGCGCCCGCGTGGCCGGGAACGGCCGACGTCCTCAGGAAAATCTGCACAGGTCCGCCTCCCTGCCCCTGCACGTGGAGCTCGTCCACGTTCGTCTGGTCGAGCTCGAAGCTCGCGCTGACCGGCGGCATCAGGTGGGGCCGGACCAGCAGCGGCATGGCGAACTGGACAGTGGCGAAGACAGCCAGGGTGAGGGCCATGGCGGGCAGCGTGCGGCGCACCAGCATGCCCACGGTCACGCCGAGGACGAAGGCGAAGGCGGCATACGCCATCGGGGCGATGCCGCGCGCGCTGAACACCAGGGGAGACATCTGGGCCATCTCCGAAACGGCCGACTTGTCCAGCGGGTCGGACCACCAGGTCACCGCGAGGCCGCACACGCCGGCGGCGGCCATGGCCGCCAGGCCGGTGAGCCCGAGCTTGACCGCCAGCCAGCGCCTGCGGGTGATGCTCTGGTTCCAGACCAGCAGGTGCGTGCCCGCCTCCAGCTCACGGGTGATCAGCGGCGCTCCCCAGAAGAGCCCGACCAGCGCCGGCAGGATCAGCACGACGAGGGTGAGGGCGAGGAAGGGGAGCTGGTACTCCTCGAAGAAGCGGTCGAAGAAGTCGTTGCAGGTGTTGTCCGGGGTGCAGCCTGCGATCCCGGCCTGGTAGGCGGTGGCCAGGCTCGGGCCGGTCAGGGCCAGCGCGCCGATGAGGACGACGAGTATGCCGGCCACCGTCGCGGCCGAGCCGCGGAATTGCCGCCAGGTCAGCCAGATCATCGTTGCGCCTCCAGGGCGGCTCGCCGGTTATCGGCGGTGCGCTGGTCCATGTAGGCCAGGACGAGGTCCTCCAGGCTGAGCCGGCTGATCGTCCAGGCAGGATCGTGGATCGGCGCTTCGCCACGGATCGTGTACGTGCTCCGCCTGTCGGCGTGCCGGGCGGAGACCACGCACTGGCCGGCGGGCAACCGGCCGGGATCGCGGCGCGGGCCGGTGAGCCGGTAATGGGTGGCCAGCAGATGGTCGGTCTTCCCGGCGATCTGGACGCGGGAGCCGACGAGCACGATGAGGAAGTCGCAGACCCGTTCCAGGTCGGAGACCAGATGAGAGGAGAGCACCACGCTCAGCTTGTGCTCGACGGCGGCCTCCATCAGGTGCTGCATGAACTCGTGGCGAGCCAGCGGATCGAGCGCGGCCGCGGGCTCGTCCAGGATCAGCAGCTCGGGCCGCTTGGCCAGGCCCAGGGTGAGGGCGAGCTGAGCGCGCTGACCGCCCGACAGCCTGCCCGCCCGCCGGGCAGGATCAAGGCCGAGCCGCGCTGTACGCTCTCGCGCCATGCCGTCGTCCCAGCGGGGGTTGAGCCGCGCACCCAGCCGCAGGTGTTCGGCAACGGTCAGCCCCGCGTAGACGGGGGTCTCCTGGGCGACAAACCCGACCTTGGCCAGCTGCGCGGGCGTGCTTCCCGGCCGACCGCCAAGAACGGCGATGCTGCCCGCGGTCGCCTGGAGTTGGCCGCTGGCCAGCTTCAGCAGCGTGGACTTACCGGCTCCGTTGGGACCCACCAACCCCACGATGTGGCCCGCCGGTATGTCGATGGTGCCCTCGCGCAGCGCCCAGCGTCTGCCGTACTTCTTGCCCAGTGCCTGGGCCTGCAGGACAGAAGTCACGCTATGTCCTCCTGAGCAGAGGTTCGAAAAGATGGTCATGAACAGCGCCTCGATCGTCGAGGCCGCCATGCGAGGCCGCGGCTGCACCGCGGCTTGGTGCCGGGAACGAAGCTAGGCGCCGCTCCTGCCGGTGCGCTTCGGCCGTGATGCCGAGATCACGTCGCGCTTGAGAACGAGGGGCCGCCAGGTCATCCCTGCGATCTAGTCCCAGAGACTGTGAAGCTCCGTCACGACGGCCGATGTGGGACGGACGGGGCAGGCGTGACAATGTGCCGGTGGAGACCAATGAACGACGGCCGTGGTGGCGGCATGTGCTCGCCCTGTGCAGCCGGCTGAACGAGGACTACTCAGATCGGGACGCGCCAGGGCGGAGCAGCGAGGGGCCTTCGAGGCTGTCTCGTCGAGCGCTCGCCGTCGACGTGGTGGTCGCGATCGTCCTGACGGTCCTCGCGGTGACCGTGGCGGCGGAGAATCCGGCGGTCGGCGCCGCCGCGCATCAGCCCGAAGTGATCGAGAGCCTGCGGCTCCGGCCTGATCCCCCGGCCGACCACGCACTGCCTCCCAGCGTCCTGTTCAACCGCCCATCCCCGCCCCTTGGCCATCCGCTTGCCCAGATTCCGTCCCACGAGGCGCCCGCGTTCCTCGTGGCGCTGACGGCGTTGCCCCTGGCGGCGCGGCGCCGGTACCCGCTCATCACCTTCTGGGTGGTGCTGGTGGCGGCGCGGGCCACCCACGAGGATGCGACCTGGATCACCGTACTGACCTGCTCCATCGCCGCGTACGGTGCCGCCGCCCACAGCCGTCACCGCATCCCGGCGATGGGCGGCCTCGTGTTCGCGGCCGGGCTCGCCGGTGCCGGGTTCGGAGACATCGCGCCTGCGCTGCCGGGCTGGATGGGGCCGTTCGTCGTCCTGCTGAGCGTCGGCGTCCTCGGGAGCTCCGTCCGTTTCTGGCGGCGACGGCTCAAGGCCAGCCGGCACCGGCTCACCGAGCTGCAGCAGGCGCAGGACGACGCCATGCGCAGGGCTGTCACCGAGGAGCGGTCCCGGATCGCCGCCGAGCTCCACGATGTGGTGACCCACAATGTCAATGTGATGGTGATCCAGGCCGGCGCGGCCCGCAGCGTGATGGACGTGGAGCCGGAACAGTCGAAGCAGGCTCTACTGGCGATCGAGTCCGGCGGCCGGGCCGCCATGGCCGAGCTGCGCCATGTCATGGGCCTGCTGGCCGGCCCGGGCGGCGAACGCCTCGACGGGCCGTCCGACGGGCTCGAACCCCAACCCGGGCTCGACCAGCTCGACGGCCTGGTGGAACGGGTCCGCGCCGCCGGAGTACCGGTGAAGGTCGCGGTGTCGCCGCCCGGGCCGCTGCCTCCCGGGATCGACCTCGCCGCCTACCGCGTCGTGCAGGAAGCCCTCACCAACACGATCAAGCACGCGCCCGGGGCCGCCGCGTCCGTGAGGATCGGCCATGACGACGATTGGCTGGAGATCGAGGTGAGCGACACCGGCGGGCCACGGAGCGCCGGGCCGCGGACCGGCGACGGCAGGGGGCTGATCGGGTTGCGAGAGCGGCTCGCGGTCTACGGCGGGACCCTGGACGCCGGCCGGACAGCCGGGGGCGGATTCCGGATCAAGGCTCGCGTCCCGTGGAGGACCGCATGACCGAGCGGTTGCGCGCCGTCATCGCCGACGATCAGGCACTGGTACGCACGGGATTCCGCATGATCCTCACCGCCAACGGCATCGAAGTGGCGGCCGAGGCCGCCGACGGGGACGAAGCCGTCGCCGCGGTCCGCCGTACCAGGCCCGACGTCGTGCTCATGGACATCCGGATGCCGCAGATGGACGGCCTCGAAGCCACACGGCGGATCCTCGCGGGCGGCAATGAGGACACCCGCGTGCTGATCCTGACCACCTACGACCTCGACCACTACGTGTACGCCGCGCTCGCCGCGGGCGCGAGCGGGTTCCTGCTCAAGGACGTCTCACCCGAGCACCTGGTGGCCGCGGTACGTCTGGTACGCTCCGGCGACGCCCTGCTCGCGCCCACCATCACCCGCCGCCTGGTCGAGCGTTTCGCCCGCCGCGACGACGTGAAGCCCACCCTCCACCGTGATCTGCACCAGTTGACGCCCCGGGAACTGGACGTGCTGCGCCTGCTTGCCACCGGCCTGAGCAACGCCGAACTCGCCGACCAGCTGACCCTCAGCGTGGCCACGGTGAAGACCCACGTCGCGAGCATCCTGTCCAAGCTCGGCCTGCGCGACCGTGTCCAAGCCGTGGTGGTCGCCTACGAGACCGGCCTGATCTCTCCCGGCGGCATCAGCTGACCTGAACCCACCTGGACAACAACTCCCGACAGACCCGGAGACGTTCCGGAGCGAATCGCGTCACCGCATTCGGCACGACGGATGATCGTCTGGATACCTATCGAATGACGAGTGGGGGGCTGAGTCGAACATTTGCGCCCCTGCATTGGGCCGGTGTCCCCGGTCCAATCGAATTCGGGCAAAACCGCCCTCGGATCCAATCCCGGCCGTGCGGACTTTCGGCCGACCTCCAGCCGGCTGCACCCCTTCAGCGGCCTGGTTTCCGCAGCCTCCTGGACGAGGCGGCCGTTGGTGACACCGTGCGCATCGCCGACGCCGCTCGGCTGTTCCCCTCCGTCAAGGATGTCCTCGACATCCGAGAGGTGCTCCGGCTTGCCGGGGAGTTCACCTGCGTGTCGCGACCGGCGCCTGGTCGGGAATGGACCTGACGGCGGACCACCCCATGACCAAGCTGTTCGTCACCATGCTGGCCGGGGTCCTGGAGTTCCAGCGGGACATGATCTCAGAGAACACGCGCGAAGGCGTGGCCGCCGCGGCCGCCGCCGGCAAGGTGCTCGGCCGCCCGGCCGCCCGTGACCCGCGACGCGCTGCGCGAGGGCTGGGCCATCCACCGCGAGCAGGGCTACTCACTGCGTGTCACCGCCCTGCTGACACTCCACCACACCATGCTGGAGCAGTGCGCCGCTCTCACCGGGGACGGCTCCACATCGGCCGGGCGCAAGGCCTACCGGGTGTATGAACACCGGATCGCCAAGGCCATGCGGATACCCTGACCAGACGCCGGACAGTCACTTCCTCAAGGGTGGGCCGTCGCCGAGATCACTGAGAGTTACTTTTCCTCTGGTGGCGTCGACCCGAGCAATGGGCCAACTGGACCGGTTCACTGCTCCTGCCGTGAACGTGTCCCGCTGCCTCTTCGAGAACGCCCTTCGGCTCAGGCGGTCGGAAGTGTGGGAGGTCCGGTGCTCTCGCGTACGACGAGTTCGGTGGCCAGCTCGACGCGGCTCTGTGGCAGTTGCTCGCCATGGGCCAGCGTCAGCAGCATCGAGGTGGCCGCGGCGGCCATCTCGGTGAGAGGCTGGCGGATGGTGGTCAGCGGTGGAATGGCCCACCGCACCGACGGCATGTCGTCGAAGCCGATCACGCTGAGATCGTCCGGGATGCGCAGGCCGAGCCGGCGGGCCGCGTGGTAGACGCCGATGGCCTGGCCGTCGTTGGTGGCGAAGATCGCGGTCGGCCGGTCGGGCAGGCGCAGCATGCGGTGCGCCTCGGCCAGGCCGCCCTCGATGAAGAAGTCCCCCCGGCCGATGAGCTCCGGGTCGACGGGTATGCCGGCCATGTCGAGGGCGGTGCGGTAGCCGTCGAAGCGGGCCCGGCTGGCCAGCGCGGAGTCGGGCCCGGTGATGATGGCGATGCGGCGATGCCCGAGCTCCAGGAGGTGGCGGGTGGCCGTGAGCCCGCCGTTCCAGTTGCCGGCGCCGACCGACGGGATGTTTCTCGCGGGAACGTCGGCCGGGTCCAGCAGGACCAGCGGGATCTCGCGGCGGGCGAGCTGTTCGTGCTGGGTCTCGGTCAGGCCCGAGAACACCGCGATCACGCCGCTCGGGCGGCGCCGCAGCACATCCGCCAGCCAGGTGTCCCCGGCGGTGTGGTCACGGCGCAGGTCCGATATGCCCACCATGAGATCGTGCTCACGGGCGACCTCCGCCACGCCTTTGGTGATCTGGACGGGATAGTCGCCCTCCAGCGCGTGGAAGACCAGCTCCACCATGGCCGTCGGTGGGGAGCGGCGGCGCTGGCGGCGGTAGCCGTGCCGGCGGATGAGCTCCTCCACGGCGGCGCGGGTTTCGGACGAGACTTCGGAACGGCCGTTCACGACCTTGGAGACCGTCGCGGTGGAAACTCCGGCCAGCTCGGCGAGCTGGGCGATGGTGAGAGGGGACGACTCCGTGGTCATGGCGGCAGTCTAGTCACGGAGTGCGGGGGGCGAGCGGTGCCGTCTTGCCAGATCGAGGGTATGGATTGTCGCTGGAATGCGAGCCTCTGGTTACCGGTGGAACTGTGGTTCCGGCATCTCTTGGCTGGCGCCCGGTCCCCGCCCCCCTTGGTGTCCGCACCAACGAGACAGCGTCCGGCGAGGCGGTGGCCCAGAGCCGCACTCCATTGTCCGCTCCGGCTGTGGGCGGCACCGGATATCGCCCCCGGCAACCTTCGTAAACCGATCGGTTTCCATTCCGATGGAATCGAGTTAACCTCGCAGTGTGACCACCAAGGCGAAGCAAAGTCCCCGGGAGCGGCTGCTGGATGCGGCGGCCGTGCTCACCTACCGAGACGGTGTCGGCATCGGCGTCGAGGCGCTGTGCAAGGCGGCGGGGGTGTCGAAGCGCTCCATGTACCAGCTGTTCGAGAGCAAGGACGAACTGCTCGCGGCGAGCCTGGAGGAACGCGCCTCCACCTACGCGGCAAGGGCCCTGCCCCCGGCGGACGACGACCGTTCACCCCGCGAGCGGATCCTGTACGTCTTCGAGCGGGTGGAACTGCAGGCGGGTGCGCCCGAGTTCCAAGGCTGCCGGTACCTGGCGGTGCAGATCGAGCTGAAGGACCGGAGTCACCCTGCGAGCCAGGTGGCACGCCGGATCAAGGGAAACCTGATGGCCTTTTTCCGGGCCGAGGCCGAACGGGGTGGCGCGAGCGATCCCGACCTGCTGGCCCGGCAGCTGATCCTGGTCTTCGATGGCGCCAGTGCCCGCGCGGGTGTCGGCGCCGACAACCTGACAGGGTTCATCGCACCCACCGTGGCCCTCCTGCTCGATGCGGCCGGCATGCGCTGACGCATCGCCTTTCCGGGGCAGGTCCGGTGACTGATGTGCCGGCTGATGCCGGTCTCGGGCAGCCGGCACGGCCCGCATGGCTTCATGCCCTTCCTCCCCGGCACTCGGGGCGAAGCTCGATGATCGTAAGGGAATTGATGAGCAGCCGGGCGCGGGGAAGGTTGTGGTCTTGTCGGCATCGGCGCCCCAGCGGCGGGGCATGTTTTCCCGGAGCCTCATCCAGCCGGCCCGGACGCTCGCTGATCTGGTCATCGCCCGCGCGTCGGTGGCTGCCGCGAAGGCGTATCCCTGCATCTGGAGCGTTTCGGGGTGCGTCGAGATCAGCTGCGGGTAAGCGATCGCCATTGGGCTGCCCATTGCGTGGGAGGGCACCGCTCGCGCCCCTTCACCGTTGCTGAGAGTCTCAGCGACTCTCGGCAATCCAGGCATTACGGCCTGGAAGGTCCGTCGCATCACCAAAGCGTGAGCGCTTCGGCTTGAGTACGGTCTCTCGTTTCCTTCTGCCGCTGCTGCGGCAGGTTTGCGCCACCTGCCCGCCCGCCTCGCCGCTTGCGCGGCTGGGCGGTGGCGCGGGTCTTCTGGTCGGCTCCACGAGGCTTCGACACCGCCGTGGCGGTGTCCTGGTCTCCGGCCACTCCGGTACCAGTCGTGCAGTCCGCCGCCACAGCGGCGAGGTTGCGTGCCGCGTTCTCGTCCTGATCGATCGACGGCGGGCAGGAGTCGCAGTCGAAGGTGCGGACGTGCGGCAATCGCCTCGGTAGAGGTGCCGCCATGCCGGCGGGCGCCGGTCAGCTCAACCTGAAGGCAGCCGGTGACGTGGCCCGGGATCAGTTCCCTGCTTGAGCTTGTGCATGGAAACCGATCGGTTTACAGTGAGGCGAAGCGAAACCGATCGGTTTCCCAGATGAGTTCGGGAGTGCATGATGACGACAAATCGGCCGGTGGCCCTCGTGACGGGCGCGTCATCCGGCATCGGCAAGGAAACCGCGCTCGCACTGGTCGCAGCGGGTTTCGACGTGGCCGGCACAGGCCGCGACACCTCACGCGTCACCCCGCTCCGGGGTGTGACGTTCCTCGACCTCGACGTGGTCAGTAACAAGTCGGTCACCGCCGCGGTCCAGCAGGTGATCGAGCGGTTCGGGCGGATCGACGTCCTGGTCAACAACGCCGGCATCGGATCGATAGGCGCGGCCGAGGAAACCTCCGTCGCGCAGGCCCAGGACGTCTTCGACATCAACGTCTTCGGGGTCATGCGCATGGTGAAGGAGGTCCTGCCGCACATGCGCGCCCAGGGACGCGGGCGCATCATCAACCTCTCTTCCGTACAGGGGTTCATCCCCGCTCCCTACATGGCCGTCTACGGCGCTTCCAAGCATGCGGTCGAGGGCTACACCGAGTCCCTGGACCACGAGGTCCGGGAGTACGGCGTCCGGGCGCTTCTCGTCGAACCCGCCTACACCAAGACCGGATTCGAGGCCAACAGCGCGAAGCCCGACACGCCCCTGCAGGCCTACGCGGATCAGCGGCACGTCTTCGACCGCCTGATGGCGGAGGCGATCAAGGACGGCGACGACCCCGCCGTTGTCGCCAAGGCGATCGTCGCGGCAGCCACCGACGCGAAGCCGAAACTGCGCTACGCCGCCGGCCCCATGGCCGGACGCGCGCGCATACTCCGCTTTGTTCCTGCATGGGCCTTCGACAGGCAGATCCGCAAGATGAACAAGCTGGCCGGCTGACACCCGCCACCCCGCAAACCCCATCGCGCCGTTGATACCGGGAGAGACCCATGTCCGAGACCCTGCACTCCGCCGCCGCTACCGTCGCGCGATGGCGCTCCGCCGAGGAACGCGGTGATGTCGAAGCCGCGGTCGCGTGCCTGAGCCCGGACGTCGTGCTCAGCTCGCCGCTCACCGACCAGTTCCCCTTCGAGGGATCTGACCAGCTGCGCGACTTCCTGACCGTGGCGTTCGCGGCGGTCAAGGACGTCCACTACCACACCCAGACCGGCGAGGGCGACACGTACGCACTGGTCTACCGGGCGCGGGTGGGTTCCCAGTCGTTCGAGGAGGTGCAGATGCTGCGGCTCGACGACCAAGCACGCATCACGGAGATCACGCTCTTCGGGCGTCCGATGCCGGCCCTCACCGCCCTGATGCACCTCATGGGTCCGGCGCTCGCTCGCCAGCAGGGCCGCCGGGGCCTTGCGACGCTCATGAGCGTCAGCACCGTACCCATTCACGCGATGGTCTCCTCGGGGGACCGCAGCATGGTTGCGAAGACCCGCCCGGCAGCCCGGCGGACCTGAGAGCACCAGGTCCACCGGGCGTTTGGCCCCGTTCCCCTTCCAGGAGTCGGCGGTAGCCGCAGGCGATGTCCTCGGCGGACACCTTCGGGTCGCAGGAACGCAGGAGGTACTGCCGTCCAGGTGGGCATCGTCGGCAACTCGCGTCGGAATCAACGTCGGTGAACGGGCAAGTCCGGAGATTTCGACAGACGTTGAGGACCCCACGCTGCCCTTGGCGCTCTGACCAGGAGGTCCGTCGCAGATGGCGGCTGTGGTTCGAGCCTTACCTGAGCCCCTGGAGGGCCGGTCGCATGAGCCGCAGCTCTGCTCGGCCGTCGCCCAGACGTACCCGCCGCGGGGAGGGCGGGTGCGGCATCGTGGGCTGGGACTGGAACACGGTTGAGCAGGAGGCGGCGGACGGAACCCGGTGGGCCGACTTCACCGTAGTCGGCACGTGGGACGGCGGGCGGTTGACGCTGACCGAGCCGCCGACGCCGCCGACGCCGCCGCGCCCGCTCGGGTCGCTCCGGACCGCAGGAGGATGTTCGCCTCTGGTGTTGAACGTCATGTTCACCGGGGATCTCGCGGACAACGAGCGCCGGTTGCGGGAGGTCTGGGCGGGTCGCCGTGCGTGTCGCGAGCGCGGTACACCGAAGAGGCGCCGGCGCTCCGCGCGGCCTGACCTGAGCACTCCTCCGCGTCACCAACCACCCACGCCCCTTCGCACCCTGCCTGACCTCTGGCGGAGGCTTATCGTTCAATTCCGGCCGGATAGTCCCCAGACACATTCGCCGAGCGATGCAGCATCTTCGTCCCTCCGGCCGTCTGGGACGTGACGACCGAAGGGACTACAAGTGGATGACGAACCCGGCTTCGACGACTTCGTGGCAGAGCAGACGGACGCCCTGCTCCGCTACGGATACGTCCTGACCGGAAACCCTCATGACGCCGCCGACCTGGTCCAGGAAGCTCTGGTACGGCTGTACGGCGCCTGGCCGAGGGTGAGACGCAAGGACAGCCCGCACAGCTACGCCCGGACCACGATGGCACGGTTACACATCAGCGTCTGGCGGCGGCACAGGCGTGAACACCTCATCGGAGAGCCGCCGGAGCGGGTTCACCACGAAGTCTTTCCTCCCGACGAGGAACAGGGTCTCTGGGAAGAGCTGGCCGCGCTGCCCCGCAGACAACGTGCCGTGCTGGTGCTGCGCTACTACGAACAGCTCAGCGACGCCGAGATCGCCAAGGTGCTCGGCATCTCTCCCGGAACCGTGCGCAGCCAGGCCTTCCGGGGCCTGGACAAGCTACGTTCCTCCCTCTCCTCCTCACCGGCGTCCCACAGGAGCATGCGATGACCGATCTGGAAGACAAGCTGAGCCGCGTCCTCTCCGGGGCGGCGCATCGTGCGCCGCAGGCGCCAGCCGGGCTGGTCGCGACGGTCAAGACGCGCCATCGCCGGCGGCGGGCGCGGACCGCCGCCGTGCACACGGCCGCGGCCGTGGTCCTGGTGGCAGGCGGGGTGGGCGCGGCGGTCAGCGCCCTGGGCTCGTCGGCCGAGCCGCACCCCGCGGTCAGCGCGACCGGCGAGGCCGAGCCGTCGGCGGACAAGATTCCGCCGCCCATCGAGAAGGTGTGGCCGCAGGCCGTACACAAGATCCCGGCCAAGCTGCCCGACGGCCGCGCGTACTACCCGCAGCTACTCCTCGACGATCACACGCTGCTGGTCATGACGGGCGTCAGTGACGGAAAGCGTCAGTTCCTGTGGAGCTACGACCTGGGCACCGGCCAGCCCAGGCAGATCGCCGAGATCCCCCCGACGAAGGGATCAGCGATCTTCGCCGACGGCGTCGCCGCCGGTGGCGGCAACATCGTCTGGTGGGCGTCCTACAAGGAGGCGGGCGGCCCGCGGGTCGCCCGGATCTGGACGGTGCCGGCCACCGGCGGCCGGCCCCGGCCGGTGACTGACGTCCCCCTCGGAAACGTCATGAAGCAGGGGCACATCAACGGGCTGACGGTGACGGGTTCGGACGTGGCCTTCGCGTACGAGAAGGGCGGGGTTTACCGGGTGCCGCTGAGCGGGGGCTCGCCGCAGCCGGTGAAGGGCGCCGAGCGGCACCACGTCCTGCAATGGCCGTGGGTGGGCATCCACCGCGGAAAGGCGATCTTCCGCGAGCTGCTGAACGTCGAGACCGGTGAGCGGCGCGACGCCGTGGTCAACGCCGACGAGGAGGTCAGGTGCGGCGTCGACCGGTGCGCGGGCGTGGCCGTGCGGTACAAGACCGTCAAGGTCAAACGCCCCCACGACCGCTCCGGCAAGGAGATCAAGTGCGGCACTCGCCGGTGCCCGGACACGGTGCGGAACCAGACCATCCTGCGTAGGTTCGTCCGCGACCGCGACGGCTCCCACGAGCGCGAACTGCCAAGCACCTTCCATCCAGGTGACGAGGCCGGCCTGGAGCGCTTCTTCAAGGTCAGGTTGAGGGGACCGGGAAGCCAGGCCGTCCTGACGCTGTATGACGCCGACACCGGCAGGTCCGCCGATCTCGGCATACGGCCGGATGCGAAGGGAAGCATGGCGATCCCCGACAGCGGCCTCGACCGGCTGATGACCTACCCGATCAAGAACGAGATGTACGTCCTGGACCTGGCCGCGATCAAGTAGGGGTGCCGTGCTTCACGGCACCCCACCATCGGAACGGAAATTGCCTGTAGAGAACGTTCCGTTCCGGCGTGATTGGCCTACGGCCGCATCTTCAAGTCGATGCACCTGCTGCACGTCGCCCATCCGGAGGACTACCGCAGGATGATGGGCGCCCAGCTGAACGTCGGGGAGGGCCGCAACGGCCTGGCGCGAGCGGTGTTCTTCGCCCACCACGACCAGCTGCGCAGGGGTTATGAACGCGGTATGGAGGACCGGTTCCATGGGACGTGCCCGTTCAACCGGCCGGAACCACCCGGCCGGTTGGGGGACCTGCGCGACCCCACCGCCGCCGACGACCCGGGGCTCCGAAGGCTGTGGGGCGCCTGTGTCACTGCTCCCTCGGTCGTGGTGCGAGCCAGTGGCGGGTGAGGTCGCGTACGGCTGTCAGCCAGTGTTGCGGCTGCTCTCCGGCGGCGATCGCGTCCGCGGCGCCGTGGAGGACGGTGAACAGGATCGTGGCCGCGATATGCGGGTCGACCCGGCGGAACGCGCCCTCGTCCATCCCGCGGCGCAGTGCCTTGGCGATGGCGGCGATGGTGTCCGGCCGCCCGTCGTCCCCGGGTGCGGGCGCAGAGTGGGAGTGGAAGACGACGGCATGGAGCCCGCCGGGCCGGGCGATGTCCTCGATGGCCGCCGCGCATTCGGCGTCGATGGTGGCCCACCAGTCGATCGGCTCGGTGGATTCGGCGAGCCGGTGGAACCTGTCCAGGTAGTCACGCAGCACGCGGTCCCGTATCGCGACGAGCATCTCCTCCCAGGAGGAGAAGTAGACGTAGAAGGTGCCCTTGGCGGCATCGGCTTCGGCGGTGACGGCTTGAACCCAGTTGGTCACGTTCTGCCCGGAGTCCAGGAGCCGGATGGCGGCGTCGATGAGTTCGCTGCGCCTGGCCTCCGGGGTGAGGCGGCGCCGGCTCCTGGAAGTGACCATCGCACCAGGTTAGCCGACCATGAGGGCCTCATCAGATGTCTCTTCAGCTTGATCATCTGAACTCGGTTGCCAGGGCCGGCGGTGCCGCGAGCAGAGTCAGGCCGCGAACACGCCCAGAGCCCAGCGGATCGCCCCCGGCATCGGCTCGGCCCCCGGGCCGCAGTGACCTGCGTGACGCCGAGTCCACGCTGCGGGTCGGTGTGCCTCGGTCCCTCATCCGGCGCCATCCTCACCTCGTCACCCCGCGTGGGCGATGAGGAGCTCACTGACGCCACGCAGGTTGAGGTGTTCCCGATACGGTGGCGGGTCGGCGATGAGCTCGGGCTCCCGGACGCGCCGGACGAACGCGGCCAACGCCAGCCGGCCTTGGAGCCTGGCCAGCGGCGCGCCGAGGCAGAAGTGCGAGCCGAAGCCGAAGCCCAGATGCCGCACCTGCTCGCGGGCCGGGTCGAACCGGTCCGGGTCCGGGTTGGCCTCCGGGTCCCGGTGAGCCGCGGCCAGCAGGAGGATGACCAGGCCGCCGGCGGGCACCGTCGCCCTTCCAGCGCGCAGGTCCTCGCCGGCGACCCGGGCGGTGAGCTGGACGGGCGGGTCGTAGCGCAGGATCTCCTCGACGACCGCGGACGCCTTGCCTGGGTCGGCGCGCAGGGCGGCGAGCTGACCGGGGTGCCGTAGCAGGGCGAGCACGCCGTTGGCGATCAGGTTGACCGTCGTCTCGTGCCCCGCCACCAGCAGCAGCACGATCGTGGAGACCAGCTCGTCATGGCTGAGCACGTCGCCACCGTCCTGCGCGGCGAGCAGTTCGGAGATCAGGTCGTCCCGTCGCGGGCTCCTGCGCCGGTCGGCGACGAGTTCGTTGACGTACCGGTGCAGCTCGACCTCGCCGTGCACCCACTGCGGGGTGTCGCCGCTGCCGTCGTAGCGGTTGGAGAAGCCGTCGAGCTGCCGGGTGAGCTGGGCGGACCATCGGTGGAAGAACCGCTCGTCGGCCTGCGGCACGCCGAGCATGCGGCAGATGACCGTCACCGGTAACGGGTAGGCGAGGCCGGACAGTACGTCGAACGTCTCCCGATCGGCCGCGCGGTCGAGGTACTCCTCGATCAGTTGCGCGATGGAGTCCTCCATCCGGGCGACGGTGCGGGCGGTGAACGCGCTGCTGACCAGGCGCCGCAGCCGGGTGTGGTCCGGAGGGTCCAGGGACAGGAACCATGGCCGCCGGATGGAGGATGGAGCGTCCGGGGGATACGGGTCGGCTGCCTGATCGACCTGAAAGAACCGGTCGCGCTCGGCGCTGAGCCGCGGGTCGCGTAGCAGCGTCTCGCAGTCGCGGTAGTTCGCCACCACCAGCGTGGACATCTCCTTGATCCATACCGGGCCGAGGGTGCGGAACTCGGCGTAGATCGGGTACGGGTCGGCCCTCGCCGCGGGGTCGAGAAGCTTGCCGACCAGGTGGAAACCGGACGTCTGGTTGTCGGTCGCCATGGGTGTCTCCGCTCCTTGGGATGCACTATTGACCTCAGGTCATTAATAGTGACCTGAGGTCAATAGTGTCAACCGTGGCGGAGTCGCCCGTGGCCATCGCGAACTTCCTCAATCACTGGGGGTCTCGGTAGCAAGGGAGCAGAATCCAACAAACCCGCCCCTGCCCTGCTGTGACGTGGCGTTCCGCACCGCAGGAGGACTCTGTCGTGACTCTTGGCTGAGGGCTGAACTGCGGGCCGGCGACGTTAGAGTCCTTGGCGGCCGGCGGCCGTGGCGGCCCGTCAGGCGTGGTTCGGTGTCGGCTCCGTCTCGGCGAGGGGCGCCGCGGCGCGTCGGGGGAGCAGCAGCGGGGTCGTCAGCAGGAGCACGCCGGCCAGGCCGATGGCCGTGCGCGGGCCGAACAGGCCGCCCAGCACGCCCCAGACGGCCGTCAAGAGCGCGGTCGAGGCCCTGGTCGTCACCGCCCACGCGGACAGCGTGCGGGTGATCCGATCGGGCGCGGTGCGCTCGAGACGGTAGGTGGCATAGACGGGATTGAAGACCCCGCAGCAGAAGATCAGCCCGAGCTCGACGCCCATCACCAGCAGCAGCCCTCCGGTCCCCGGCCCCAGGAAGACCAGCCCGACCGGCCAGATCGCGCGCAGCGTTCCGGCCACGACCAGGACCCGGTGCCGCCCGAACCGGGTGACGAGCGGTCGGGCCAGCCGCGCACCGAACAGCCCGCCGATCGCCGGCGCGGCGAAGGCGAGGCCGTACTGCCACGGTGTGAACCCGAGCCGGCCGAGCATCAGAACGGCCAGCAGCGCGTCGGCGGCCATCACCAGGCCGTTGAACAGGGCGGTGTTAAAGAACAACGGACGCAGCGTCGCGTCGGCGAGGATGTACCGCCATCCGTCGAGCAGGTCCCCGACCCGCATGCGCGCGGCCTCCCGGCGCTGGGGCCGCGGCTCCTGGCCGCCCGCCGCGCGGATGCCCAGGGCCGAGAGCAGGTAGCTGACCGCGTCGGCCACCACCGTCGCCACCGGACCGAGCAGCCCGATCGCGGCACCGCCCAGCGGCGGTCCGACGACAGTGGTCGTCCAGGTCGTGGACTCGAATCGGGCGTTGGCGACGAGCAGGTCCTCGGCCGGCAGCAGCGTCTTCAGGTACGCGCCGGAGGCGGCGCGGAAGGTGATGTCGGCGGCCGCGACGACGACCGAGACCAGCAGGAGCTGGACGAAGGACAGCACGCCGAGCGCGAACGCGGCGGGGATCGTCAGCAGCGCCGCGAACCGCACCAGGTCCATCCCGATCAGCACCAGCCGCTTGCGGCGGAACTCCACCCACGGGCCCAGCGGCACCGCCACGGCCGCGCCCACCAAAGCCCCTACCGAGGACAACGCCGCGACCTGCGCCGGCCCGGCGTGCAACACCTGGATGGCGATCAGCGGAAACGCGCCGAAGGCCAGCCACGTGCCGAGCGCGCTGGTCCCGTACGCTCCCCAGAGCCACCCGAACTGCCGCCCCAGCCGGTGCCCGCTCCGCATGCCCAACGCTCCTCGCCACTCACTCGCACAACCGATTTGCGATCGCAAGCATCAAAGCGCGCGCCATACCAGGGGATCAAACAACTGTGGGGCCGCTAGCCACAACGAACGGTTGTATCCGTAAGGTGGGTCCGCATGGAACTCGACACCATACGGACCTTCGTCGCCGCCGCCGACGCGGGACAATTCCAGGAGGCCGCCGCCGACCTGGCGGTCACCCAGCAGGCCGTCTCCAAGCGCATCGCCGCGCTGGAGCGCAACCTCGGGGTGCGGCTGTTCACCCGCACCCCGCGCGGCGCCGAGCTCACCATCGACGGGCAGGCGTTCCTGCCCCACGCCCGCGAGTTGCTGCGCGTCGCTGAGCGCGCGGTCGCGTCCGTGCGCACCGGCCGCCGTCCGCTGCGCGTCGACATGATCACCTCGCGCAGCGCGGCGTCGGGCCTGATGCGCGGCTTCCACCGCGCGCACCCCGAGATCGACCTCGACGTGGTGATGCTGTTCGACATCGAGACGGCCCTCGCCGCCATTCGGTCCGGTGCGATCGACGCGTCCTTCCGCGCCGTCGCCATGCCCGGCCGGCCTCTTCCCGAGGACATTGAGTCAGTCCGGGTGCTCGACGAGCCGCTCCAGCTCCTCACCGGCCCCGCTCACGCGCTGGCGTCCGCCCGGTCGGTGACCCTGACCCAGCTCGCCGGGCACCGGATCTGGATGCCCGGCCTCGTCCCTGGAACCGAATGGGCCGCCTACTACGACGACCTCGTCGCCGAGTTCGGCCTCACCATCGAGGCGACCGGCCCCAACTTCGGCTCCGACGCGCTCCTCGACACCATCGCCGACACCCCGGCCCTGGCCACCTTCATGGGCGGGCAGACCCGCCTCGTCTGGCCCGCCGGCCACGGCCTGCGCCGCATCCCGGTGACCGGCCCCACGCCCGTCTACCCGCACTCGCTCCTGTGGCACCGCGACAACCCCCACCCCGCGCTGGCCACCCTCCGCGCCCACCTCGCCGCCACAGCGGCCAGCCATGGCGCCGCCGGGACGTGGGCGCCGGACTGGGCGATCCCGCGCTGAACGCCGCCTCGGCGAGCCGACCGCTGGACCGGGATTCAGGAGGCAGGCGTGGCCATCGGCACACTCCGGCCCTGCCCTCCGCATGTCTCAGATGAGGCATGCTTCGGCTTCGGCCGCGGCGACCCCTTCGGTGGTCAGCTCGTTCTGCAGATCGCGCTGGGACTGCCCCACAGCGATGATCCCATTGATGAGCCGCGCGGTGGTCACGTCGTTGGCGGCCAGGTCGTGGAAGTTCGACAGCAGGCCGGACAGGACGACGCCGCGAGCCTGACACCAGTCGCGTACGG
Organism: Nonomuraea sp. NPDC049480; assembly: GCF_044465905.1. NCBI lineage: Bacteria > Bacillati > Actinomycetota > Actinomycetes > Streptosporangiales > Streptosporangiaceae > Nonomuraea > Nonomuraea sp. NPDC049480. The sequence goes on from NZ_JBITMD010000019.1 coordinate 190,857, forward strand.
CGTGGATGTCGACCAGGTCGCGGCACAGCCGGAATGGGGTGTCGGTAAGACTCGTGCAGCCAGGTACACGCGATCAAGTTCGCCCAGTTCAGCGGTGGCCCTACTGATCGGTGGGAGATGGCTGACGGTCTTCGAGGTCGGCGTGGGTAGGCAGGGTGTAGCGGCGGGTGGTGTCGAGGCGGGTGTGGCCGAGGAGTTCGGCGACGACGACGATGTCGACGCCCGCGCGCAGGAGGCAGGATGTGGGCGGAAAGGGCGAGGGCGCCCGCGTCGTCGAGGATGTCGGCGTCGGTGGCGAGTTCGTCCATGAGCTGGTCGACCGCCCGGGCCGACAGACGCCCGCCGCGGCGATTGAGGAACAGCGCCGGGGTGTCGGCGCCGGGCCAGGAGGCGCGGTCGGTGCGCCACTCGGTGATGGAGGTCCGCGCGGTGCCGTCCAGGAGCGGGATCTCGCGGGAGGTCTCGCCCTTGCCGGAGTGGACGATGACCTTGCCTTTGCGCGCCGAGAGCGAGACGTCGTCGTCGTCCAGAGCGACGAGCTCGGCGATCCGGACGCCGGAGTAGAACAGCAGCCGGCCGATGGCGCGGTCGCGGGCAAGGGGGCGGCGTTCGACGGCGCGCAGGTAGCGCTTCTGCTGGCGGGCGTCCAGGGCGCGGGGCGCGAGCTTGGGGGCGTCGTCGCGGCGGACGACGGCGGGGCCGAGTCCGAGCTGGGTGAAGAGGTGGTCCAACGCGGTGAGGTGGGCGTTGACGGTATTCGACGCGCGGCGCAGCACGGTCTTCATATGGGTCTTGTAGTCGCGGACGGCGAAGTCGCGGTCGTGGGCGTCGGTGAGCGGGTCGCCGTCGAGGCCGCTGGCCTCCAGGCGAGGAAGGTCCGGACCCGGGAGTCGTAGGCGCGGCGGGTGTCGCCGTCCAGCGGGGCCCGCTTCAGCGCTGCGGCGTAGGCGGCGTGGATCGTGGTGAACGCCTCGGGTACCGCTTGGTGCTGCCGCCCCACATCGCCCTCGCAATATCAGAAGTTGCTCGGAAACCGGCAACCAGTGATCTTGAGTTGAACTTGCCGCAGGTGAGGTGCTGGGGCGGATCGGCGTCGGCTGCCCGACCAGGGGCGGCGATGCGCAAACGCAGCCGGAGGCCCGATCTTGTGTCACCGTTCGCAGCGGATTTCTTCGCGTACCCGCTCAGATCGGTCAACGGCGCACCCGATAGCGCAGGTGAAGCACCCGGTTGCCCTGAATCACCACGTCAGGATCCTCCAACAGGTGCTGCGCGTGGACCGACCCGAAGTAGCGCTTGCCGGACCCGAACACGACGGGTACGACGTCCATGCGCACCTCGTCGATCAGGCCCGCGGCAAGCACCTGGCCACCGACGTCGCCAGCGGCGACCTCGACCATGCGGTCACCCGCAAGCTCCTGCGCCTTGGCCACGGCTGCCTCGACGCCGTCGACGAAGTGAAACGGCGCCTCGGGGTCCCAGCCCTCGGGCATCGGCCGGTGCGTCACGACCACCACGTGGTCGACCCCGCCCGGCGGCTTCCCGTCCCAGCCGTCCGTCATGTCGAAGACGTGGCGGCCGACGATCGTGACTCCGATCTGGTCCCAGTACGGCCGGGTGTAGTCGTAGGACGTCTGCGACACCTTCACCTCGCCGCTCTCGTCCAACGGGACGTCACCGCTGGACAACCAGTCGAACAGCGGTCCGGGCTGGTCATGCTCGTCCGCGACGAAGCCGTCCACCGACACCGAGCTGTACATGACCACCTTGCCCACGGGGCTCTCCTCTGCTTTGGGGTGCCCTCAAATTAGCGTGTCGTGAGCTGTCGCTCTTGTAAGAAATCAATCGGCCGGCAGCGGCCAGCCGTCCATCACGTGGCCGGGATGTTCGCGCAGGAACCGCCGCCGGACTTCGACGTACCGGGTCGGCGTGAGCCCGGTGAACGCCCGGAACTCGTGGCCGAAGTGGGCCTGGTCGAAGTAGCCTGCGCCACCGGCGAGGTCGCCCCAGTCGATCGGTCCGGCGGGGTTGATCGCGAACACGGTGGCGGCGAAGCGGTAGGTGCGGGCCAGCCGCTTCGGCGTGACGCCGATGAGCTCCTTGAACCGCTGTGCCAGATGAGTGCTGCTGACACCGGCTGCCACGCTCAGGCCGCCGATCGCCACCGCCCCGCTGGTCGCCGCGATGAGGCTGCTCGTATGGCGGACCAGCCCCAGGCCGGCGGTCTCGCACAGCCGTCGCATCAGCTCCTCCTCGAGCAGCGTCAGCATCTCGTGCGGTCCGTCCGCCGTGGCCAGCCGGTCTCGCAGCTCAGCAATGGCGGGCCGGCCCCAAACCTGCTCTACCGTCACCGGCCGGTCACACAGCTCGGCCGCGGGCATCGGCAGGAACGGCGCCAGCCCCCACGGCTTGACGTGCACGCCGACTGACCGGGTCTCCGGCGGATAGCCGAACTCGAAGGCGCGGGTGGGCATGGTGACCACGCAGCCGTCGGCGTACTCGGCCGTCTCGATGTCGGTGCCGGCGCGGATGCGGAAAGGCGCCCCGAGGTTGAGGATGAGCAACGCCGACGGCATCGGCGGCAGCGTCAGCCGGGCGTACGGGGGCGCACCCTCCAGGTAGTAAAGGTCGTCGATCAGCCCGTCCAGCGGCGGTCTCGGCACTCTGGACACGTACTCCACGCCCACAGTATCGCCGACGCCCCGCCGGCATCGAGCGCCGGGAATCTCACCGTAGGGGGTCATGTTGGTGTGGAACAGCGGCGTGAGCCCGCGCCGGTCGGCGTCGGTGAGGACGTTCTCCCACTCGGGTAGGGCGAGGGTGTCCTGGATCATCAGCGTGTTGATCAGACCGAGGGCCGACTGGAGAATGTGCAGGCACAACATCCCCAGTTCCTGTTCTTCGCGCCGGTTGGAGGCGAGCTCTCCGCGCTTGCCGAACTTGATGTAGTCGTTGACGCCGTTGTAGTTCTCCACCACGTTCAGCCCGGATTCGGTCTCCCGCCGAAGATCGCGGTCGCGAAGCCAGCGGTCCAGGAAGACGGTGCGCTGGGCGCGGCCGACCTCCAGCATCGCGGCGTAGGCGGGGTGGGTGGTCTCGCTGGTGAACCGGCGCAGCAGGGCCTCGGTGGAGGCGGTCCGCAGCCGGATCGCGGTGGCCGAAGCGCTCGACCGCGACCGTCATCGACAAGGCGGGCGGGGGATCGGCGGGCGGGGGATCGGCGGGCGGGCCGGGGAAGGACACGACGGACACGGACGTCGTCCAGGCAGGCGATGTGACACATAGTGGAGCCGAATCGCCGTCGTGGCGGCAGACGACGAGCTGGGCGGACGCGGCGCGACGGCAGCTGATGTGACAGAACCAGCAGGCCGGGCCACGCCGGCGAGCACCACGAACCAGACATGAGCGCGATCGACCGGGCCGGGCGACAGTAAGGCGCGCCTCAGCTCGGCCACCGCCAGAATCGGCGCCAGGCCCGCCACGGTGCGATCACCTGCAGGATCACCAGGGCGGCGAAACTGCCGGCGTGCGGGGCGCAACAGCCCGGCCACGGTGCCGGGGTCCGGCCGGGTGTCACTCACCGAGGCACTCCCGGAGGAAGGCGACGATCTCCGCCCGCGCGGGCGTCGCCTGGGGCGCCATGCCCGGCATGCTCAGGAACCCGTGCCCCGCCTCCGGGTACTCGCTGAGCCGCGCGGGCGTCCCGGCCGCCTGGAGCCGCTCGGCGTAGCGGCGGCCGTGGTCGGCGATCGGGTCGCAAGTCGGTACCACCACGAGTGCCGGGGCCAGCCCGTTCAGGTCGTCGGCGTACAGCGGCGACAGCGCGCGGGCGTCGGCGCCCTCAGGAATGGCCAGCCGCTGGAAGAACCGCAGCAGCGGCACGGACAGGGTGGGCGTGTCCGCGTACTGGGTCATCGAGTCGTACGTCCAGGCCGTCGAGGTCACGTCGACCGCCGGGTTGACCAGCACCTGCGCCCGCAGCCCCAGGCCGGCCCGCCTGGCCCTGATGGCCGCCAGCGCGCTGATCAGCCCGCCGCCGCTCTCGCCGAAGACGGCGACGCGGGCCGGATCGATGTCCCACGTCCCGGCGTGCTCCACCACGTGCCGGAGCACGTCCCAGCCGTCGTCGACGGCGGCAGACAGCGGCGTCTCCCAGTCGATGAGGCGGTGCTCGACCGAGACGACGACCGCCGGCAGGTGGGCGGCGAGGTGGCTGTTGACCCAGTCGCACTGCGCGGCCGTGCCGACAAAGGCGCCTCCGTGCACGTGGATCACGAGGGGCAGGGCGCCTGCGGCCAAGGGGCGGTACACCCGGACGGGGAGCTCGCGGCCGGTCAGCGCCACCTGCTGCCAGCTGATCGTGGCACCGGGGTCCGGCTCCCCGGTGATCACCCGTGCCGCCGTGGACGCCCGGACGCGGTTCTCGGCGTCTCGGTAGGCGATCAGTTCCTCGGCCGTCACCGTGGACCAGTCCGGCTGCGCAGGCCGCATCGCGGTGATGTCGTTCATGGGCCTCTCCTCAGGTTTCGCTACCTCTGGTTTCGAATCCTACGGTAGCGCAACTCGGTATCGTGTGAGTATGACTTCGAGCACACCCGCCCGGCCGCCCGGCCGTCCGCGTTCCGGCATCAACGACGTGGTCTTCGCCGCGACGCTGAGCACGGTCCACGAGCTGGGCTACGCGCGTGCCACGGTGGAGCGCATCGCCGCTGCGGCCGGCATCGCGAAGACGACGATCTACCGTCGCTGGCCGACGAAGGGGGCGCTGGTCGTGGACTGCCTGCTCGACGCGTTCGGCCCGGTGCCGCTGGAGGGCGGCAGCCGGGCCGAGATCATGTCCTCGGCCATCCGCTGGACCGCGGGCAAGATCGGCGAGCCGGGGGTGGGCGATACGTTCGCGGGCGTGTTCAGTGACGCCGTCAGCGATCCGGAGCTGCGCGAGATCCTCTCCTCGCGGCTGCAGGACCCCTACCGGCTCGCGCTCCAGGACGCGCTCGGCGAGCCGGAGTACCGGGTCCTGTTCTTCATCGACGTCGTCGTCGGGACCTTGCTCCACCGAATGGGCATGACCGGCGAGCCGATGGTCGACGATGACGTCGAGGCGCTGGTGGAGATGGTCCTGCCGTTCTTCCGCTGACGGGACCTCCTCCAGCAGGATCGGCGCCTCGCGGCCCTGACGGCGTAGCGCGGTCTTCCCGCCCGCGCCCCTGACGTTGCGCACCCAGCCCGTGTCCGGCCCGAGCATCGAGACGAGGAAATCGGCGCCGTGTTGGCCGGTGACCGCGACAGGGACCGAGGTGAGGTTCCCGGTGCGGCGCCCCGCCACCTTGAGCACAGCGATATGGCGCGGCGACAACCACCGGGCTGCCGCCTCAAGGTCTTCAGTCCCGCCGACGACGAGACCACCAAGAAATTGGAGCGTCTGCATGCCCACGCGGCCTGACCCGTGCCGAACGACTCGGACGGCCGCGATCACACCGAGATGAACGGCTCCGTCAGATGCGGCGTCGCCAGGTACAGCGTGGTAGCGGGTTCGCGGCCGAGCATGCGCTTCCTTGCGTGCCTGGCCGCCTCACGGTCGATCTCATGCGAGCAGGCGATCTCGCGGGGTGGAGCAGCTGAAACGCGTGCACCAGGAGGTCGCCGGTGATGAGCGCCAGCTCGCGCCGTCGGCGACCAGCACGCTTTGGTGCCCGGGCGTGTGACCGAGCGTGGCGACCGTACGCCCGGCGCGTAGCGGCGTTTCCCCGTCGAGGAGCCGGATCCGACCGGCCGCCGCGAGCGGGTCGGTGAGGGTCTCGCGAAGCTGAGGTGCCGTTAACCAACGTGTCACGTGCCGCCGAACCTGGAAGATTCTTAGGCTGACCTCCCTGTAATACCCGACCGCCTAGAGCGGATCTATGGGGCATGGAGCATCCGCCGCTTGGCATGGATGAACTGATTGAGCACTGGACTGTGCTGAGCGATGAGGCCGGCCTGGTCAGCGCGAAGAAGGAAGGCACTCGTCTGGCCTTCGCGCTGCTGCTGAAGTACTTCACCCAGTACGGGCGCTTCCCGCGCGGGCGGGCGGAGTTTCCTGACGAGGTGGTCGACTACGTCGCGAAGCAGACCAAGACGCCGGTCGGCAGCTTGGGCCTGTACGACTGGTCAGGCCGGACGATCGAGCGTCATCGCGATGAGATCCGCGATCATCTCGGCTTTCGGGAGTGCTCGGTTGCCGATGCCGACAAGCTGACCGATTGGCTGGCCGTGAACGTCGCGCACGCCGAACGGGCTCCCGAGCGGGTGCGGGAGGAGCTGCTCAAGCAGTGCCGCCAGGTTCACGGCAGCTACCTGGAGCCGCCCCCGCAACGGATCCCGTCACCCGGAGTGGCAGGGCGTCCGCTAGCTCCTTCCCAGGGTGCCAATGCTCCGCATCTCCGCTGGGCGGCGCCCCGGGTTCGGCCCGTGGGGGTCAGGGTGCGGTGCGGAACCGTTCAGCATGTTCCCGCGCCCACTGGGCGAAGGTTCGCGCGGGCGTACCGGTGACGTCCTCGACGGTGGGCAGGACCACACCGCTGACGTCGGGCGGGTTCGTGGCCAGTTGGATTCCGAACTCCACGTAGTCCTCGTCGTATCCGTAGCCGCGCAGCCGGGCGCGCTCCGCGTCCTCGCTCAGGTGCACGAAGGCGATGTCCTGCCCGGTGGCCTCGGCGATGATCCGGGTGCGTTCCGCCGGGGTTAGGGCTTCGGGCCCGGTGATCGGGTAGCTACGACCCTCGTGGCCCTCGTGGGTGAGCGCGGTGGCGGCCACGGCGGCGATGTCGGCCTCATGCACCATCGCGCTGGGGAAGGTGGCGAGCATGGACACGGTGCCCTGGGAGCGGATCTCATCGGCCCATTCGAGGGCGTTGCACATGAACTCCGCCGGCTGCAGCAGGGTCCAGCGGATCGCACTGGACTCCAGGGCGCTTTCGATACTGGTGGGCGACCAGCCGCCGAGGACCGTGGCCCGAGTGATGCCGTGGCGTGCGGCGAGGTCGATGATCTCGGGGCCGTTGGTCAGGTCGCCGTCGCCGCCGAAGGTGATCAGGTGGATCGCGTCCACCCCTTCGAAGGCAGCTCCGAGCGTGGCGGCATCGGTGAGGTCGCCCGCCACCACCTCGACACCGGTCGGGAGGTCGGCTTTGGCGGGGGTGCGGGAGAGTGCGCGGACGTCGTGTCCGGCTTCGTGGAGTTGCGTGACGAGGTGCCGCCCGACCTGGCCGGTCGCTCCCGTGACGAGGATGCGCATGTTCATGGGTCCTTTCGTGCGGGTGTTGTCAGTCGGTGCCGGCGCGCAGGGCGCGAAGCCCGAGGACGAAGCCGAGGACGGCGGTCGTGCCGGCGGCGAGGAATCCGTAGCCGACGTCGGGGGTCGCGATCTGTCCGGCGAAGAGGTCGCGTTCGGCCTCGACGACGTGGGTGAGGGGGTTGAACTGCGCGAGGACGCGCATCCACTGCGGTCCCTCATCGAGGGGGAGCAGCATCCCGGAGAGGATCATCAGCGGGAAGAGGACCGTCTGGTGCACGGTCCAGAACATCCAGTCCTGCTCGCGCACGGCGATGGCGAGTGCGTAGCTGAGTGACCCGATCCCGACGCCGAGGACACCCAGGAGCGCCAGGCCCAGGACGCCGCCGCCGACATCGGGGCGGAAACCGAACGGGACCATGACCAGGATGACCACGACGGCCTGGACGACGAGTGGCACGAACTCCTTGAGCGCGCGTCCGATGAACAACGACGAGCGCGCCAACGGCGTGACCAGGAGGCGTTCATGCGAGCCGTCCTGGAGGTCGTACTGGAGGTTCGATCCGGTCCCCGCCGTTCCGAAGAGCGAGGTCATCACGAGGATCCCCGGGACGAACCACGCCCACGGGGACTGGTGTGCGGTCCCGGTCGTCGTGTCGTGCACGACCAGGGGCCCGAAGAGGAGCAGGAAGAACAGCGGCTGGATCACTCCGACGACCAGGGAGAACGGGTCACCTGCCACGGGGCGCAACTCGCGGGTCATCACGATGAGGATATCGCCTGCGACGTTGCGTCTGCGGGGCGGGGTGATGGTGCTCATGCGGCCTTCTCCGGTGTCTGGTCGCTGTCCTCGGTGCCGGTGGCCGGTCGCCCGCCGGCGTCGCGCAGGCTCCGGCCGGTGAGTTCGAGGAACACGTCATCGAGCGTGGGGAGCCGGGTATCGGCTGTGACCACGGTGATCCCCTGGTCCCGGGCGGCGGCGATCGCGCTCGGCAGTGCCGCGCGGCCGTCGCCGACCTGCCCGGTGACCGCATCACCCTGCCGGGTCACCGTCCCGACACCGTCCATCGCCGTAAGGAGGCCACGCAGGCGCTCGGCGGAAGCGCGGTCGGTTGTTTCCAGCGTCAGCCGGTCCCCGACATGACGCTGTTTGAGCTGAGACGGCGTGCCCTCGGCGATGATGCGCCCGTGATCGATGAGAGCAGTTCGGCGGCTCGGGCGCGGGCCGCGGCCCGGTCGAGGCCGTAGATGCGGCCCTGGGTGACGACCTCGTCAAGGGCCCGTTGGGTGTGCCCGGCGCCGTTGCCCTGGCCGACGTAGCCGATGCGCTCGCGCACCAGCGGAGCCTGCGTCCGCACGTCGAAGCCGGCGACACGCGCGGTGCCGCCCGTGGGTGGGAGCAGCGTCGAGAGCATCCGCATGAGCGTGCTCTTGCCCGCGCCGTTGGGGCCGAGAACGGCGACCGTTTCCCCGTGCGCCACGGAGAGGTCGATGCCACGGACGGCGCGGACCTCATCGCCGTTGGGAGCCCGAAAACTCCGGCACAAATTGGCAGTGCTGATCATGTGTCGGCCTACGCTCCATTCCGCTTCGGTGGCGGTTCCCATCATCACTGGGCTTGTGGCCGCTATATGTCCACAAGTGGGCCTAGAGTGGGCTCATGTCGACCGGCATCCGCGTCCTCGAACTCCTCGGACTGCTGCAGAACCGGCGCCATTGGCCCAGCCACGAGCTCGCGCGCCGCCTCGGCGTCAGCCAGCGCACGCTCCGCCGCGACATCGACAGCCTCCAGCAGATCGGGTACCCGATCACCGCCACACGGGGCACCGGCGGCGGCTACCAACTCAGCCCCGGCGCCTCACTCCCGCCCCTGGTACTCAGCGAGGACGAGGCCGCCGCCATCGTCATGGGGCTCCAAGAGATCGCCTCCGGCCCCTTCCCGACATCAGCCGACGCCGCGCTGAGCGCTATGGCCAAGATCGTCCAGGTGCTTCCCGTGCGGATCCGACGCCGCATCGACAGCCTCCGCGCCGTCGCCGTCCCGGCGCGAAACCCCGAGGCACGCGTGGACATCACCGATGTCGCCTCGTTGACGACCCTCGCCCTGGCCTGCCGCGACACCGAGACGGTGGAGTTCGCTTACCGCACCCGCACCGGTCAGACCGCGGCCAGGACAGTCCACCCGCACCACATCGCCCGCGTCGAGAACCGCCTGTACCTCATCGCCTGGGACCTCGACCGGGCCGACTGGCGCACCTTCCGCGTCGATCGCATCGGTGATGCGAGCCGCACCGGCACGACGTTCGCTCGCCGCGCCCTGCCCGCCGATGATCCCGTCGAGTACGTGCGCGCCCGGATCAGGGCGATGCCCGCCAGATATCCCGTCCGCGCCACGGTCGGGGCCCCCGCCGAACGGGTGCGGGAGGAGATCGCGCACTACGGGACGGTGGAACCCATAGACGACACCTCGTGCCGGGTGGAGATCGCCGCCGACTCCCTGGACTGGGCCACCTTCTGCATCGGAGCACTCGACGCCCCCGTTGTGGTCCACGGCCCACCGGAAGCCATCGCCTACATGCGCGCCTGGGGACGACGCCTCACCGCCGGCACACAAGAGCCCCCGTGACCCGCGCAACGGTCTTCAGGGGCAGAACCGGGCGGTGCCGACACGGAGTAGCGGACACGGAGTAGCGGACACGGAGTAGCGGACACGGAGTAGCGGACACGGAGGAAACACGCACCGCCCCAGGCCCCGGCCCACCCGCCACCCCTTTTGCGTCAACGCCCGGCGCCGGGCTGCATGGCCGGTGAAGGATAGACGGTGAACACCCGCTGGCCGTCGAGCCACGCGCTGAGCCGCCGCGCTTCGGCCGCCAACGCCTCGCGGGCCTGCGGGGAGACACCGTCATCAAGCAGGCGCAGCTCGACCACACCGCCGGGATCCTGCACCCATGCACCGACGACGCGTCCGTCGACCCAGGCGGTGGTCCCGGCGTTGCCCGCACTGTCGAACAACTGGGGCGCGTGCGCACCGAGGTAGAAGGCGCGTGCCTTCCAGCCCATCACGGTCGGATCGAGCAACGGCAGGAGCGCGACCCACGGCTCGGCGGCGACGACCGGGGCGAGATCGTCCGCGCGCAGCCACCCGACCGAGCCGTCCTCCAGCAACACCCGCTGCGCGCCGATGTCGTCCAGCGCGGTGCGGACTGCGGACTTGGTGGCGCCGAGCCACCAAGCGAGGTCGTCGACGGTGCCGGGACCGTAGGACCACAGCCACCGGGACACCAACTCGGCATAGCCCTGCCGCGCCGCAAGCGCCTCGGGCACCTCGTCCCCCCACCACGCCTGTGTCGTCGTCCATGTCGGGCGACTCGCGTACCAGGATCCAGCGTTGGCCGCACGCGCCACCGCGCCGTCCAGGCTCAGCTGGGTGAGCACTCGCGGAGCGATCGCGATCCGTCCTCCCCAGGACTTGTCCGGAGCCTGCTCGATGAGACCGGCGGCCTCGGGCACTTCCTCGCGTACCCGCTTCGACGTCCGCGGCACGCCGTCGGCCAGGCGTGCCAGCACCGCCTCCTCCGCAGTCGCGAGCCATGCGGCTCCCTGCCCCTCAGCGGCCGGCCCCCAGCGTTGGAGGTCCCTGACCAGTCGTTTGCGATGGGCCGCGGCCACCCGGGCCGAGGCACTTCCCCACACCGCCGGCACAAGATCGCGGGGAAACACGAACAGGGTCTCGCGCATCGACTGCTGTCGAATGAGGGAGCGTGTGTCGTAGAGCGCCCGTTCGACGTCGTCGATGTCGAGCCCGTCGACCCGTGCCCAGCAGGACAGGTGCACGCTCGGCGGGTCGGTGGCGTGCAGACACACCACCGCACGGGCGGCCTCCTCGGGAGAGGCCGCTTTGGCCGTGGGGGCGAGAGCGTGCCGCACGCCCAACCGGGCGCGGCGCTCCTCATCGGTTACCAAGCGCACGGGGCCATCCTGGCGCAGAGGGCCTCCAGATCGAGGCGCACGTGGCAACTCATCGACGATTGGGCCTCATGTCATGATGCCGCCGCCGAACGCGGTGCTCGCCCGCTTCCATTGACGCCCCTGGCGATGAGCGCGTCCGTGGGAGCTGTACCTAGGTACCAAACCATCGCTGCCGGGATGAAGGTGTCAGTCGGCGTGGTGCACAAGACCCTGACCGACGCCCCCAGCGACCACGCCCAGTGATCACCTGAACGAGCAGCCTGACGAATACCGATCACTTGAACAACGACTCCTGCCAGTCTCACCTTCGGATCCATCGACCCCGGATCAGCTACGTGGCGGCTGGAGACACGTTCAGGAGCGGAGGGCCCTCATGGTTGGCCGGAACGGCCTGTTGTATGACGTTCCGTTCGCGGTTGGAGAGGCCGAGCCGGTAGTCGCGGGCCTGCTTCGGGCCCGCCTGGTCGGTGGGCGCCAAGAGGCCGTCCCAGTGAACTGCCCAGCGCCGCACCCCGCCCGGCATGTCGTGCTGTTGGCCGTCGAGTTCTAGCGAGGCCAGGGTGTCGTTACGGAGCACGCTCACCACGGTCCCGCGATGGCCGAGCAGCCACGAGGCCGAAGCTCGTGTCCGTGCCGGGCTTGTGCAGCATGGTCACGATCTCGGCGCGGCAGCCGATTCCTGACGGAGGGGCGCTCACAGTGCCCGCTCCGCCGCTTCCTGCTCCCTCAACTGCTCGGCGAGCCGGGCGACGTCGTCGGCACGCGTCGACCCACAGCCGGCGACGGTCTCGGGTGCGTCGCTCGGTCGCAGGCCCTCCTCCGCGTGCTCACATGTCGGCGATGAGCTTGTCCACCCGCTCGTCGACGCTGCGGAACGGGTCCTTGCACAGGACGGTGCGCTGGGCCTGGTCGTTCAGCTTCAGGTGGACCCAGTCGACGGTATAGTCGCGCCGCTTCTCCTGCGCCTTGCGGATGAACTCGCCGCGCAGCCGCGCCCGGGTGGTCTGCGGCGGCACCGACTTGGCCTCGAAGATCTTGGTGTCGGACGCCACCCGCTCCACCATCCCGCGCTTCTGCAGCAGGTAGAACAGGCCGCGCTTGCGGTGCACGTCGTGGTAGGCGAGGTCGAGCTGCGCCACCCGCGGCGACGACAGCGGAAGGTCATACTTTTTGCGATAGCGTTCGATCAGATGATATTTCGTGACCCAGTCGATCTCGCGGGACACCATGTCCAGGTTCCCGGTCTCCACGGCCCGAAGCGTGCGCTCCCACAGCTCCAGCACCCTGCGCGCGATCACATCGCCGCCGCGCCGGTCCACGAAGTCCTTGGCCTTGCCCAGATACTCCTGCTGGATCTCCAGCGAGGACACCTCACGCCCGTTGGCCAGCCGCACCCGCCGCCGCCCGGTCATGTCGTGGGAGACCTCGCGGATCGCCCGGATCGGATTCTCCAGGCTCAGGTCGCGCATCACGATCCCGGCCTCCACCATGCGCAGCACCAGATCGGTCGCGCCGACCTTGAGCAGCATCGTGGTCTCGCTCATGTTGGAGTCGCCCACGATCACGTGCAGCCGGCGGAACCGCTCGGCGTCGGCGAGCGGCTCGTCGCGGGTGTTGATGATCGGCCGGGACCGGGTGGTGGCCGACGACACGCCCTCCCAGATGTGCTCGGCGCGCTGCGAGACGCAGTAGACCGCGCCGCGCGGCGTCTGGAGCACCTTGCCCGCCCCGCAGATGATCTGCCGGGTGACCAGGAACGGGATCAGCACGTCGGTCAGCCGCCCGAACTCGCCGTGCCGGTCCACCGAATAGTTCTCGTGACAGCCGTAGGAGTTGCCGGCCGAGTCCGTGTTGTTCTTGAACAGGTAGATGTCGCCGGCGATGCCCTCCTCGCGCAGCCGCTGCTCGGCGTCGACGAGCAGGCCTTCCAGGATGCGTTCCCCCGCCTTGTCGTGGGTGACCAGCTCGACGACGTTGTCGCACTCGGGCGTGGCGTACTCGGGATGGCTGCCCACGTCCAGGTACAGACGCGCGCCGTTGCGCATGAACACGTTGCTCGACCGGCCCCAGGACACGACCGGCCGGAACAGGTAGCGCGCGACCTCGTCGGGGGACAGCCTGCGCTGGCCCCTGAACGTGAAGGTGGTGCCGTACTCGTTCTCCAGGCCAAGGATGCGACGATCCATTACCTCACACTATTCTCCCCACGCTCACAGAGGGGAAGATCTTGACTGCGGGACTGGCATGACTCGTGTGCAGGGCGGCATCACCATGGGCAGGCCGTCGCGGGCCGGCGGGCGAGGCTCATCGACAAGCACAGCCGGACCACCCGGGACGACCCCCGTTGACCAGCTCAAGCCTGAAACCGAGTGCTGGGCGACGACGGTCCGACTCTATGCTTCAAAATCCCCTCATGACCGGTTTTCCCGTATCTCGGGGTGTTCCCCTCGCCTGCCCCTACCGCGTCGAGCACGGCGGCCCCGGTGGTCCCCGCCAGCGCGTCCAACGCCGTGAGACTCGCGGCACCGTTGTACGGCAGGACATCGACACCTCGCTGAACCGGATAGACCAACACGGGCGGCAACTCGGGATCGAGCATGGTGAGCGGCCCGCCGACACAGAAATACGAAGGCACGAGCAGCAGCCCGCGCCCGCGTAAATGCCATTCCTGGCCCCGATGCCCGGGAACGCATAACTCCCCGGCGGACCAGCTCATCATCGGCCGGAGGCTGGCCAGCATCCCCTCGACGCCGCCGCGGGCGAACGCGCTCGTCCGGATCCGCCGATCCCGCCCCGCAGCCGTCTCGATGACCAGCCGATGCGGTTCGACCAGTTGTTCATAACAGACTCGCAGCGCGTCGGTCCGGTCCCCGAACCACGCGTGAGAGCCGGTCAACGTGCCTGAAAAGATCATCTCGCTCTGACCTGCGAGAAGGAGCCAAGAACCCCAGATAACCATTGTGGTTGCCACTCTGGCGGGCGGTTTTGGCGGCAGCCGTGCTACTTCCCGGCGGGTGGCAGGATGGCTACAAGCCGGTGGTTGAGTCTGAACTCCAGCTCTCGATCCCGGGCGCTGCCGGTGATTTTGACGCAATCCCTGCTGGCGGTGCTCGATGAGCACGCTGCGGACCACCTCGCCGCCCGCGACATCTTCGCTCGACTCGAGCTTCCAAGGGGGCCGACATGACGAGAGGATTCGACACGCCCGCGCGGACCAGCACACCCGACAAATCGCGCGGACTGTCCACCAAGCGCAGGTCCAGACGTTGCCATCCGACACGAAACTGCGGATCCCACACCAACAACCAGCCGACGATCACGAGCGTGTGACGGCCGCTGGGCCGCTTGGGAGCGTGAGAACCGTTGTTGAGCCACACCCGGCCGCTTCGGACGGGCGTGGCTCACCCTCCCTCGATCTCCCCACCGGGGCCGGGGGAGGGTCGCACCGGGGTGCGGTCAGCAGGCGGAGCCGGTCTGGATCAGCAGGACCAGGCGCCACTGCGAGCAGCCGGTGAAGCTCACGCGGTGCCCGCGTTGTAGGTCCACTTCTGGTTGCTGCCGCTGTGGCAGCTGTACAGCTGCAGGCCGGTGCCGTTGCCGGTGCCGGCGCCGACGGCGTCAAGGCACAGCCCGGACTGTACGCCCACGATCGTGCCGTCGGAGTTGACGCGCCATTTCTGGTTGTCGCCGCCCCAGCAGGAGTAGATCTGGATCTTGGCGCCGTTGCCGGTACCCCCGGCGTCCAGGCACTTGTTGCCGTAGACCTTCAGCTCCCCGGCCGAGGTCTGCGTCCACTGCTGGTTGGTCTGACCGTTGCAGTCCCACAGGTTGACCGCGGTGCCGTCGGTGGTGCTGGAGTTGGGCACGTCCACGCAGCGGCCGGAGGCCGTGCCTTTGATCTGCCCCGCGTCGCCGCCGGGCGTCGGCGTCGTGGTGCCGCCGTTGAGCGCGTTGAGCACCGCGGTGTAGGCGGGCTTCTTGTTGCCGTTGCTGTCGAAGAGCAGCGCGGCGGCGTTGACGCCGAGCCAGGAGTCGCTGTCGCGAACCCCCCAGACCGTGATGCCGGTACAACGCGGCACCGCCAGGCAGTCCTTGACGACGTTGGCGTACGTGGTGGCCGAGCCGCCCTGGATGTCCAGCTCGGTGATCTGCACGTCGACCCCCAGCGCGGCGAAGCTCTGGATGGTCGTGCGGTAGTTGCTGTTGTAGGGGCTGTTGCTGTTGAAGTGCGACTGCAGGCCGACGCAGTCGATCGGCACGCCGCGGGCCTTGAAGTCCCTGACCATGTTGTAGACGCCCTGCGTCTTGGCCCAGGTCCAGTTGTCGATGTTGTAGTCGTTGTAGCACAGCTTGGCGGCCGGGTCGGCGGCGCGCGCGGTGCGGAAGGCCACCTCGATCCAGTCGTTGCCGGTGCGCTGGAGGTTGGAGTCGCGCCGGCCGCCGGAGTTGCCGTCGGCGTAGGCCTCGTTGACCACGTCCCAGGCGTAGATCTTGCCCTTGTAGTGGCCCATGACGCCGTTGATGTGGTTGATCATCGCTTGGCGCAGCGGGCTGCCCTCCATCGGCCGCATCCAGTTCGGCTGCTGGTTGTGCCAGGCCAGGGTGTGCCCGCGCACCCGCTTGCCGTTCTGCACGGCCCAGTTGTAGACCCGGTCCCCGGCGGAGAAGTTGAACCGCCCCTGGTTGGGCTCGGTGGCGTCGATCTTCATCTCGTTCTCGGCCGTCACCATGTTGAACTCGCGGTTGGCGATCGTGGTGTAGGCGGAGTCGCCGAGCCTGCCCGAGGCGATGGCGGTGCCGAAGTAGCGTCCGCTCTGTGCGGCGGCCGCGCCGAGCGTGTTCTCCGCGGCATCGGCCGGAATCGCCGTCGCCAGTGCCGTGATCAGGCCGAGTGCGCCGAGCGCGCCGGCGATCAGCGCCCCGCGGCGCGCGCCGAGCGGCCGTCGGGCGGTAGGTGGGGACATGGCGTTGACACGCATGCTTGTGCCTCCGTATGCGAATCATGGGGAAAGGATCGTGCGGGACACACCCGCGGGACCGACGCCGCGCCCTGGTGGGGACGCACACCACAGGCGTCGGGACGGCAGTCCCCTTGCTGAGCACCACCGGGCCGGTAGGGGAGATCACCTCGGACACTCAGTGTGGGAATATCACCGAAAATTGTCAAGGATGTAATGAAAAGTTTCGGCGAACCCTGCCCTTGCCTGTGCCGGTTGTGCTGGCTCAATGTGCACGCGTGACCTTTGAAAGTTTCGGCCCGGCTCGCTGATAGGGGCGCAGTGAAAGTTTCATGACGACGCTTCCGCTGATCGACGCGGCCAGACTCGATAATCCGAGGTGAGCGTGCCGGGGCGCTGCTTCCGCCGGCCCGCCGCACGTTAAGGCGCTCTTGACAGTACCTTTCTGCCTCGTATTTGCTCCGTCCCGCCACCACCTCCACCGGCCCGAAAGGGAGCTCGACCAGCCAGCGATTGTCAGCGCTCGCAGGGAGAGGCGAACCAATGAAGCGAAGCGAACCGCGAACGAGAAGGTACGCGGGCATCGGAGCCGCCCTGATGGCTCTGATCACGGCGGTGGCCACCGCTCTGTCCGTGTTCCTCACGGCTGCGCCGGGAGCGTCGGCGGCGGTCCTGACCGAAGTGACGAGCTTCGGTGCCAACCCCGGCGGTCTGCGGATGCACCTCTACGTCCCCGACAGAGTGGAGTCCAGGCCGGGCGTCCTGGTGGCGATGCACGGCTGCAACGGCTGGGCTCCGGCCTTCCACCAGGGCACCGAGTTCGCCTCGCTGGCCGACCGGTATGGCTTCGTCGTCATCTACCCGCAGGCGAACAAGAGCGCCAACGGCATGTCGAACTGCTTCGACGTGTGGTCCAACGAGGCCCTGCGGCACGGCGGCGGCAGCGACCCGGTGTCGATCGTCTCCATGACGAACTACGTGCTGCAACGCTACAACGGCGACCCGCAGCGGGTGTTCGCCACCGGCTTCTCCTCCGGCGCCATGGAGACCAACAACCTGCTCGCCACATACCCGGACGTGTTCAAGGCCGGCGCGCCGTTCGCGGGAGTTCCCTACGGTTGCCTCGGCCCCGCCGGCTGCGGCGACAAGACGCCGCAGCAGTGGGGTGACCTGGTCAGGAACGCCTACCCCGGCTACACCGGGCCCCGCCCGCGCGTGATGGCCTGGCACGGCACCGCCGACTCGGTGCTGCCGTACACGATGCTGCAGGAAGAGGTCGACCAGTGGACCAACGCGCACGGACTGAACCAGACCCCCGCCTCCACTGACAGCCCGCAATCCGGCTGGACCCGGCGGGTCTTCGGCTCCGGGCAGGTCGAGGCGTACACCATCACCGGAGCCGGCCACGACCTGCCGCGCACCGGGATGGCCGCGTACGCCATCCGCTTCTTCGGCCTGGACGGCGGCTCGTCCACCACGACGCCGACTCCACCCGCCGGGCAGATCAAGGGAGTCGGCTCCGGGCGTTGCCTGGACGTGCCCGGCGCCGCCACCGCCGACGGCACCGCGGTGCAGTTGTGGGACTGCAACGGGCGCGGCAACCAGCAGTGGGCCGCCACCTCGACCGGCGAGCTCAGGATCTATGGCAACAAATGCCTCGACGCGGCCGGCACCGGCAACGGCGCCGGCATCCAGATCTACTCCTGCCACGGCGGCGCCAACCAGAAATGGCGCCTGAACGCCGACGGCACCATCACCGGGGTGCAGTCCGGGCTGTGCCTGGACGCCATGGGCCAGGGCACCGCCAACGGCACCCGGCTCCAGCTCTACTCCTGCCACGGCGGCGCCAACCAGCGCTGGACCCGCACCTGACACACCGCGGCCCGCACCCATGCCCGCCCGGCTTCGGAAGGTGACCATGAAAGTCACATCCCCCCTTCGGTTCGGCGCCATGGAGAGGCGCGGTGCCATGGCGATCGTGGCGCCGCCCTGCGCCGTGACGGTGATCCCCGGCACGGCCAGGGCGGACAACCCGATCGTCCAGACGACCGCCGCCCCCGCTCCACGGGTGCACAACGGCCGGGTCCACCTCTGCACGGGACACGACGAGGACGGCTCGACGTACGTCACCATGAAGAAGCGGCGGATCTGGTCGTCCGCGGACCTGGTGAAACGGACCGACCACGGCTCGCCGATGAGCGTGGCCACCATCAGCTGGGCGAGCGCGGACGCGTGGGCGGGCCAGGCCGTCTACAGAAACGGCAAGTTCTACTGGTACGTCCCGGCAAAGGACCGGGCGAGCGGCCAGACGGCCATCGACGTCGAGGTCCCCGACAGCCCCACCGGGCCCTTCACGGATGCCATCGGCCGCCCCCTCCTCAGGAACGGCGAGATCGACCCCACACTCTTCATCGACGACAACGACCAGGCCTACCTGTACGGGGGCAACCCCTGCACCGTGCCAAGCACCGGCGGCCGGCAGACGTGGACGACGGTCACCGCCGGCGGCACGACGAGCTACCTCCAGCTCACGCCGGCCACGCCGGTGGACGGCTTCTCCATCGACGACGCCTCGTTCCAGTAGTCCCAAGCCGGCCGATGCTCTCGCCGCACAAGGGAGCAGCCAATGGTTCCTCCATCCAGATCGCATCGGAATCCGCACCAAGATCGGAGTTACGTGATGTCAGGACACGGCTCCCTTTTCACAACGATCGCGGTCGCTGCCGCGGCACTTCTCGTACTGGCCACAGGCCGTGCGGCAATGAGCAGCGACGCCGGCACAGCCGCGACGCCCGCCGGCGCCCTCGCGACGACCGCCGGATGCGGCAAGACCCCAACGCTGAGGAGCGGTACGCACTCGATTCAGACCAGCGGCAAGAACCGCTCCTTCATCCTCCGCCTTCCCGACAACTACCACAACGACACCCCCTACCGATTGATCTTCGGCTTCCACTGGCGGGGCGGCACCGCCGCCGACGTCGACTCCGGCGGAACCAGTGGGTACCCCTGGTCCTTCTACGGACTCAGGCAGCTGTCGAACAACGGCGCGATCTTCGTCGCGCCCCAAGGCGTCAACAACGGCTGGGCGAACACCAACGGCGAGGACGTCACCTTCGTCGACGACATGATCCGGCTCATCGAGGCGGATCTCTGCGTCGACACCTCGCAGCGCTTCGCCACCGGCTTCAGCTACGGCGGCGGGATGAGCTTCTCACTCGCGTGCTCACGGCCGACGGCCTTCCGCGCAGTCGCGGTCTTCTCCGGCGCGCAGCTCAGCGGGTGCAGCGGCGGAACCCAGCCCATCGCCTACATGGGCCTGCACGGCATCGGGGACACGGTGCTCAACATCGCGCAGGGACGGTCGCTGCGTGACAGGTTCGTCCGCAACAACGGCTGTGCCGCGCAGAACCCCCCCGAGCCGAGTTCGGGGAGCCGCAGCCACATCGTCACCACCTACTCCGGATGCCGGGCCGGCTATCCGGTCGTCTGGGCCGCGTTCGACAACGGTCACATGCCCGGCCCGGTGGACGGTACCTACGCCGAGAGCGGCGTCACCACCTGGACCAAGGCAGAGGTGTGGAAGTTCTTCTCCCAGTTCGGCAGCTCCTCGACGCCGACCCCCGCACCCGGAGCATGCACGGCCACGATGGAGACCGTCAGCTCCTGGTCCGGCGGTTTCCAATCCACCGTGACCGTCCACGCCGGCGGCAGCGCCGTCAACGGCTGGACGGTCGGCTGGACCTGGCCGGGCGGGCAGACGATCAGCAACCTGTGGAACGGCGTCCGCTCCGGCTCCGCAGCCGGCGTGACCGTACACAACGAGTCCTACAACGGCTCCATCGCGGCCAACGACACCACCACGTTCGGCTTCACCGCCAACGGCGCCCCGGCCACGCCCACCCTTTCCTGCGACGCCGGGGCACCTCCCGCTGCTGACCGACCCGCATAAGGAGAAGAGTCAGATGCGTAAGATCATTCGAGTGACTCTGGCGGCGATACTGGCCGCCGGCTCTCTGGTCGCGATGGGCGGCGGGGCGTCGCCGGCCATCGCGCTGGACAACGGGCTCGCCCGTACGCCACAGATGGGGTGGAACGACTGGAACACCTTCTTCTGCAACGTCAACGAGAACCTCATCCGGCAGACCGCGGACGTCATGGTCTCCAGCGGCATGGCAGCGGCCGGCTACGAATACGTCAACATCGACGACTGCTGGTCCACCAGGAGCCGCGACGCCAACGGCGACCTGGTGCCTGACCCGCAGAAGTTCCCCAGCGGCATGAAGGCCCTGGCGGACTACGTCCACGCCAAGGGGCTGAAGCTCGGCATCTACTCCTCGGCCGGGACGACCACGTGCGCGGGGTACCCGGCCAGCCTCGGCTACGAGCGGCGCGACGCCGCCCTGTGGGCGTCCTGGGGGATCGACTACCTGAAGTACGACAACTGCGGCGACCACCAGGGCAGGAGCGGGCTGCAGCGCTACACCGCCATGCGGGACGCGCTGGCCGCCACAGGGCGCCCCATCGTGTACAGCCTGTGCAACTGGGGCCAGGAGAACGTGTGGACCTGGGGGATGCCGGTGGGCAACTCCTGGCGTACGACGGGCGACATCGCCGCGAACTGGAACTCCATCATGGGCATCCTGGACCAGCAGGTCGGGCTCGAGGCGTACTCGGGACCCGGAGGCTGGAACGACCCCGACATGCTGGAGGTGGGCGTCGGCGCGCTCACGCCGACCGAGGGACGGGCGCACTTCAGCCTGTGGTCGCTGCTGAACGCGCCACTCATCGCGGGCAACGATCTGCGCGCGATGAGCGCCGAGACCCGCTCCATCCTGACGAACACCGAGGTCATCGCGGTCAACCAGGACTGGGGCGGCAGACAGGGCCACAAGATCAGCGACAACGGCAACCTGGAGGTCTGGCGCAAGCCGATGTCCGACGGCTCGGTCGCGGCCGTCCTGCTCAACCGGGGCACCTCGACCTCGACCGTCTCCACCACCGCCTCAGCCCTGGGCCTGGGCTCGGCCTCCTCCTACTCGGTGCGTGACCTGTGGGCGCACACGACGTCCTCCTCCTCCGGGACGATCAGCGCGTCCGTGCCCGGGCACGGGGCGGCCATGTACACCGTCACCGGAGGGGGCATCGTCCCCACGGTCGCGATCAAAGGGGCCGCCTCGGGCCGGTGCCTGGACGTCACCGGCGCCTCCCAGGCCAACGGCGCACAGGCGCAGATCTGGGACTGCAACGGCCAGCCCAACCAGCAGTGGACGCCCACCACGAGCGGTGAACTACGGGTCTACGGCAACAAGTGCCTGGACGCCTACGACCAAGGCACCACCAACGGCACTCAGGTGATCGTCTGGGACTGCAACGGGCAGGCCAACCAGCAGTGGCGCTTCAACGCCGACGGCACCATCACCGGAGCGCAGTCGGGTCTGTGCCTCGACGTGCCGGACAACGCCACCGCCAACGGCACCAAGCTGATCATCTGGTCCTGCAACGGCGGCGCCAACCAGCGGTGGGCCCGCACCTGAGGACCGGATCCCATGACACCGACGGCGGCAGTCGACCCGCTACGGCGAGAACACGCCGCCGCCGCGAAGGCGGTGGTGCGGTCAGGCCAATGGCCGCAGCGACATCACCGGACCAGGCCGCGGCGGCGTTGCCGTGCTCCCAGCCCACGATCTCGACGAGGAACGTCGTGCCGAGCTCCAGCCCACCGATCGAGTGTCGGATCCGCCGGGACGCCCCACCTCGGCCAGCACGCGATCGATCGGCATGCCGCTCGACAACCTGAGACAGCAGCGCGAACAGGTAGAGGAGCTTGTCCGGACGCCACTGGCCGGCAGCGAGATCAGGGCCACGCGCAGGGGGACCGCCCCTCACGAGCGTGCCGTCCGGACCACGGTGATAGCCCAGTACAGGACTTGGCGGGGGAGTCCGGCGCTAGCGTTCCTCGGCAGACGGGCCAGGATCGAGACCCACCGGCGCGACCCGATGACCACCCCCAAGCCGCAGTCCTGGACACTGATCTTGAACGAAGGAGGAAACGTCGGCGGCTGTGCCAGGGCGGCAACAGCATCTTCGGCTTCAGCCCTAATCCGCGCCGTGGCGCCGGACCCGGATCGGCGGGCACCAGCGGCCAGACCTGACTGTTGCACAAGGGCCTGACTGCCCGTGGGAGGCCAGGCAGGGGAGAACGGGCAGGGGAGAACGGGCAGGGGACTGATCCGCAATGCTGCCGGAATCGAACAGCAGACATTCGCCCTCAAGATGGGGGAGGGGCCACCGGTCCGCTGATACCACCAGCCGACTTCCGTGCATGCCCGTGCAGTCAGCTCGAACGCCTCCGCGTCCTCCGCACCGATTCGATTATCAGAACAAACGTCGATAACCAGCCCAGAGCCATCGCTCAGACGAGCAAAATAGTCGGGAGCATGCCGCCGTTCACGCTTCTCACCAGGCCAGTGCAGCCCAAACGGCTGGGAGGAGAAACGAGCACATCGGATCGAAAGTCCAACATCATCGCCACATCGCGTTCTACCCCGGACTCAAAGCCCACATGAATCCCGGTCCACGCTGACCACCATAAGCCCGTGACGTTCTTTACCCCTTGAAGGACGGAAACGAGCGGACAGATTTACCTGCTCAAAGGGCATATCCCACAGCGAAGACAGGGGAGCCGCGGATCCGCTCCCGCTGGAACCGCACTGGACGGAGCAGATCTGATGAGACAACACCCACACCCGACAGGATTGATTGAGACAACCATGATCACGGTCACCCGGCTGATCCGATGTACCATCATTTGAGCCTCAATCCGAGGAGATACCGGTGGCGCATTCCCAGCCTCGTCAAGGACCTCCCGATGTCGCGCCGCGGGCACCGCGGTGGCCGATCGCCGCGATGGCGGCCTCATGGATCATCGGCATCCTGTGGATCGTCATGTTCTACATGGACCCGACCCTCCCGGTGCTCAGCGAGCTGGGGAACTGGAACCTCCTGGTCGGTTTCGCCCTTTTCCTCCTGGGTGGCGCCTTCCTGCTGATCTTCGCGGCGCTGGCCGTCATGACGGCACGTCGCCGCAGATAGCGCCTCAAGCGGTGGCTGGTTGTCCTCAAGTCAGGCGAGACAAACACGGAACGCGAGCAGGGCATCTGAGGCGGGACAATGAGGCAGGACCTGACGCGAGACAAACGGGGACGAAAATCAACAAACACGCCATACCGGACAGAAAATGCGTTATCTAGGGAAGAACTGCTGACCTCTGTGAATGCCCCCAGCTCGGCTTGTTGATGCCATCGCAAGAACAGCGCTTCGTTGCGTCAAGCCCTCAAGGAGACAACAAAGACGCCGTTCCGTACTGGATGTGCCAGGTTCGCAAACGGGCACAGATGACACCTCTGCCGCGAGGATGTTCATGGCCGGAGCGCGGATCGCTCAGCATCTCGGCCGCCTCGTCACGACCATGCTCCTACAAGTCGGTTCTCCATATGGGTGTGCCCGGCCGTGCGACCTCGTTTGATCGCCCGGCGCAGGCGCTCTCTGTGGGTCCCAGGGCGACGGGCGGCACACGGCGGCGGGCAGGGACGGTGCAGCTCGGACGTCGCCCGCCCGCAGCTCACGGCCCCGTTCACCATGGGTCACGGCCCGCGCGCCTGGCTGGCAGCCGGGCAGGCGCTGCACCGGGTGCTGCTCACCGCGACCGCGCACGGCGTGGCGGCGTCGATGTTCAGCTAGCCGCTGGACCTGCGCCCGGCACAGCACCGCGGTGATCGGGAGGGGCCGTTCGGCACGTGCAGATGCTGGCCAGGCTCGGGTACGGGCCGCCGGTCCCGCACGTGCCGCGCCCGCAAGGGTCGGCCGGTGGAGGAGGCGGACGGGCAGCGTTGTCTGTGCAACCGCCTGCTGGCCGCGATCGGGCTCGGCCAGCATCGCGCCGACGGCCATGACGAGCCGTCGCTGCTCACGCTCGGCCAGGACATCGCCTTTCTCGAACGACCTTCCCGACGACCATTCAGCCGCCGACGTCGTCGCCCCACATCCTGCAGTGGCCCACGTATGACGAAACAGTCGGACGCCACCCAGCCGGCAGGCGTCCCCATGCGGGGGCCCGGCACATCCGTATCCCGTAAGTCCCTGAAGGTCGGGACCTTGGTCCATAGCCCGTGACATGACCTCTGAGCTGGGATGGGACAAGGACATCTTTCGTGATCCCCTGCCATGCATGTGAGGATGACATGACGAATGCACCGGCCAGTGGCCGCATGGCCGCGTTGATGCTCGGCCTGGCGACGCTGGGTTTCGCGGTGAACTTCTGGGCCTGGGCGCTGCTCAGCCCTCTGGGCCCGCGTTTCAAGGAGCTGCTCGGCCTGTCGGCGGCGCAACAGGCGTTGCTGGTCGCCGTGCCGGTGATCGTGGGCTCGCTGGGCCGCATCCCGATCGGCGCGCTCACCGACCGCTTCGGCGGACGCGTGATGTTCCCCCTCATCTCCGCCGCCACCATCGTGCCCGTACTGTTCATCGGCGTGGCCGGGCAGACCTCACTGTCCGTGCTGCTGGCCGGCGGCTTCTTCTTGGGCATCGGCGGTACCGCCTTCGCCGTCGGGGTGCCGTTCGTGAACGCCTGGTTCCCGCCGCACCGGCGCGGGCTAGCGGTCGGCATCTTCGGCGCCGGTATGGGCGGCACCGCGATAAGCGCCCTTACCACCGTCAACCTCGTCAGGACCGGCGGCGCCGCCACCCCGTTCCTCATCACAGCCGTCGCCTTGGCCGCCTACGCCGTTGTGGCCTGGCTGGTCCTGCGTGACGCCCCCGGTCGGACCGTCGCCACCCAGCCCTTGATGGCGCGCATGGCCGCCACGCTGAAGCTGTCGATCACCTGGCAGGCCTGCGTCCTGTATGCCGTCGCATTCGGCGGGTACGTCGCCTTCTCCGTCTACCTGCCCGCCTACCTGCAGACCGGCTATGGCCTGGAGCAAGCCGACGCCGCCAACCGTATGGCCGGGTTCGTGATCCTGGCCGTCGTGATGCGGCCGGTCGGCGGCTGGCTGTCCGACCGGATCGGCCCTGTGCCCGTCTTGACCGCCGTCTTCGTCGTGATCGCCGTCATGGCCGGGCTGCAGGCGCTCACGCCGGGGCTGATGCCGGTGGGCACGATTGCGTTCCTGACCATGGCCGGGGCGCTCGGTGCGGGCAGCGGCGCCACCTTCGCCCTGGTCGCCCAAGTCGCGCCCCCTGACAAGGTCGGTTCGGTCACGGGGCTGGTCGGCGCTGCCGGCGGGCTCGGCGGGTTCGTGCCGCCGCTGGTCATGGGCTTCATCTACGGGCAGTTCGGCTCGTACGGCCTCGGCCTGGCGCTGCTGGCCGTCACCGCCGCGCTCACGCTGGCCCTTACGGTGACGGTGGTCCGCTCGGTGATGACCTGCCACACCGCCGAACACTCCAGCGCCCGATGACGCCGTTCGATGGCATCTCGGGTCCGCTTTCCCGCGTCCCGGTTACGCAGCAGAGGGCGTGTCAGACGGTGGCGACATTCCCTATCCCGGCGCGCGTCCGCAAGCCCGCGCGAGCCGGGCACGTACCCGGTGGTGGATCACACGATGCGCCAGGCCGAGCGCGGCGCGCATGGTCTCTTCCAGGTGAGCGCGCGATGACGTGGTGGTCGGTGGTCAGGTTCCTGCATGTGCTGTCCGCGGCGCTGTGGGTTGGCGGGCAGCTCACAGTGTCCCTGGTGGTGCTGCCCTTGGCCCGGCGTCTCTTGGACGAGCAGCGACGAGCCGAAGTGCTGGGCGCGGTCGGCCGCCGCTTCGGGATCATCACCGCGGCGGTGTTCCTGCCCGCCCAGCTTGGCAGCGGCGTGGCCCTCGCCTGGCGCAAGGGCGTCACCTTGGCGTCGCTCGCCGATCCCGGTTACGGCGGATCCTTGCCGCAAAGCTGCTGATGTTCTGCGCCGTCATGGCCGCTGCCGGTCTGCACGGGTGGGCCAGCAGCGTGGCCCGCCACAGGCTCGCTCGCGCGATGGCGGTGACCGCTCTGACTGGATCGCTCGGCGTCGTCCTGCTGGCCACCGCCCTACCTGCGACCTGACTCCACAGTGAGCACATATCCGCGGACCGCGCAGAGGAAGGGCGATCAGTACTTCCTCCTGGCCTCAGGGTAAGTTCCCCGTGGATTGTCTCCTGATTCCGGTTGGAGTGACAGGGGCAGGACGCGGGCGCCCGAGTGCCCGTCGGCCAGTACGAGGGCGTGGACGCCGATCGAGACGTGGTCATCGACGTGGACGGTGACCCGGTCGCCGAGCGCCTGGTGGCGGAGTGCTCCCTTGACGTCGAACCGGAAGCCGCGGCTCCCAGCGTGACCGACAGTAGAGGGTGACGTCGTCGCCGATGACAGCGGTCCCGCCGATGACGACGCCGGCCCCGTGGTCGATGAAGAGTCGTCGGCAGACGCGAGCGCCTGGATAAATCTCGATCTCGTTTAGAGCGCGAGCGAACTGCGAGATCAGCTGGGGAATCGAAGGGCACGCGGCGCCGATGGAGCCGGTGGACGAGACGGTGGATCCGCACCGCCCATACGCTCGGGTAGAGGACCGCCTTCAGCTTGTGGTGGCCGTGTAGTGCTGGGTCGCGACGCATGGCTGCGTGGAGCTCTTCGAGCACGAAGGTGATGTCCGTCCGTGTCTTCGGATGCCAGGCCTGCTTGGCGGGTACGCGGATCAGGCCGCGGGACAGCGCTCATCGAAGAGGCGCCGGACGTGGAAGCCGGTCATGGGTATGCCGAAGCCCGCGGCCTCGGCCTGTGGGGCGGCCGTCGCGGAGCCCGGCGGGCGGCGAGCCGGGGGATGGGCTCCACAAGGACGACTCGCCGCCCGCTCGGATGCAGGCCCGTCATGGGCGCCACCGGTCGCGCGCCGGATGGGCGGCAGAGCTGGGGCACTCAGCGGACATGGCCAAACGGTAGAGCCTGGGACCGATCCGCCATCACGGCCGCAGGTCACCTCCTCGGCGGGACTTTGGACCCCCACATTCGGGCCGAACGGCCTTCGAGATGGGCTACCAGGCCGCTGCCAGGAATTGGTCAGGCGTGATGCGGTCCCAGGCGGCGAGCGGCAGCATGATGACGGCGGCAGGAACCAGGCCGTGCTCTTCATGATCGATGTGCTGGTGCAGCCGGTACAGGGCCTCCCGGCATCCGCGGTAGTTGAACGTGGTCACATCTCGAAGACGAGGCGGGCGGGGACGGTGCCGCCGAGGACGTCGTGGAAGGATCGGTTGATCTCCTCGAGCTTGCGGGTTTCGTAGATGACCTTGGTACGTCCCTGCGCGTGCAACTGGAACACCTCGGCCAGGTCGGTGCGGGTGCCGACGATGGAGCCGATCACGGTGATGCCGCCGAGCACGGTCTGGAAGACCGGCAGGCTCATGGCGTTGTCCTTGGGCAGGGAGACCAGCACCAGGCGACCACCGCGGCGCAGTGAGGCGTGGGCCTGCTCCAGGACGCGCGGGCTGGCGGCCAGCACGATCGCCACATCCGCCCCGCCGAGCGCCTTGATCTCGGCGACCGGATCGGCGGTTGCGGCGTTGATCGTGTGCGCGGCGCCCAGTTCCCTGGCCAGCCGCAGCTTCTCCTCGGTGACATCGACCGCGATAGTCTCCCCGCCGAAGATCTGCGCGTACTGCTGGGCCAGATGGCCGAGACCGCCGATGCCGAAGATCGCTGCGCGCTCGGACGGGCGCAGGCCAGAGACCTTGACGGCCTTGTAGGTGGTCACGCCCGCACAGGTCAGCGGTGCCGCCTCGGCGGGGGAGATGCCCTCGGGGACGGGGACGACGTAGGCGGCGTGGGCGACGGCGTACTCGGCGTGGCCGCCGTTTAGCGCATAGCCGGTGTTCTGCTGGGACTCGCACAGGGTCTCGCGGCCGCTGACGCAGTACGCGCAGGTGCCGCAGGCGTAACCGAGCCAGGGGATGGCTACGCGCTCGCCGACCGCCCGGCCGGTCACGTCGGAGCCGATCTTCTCGATGATGCCGACGCCCTCGTGGCCCGGGATGAACGGCAGACCCGGCTTGACTGGCCAGTCGCCGTGGGCTGCATGGATGTCGGTGTGGCACAGGCCACTGGCCTCGATGCGGACGAGGACCTGATGAGCGTCCGGTTCGGGGATGGGCACTTCCTGAAGCTCGACAGGCTTGTCGAAACCGGTGACGACGGCAGCGCGCATGGCCTTCTCTCCTTAGGTCTTACCCCACTTTCGCTAACGGGGCGGCGCTCCAATCAGGGCCGAAGGTCCCGAATGGACTGGCCCTCCGTCACCCATCTCGTGGGATCCGCTCAGCTCGGAAGTGCCCTGACCAAAGCCGCGGCCAGCGGGACTTCCGTCCCTACGGGCCGAGTCGGGTGAGGCGGTGTCATGGCAGGGAGAGACGAAGGAGGATCCCATGGTGCGGATCATCGTGAGGGACGTCATGACCACACATGTCGCCTCGGTCGAGGCGAGCACGCCGTTCAAGGACGTCGCCGAACTGCTCGTGCGGCGCGGGGTCAGCGCCGTGCCCGTGCTGGACGCCGGCGGGCGGGTCACCGGCGTGGTGTCCGAGGCCGATCTGCTGCGCAAGGAGGAGTTCCGCGAGCAGTACTACGGGGAGGGCTACCGGCCACGGATGCAGGCCCGGTTGCGCCGATGGCTGACCGGACGCGGCAAGAAAGCAGCGGAGAAGGCCGCGGGCGCCACTGTGGGCGAGGTGATGTCCGCGCCGGCGGTGACGGTCGGGCCGGAGGTGTCCACCGTGACGGCCGCCCAGCTCATGGACGAGTACGGCGTCAAGCGCCTGGTCGTCGCAGACGGCGACGGGCGGCTGATCGGCATCGTCAGCAGGCGCGACCTGCTCAAGGCGTACGTGCGCGACGACGCCGAGCTGAAGCGCTGGGTCGAGCAGGCCATCCCGGAGCAGGCCCGGTGGAACGACCGGACGGGGATCGCCGTCCAGGTGCAGAACGGCATCGTGACCCTGTCCGGATATACCTCCACCCGCGCCGAGGCGGCGGCAGCCGTGCGCATGGCCAAGGGGCTCGGCGGTGTCGTTGGCGTCCGCGAGAACCTCGTCTGGGAACGGTACGACCGGTTCGACATCCCCATAATCTGGGATCGGTCCTGAACCTGAGGGTCTCACAGCTGGCGGCACCCCAGGGTCACGTCCACGGACGTGGTGTATGAATCGATCTCTGCCTGATGACGGGCCCGGCAGGGCAACGTCGTCAGGCAGACGGGCGCACCAAGAACGGCGCCGAGCCGGCTGGGCTAGCCTCTGGTCAGATGCCCGAGCGGTGCCTGACCCGGTGAATCTGGCGATGATCGTGGCCCCGGTCCAGCGTTCCTGAACGTGGCGCGCGACTACGCCAAGACTGGGCCGCCGGACCAGTCGGACTTTAACCTCTGGACTCGCGAGACCGGGGCAGGGTGTCGCGGTCGCTGGGGCACAGCGGCTGCACGTGGGCGATGCCGGCATCGCGTAGCAGCACGTCGAATCCCTCAGCCATGCCTGATCTCCCATTGTGGCGTGGCAGCGCAGCTTCTATCGGCGTGAATCTCGCCACCGAGGCTCTCCGACAAACGGATGCGGCAAGCACTGGACGATTCCTACCTTGGGGCCAAGGGGCCCTGCTCATGGAGCGCGGCCAGCTGCCTCCGAAGGGCGGCGGTGAGGTCCGGCAGGTCGGGGAGGGCGTCGGGATCGGCGATGACG
Organism: Nonomuraea sp. NPDC049480; assembly: GCF_044465905.1. Taxonomy (NCBI): domain Bacteria; kingdom Bacillati; phylum Actinomycetota; class Actinomycetes; order Streptosporangiales; family Streptosporangiaceae; genus Nonomuraea; species Nonomuraea sp. NPDC049480. The sequence continues at coordinate 220,802 of NZ_JBITMD010000019.1, forward strand.
CTGATCGAGACCGATCCGGCGTAGGACAGGACCGCGAAGGTGACGGGCATGTTGCCGTTCTCCGAGACGGGCATCGGGATGATCTCGCCGATCAGAGATCCGCCGAGCGACATGGCCTGCTCGGGTCCGCGGACGTTGGTCACCAGGGTGTGCATGAACCGCTGATGCGCCATCCACCAGCGGTGCAGCCCGAGCCTCGTTGCCAGGAGGAAGACCGGGCCCAGCAGTGCGATCAGCGATGGATGCGTCGCCGCCTTCTTGGCCTTTCTGACGGCGACGGTGATCCTGGTCAGCCGCTGCCCAGAATCACCGTCGGCCGGGAGGGTGACGATCATGGGGTTGATCTGGTTGCCCAAGTGTCCGGTGTCGGTGGTGCGCCGGAGGGCGACGGGCATCATCACGGCGAGCTCGTCGACTGTTTCGCCACGTGCCTTCAGCAATTCGCGCAGGGCGCCAGTGACGGCGGTCAGGACGGCGTCGTTGAGGGTGCCGCCATGCAGGTGGGCGGCCGCTTTCAGCCCTGCCAGGTCAGCACGGAGCACGTTCACCCTGCGCTTGGGCCCGGTCCGCCGGGTGAGGGAGCAGCGCCGCGCGGAGACCAGGCGGGCCGCGTTGCCGTCACGCGCCGCGACGCCGGCGTCGCGCAGAAACTGCGGCAGTCGGGACACCGAGCGCAGCCGCTCGCGGAAGGCGTCGACGGCCAGGTCGGCGAGGGTGGACGCGGGCCGTGCGAGGATATCGGCTGCTGATGTCGGGCAGTCGTCGAGCAGCTCCGAAAGTACGGCGAGGCCCCCCAGGCCGTCGGTCAGCACGTGGTCGACGGCCAGGATCAAGGCCGCGTCGCCTCCGGCCAGGTCGGTGACGAAGACGGCCGACCACAAGGGCCTGGACGGCGGCAGGGGCCGGGTCACGACGGCGGCGGCTAGATCCAGTAGTGCCTGCTCGTCGCCGGGTGGGGGACAGGTCATGTGCCGCACGTGGCGGCGGCCATCGAAGCCCGGGTCGTCCAGCCATACCGGACGGCCGCATCCGGGCGGGACGGGTCTCAGCCGCTGGCGCAGCCGGGGGATACTCCGTGCCCGCTCGACCAGCAGGCGCTCGGCGGCATCCACGTCGAAGCCGCACCCGTCCAAGAGGAGTACGGCGCCCATGTGCTGCGGCACCTGCCCCCGAGCGCTGATGGCCCGCACGGTCAGATCGGCCGGTGTGGCGCGCTCGATGACCGCGATCCGGGGGCCGGATTCTCTCTGGAACATGTCGCCACCTCCCTGGTGCCACTCTCACGCAGGGGCGATTTCCCGGGCAGGGTCGAACGGAAGGGACTTTGGGCCTTCATCAGATGGCGGGGCAACAGGGTCGTGGACTCGCGCCTGCCCTCCCGCTGCGAAGCCATCCCCGCGGCTCGGGCGTAGCCGTCAGGCTTGCGGCGTCTGCAGCTCGGTGGCGGGGCGGCGTGGGCTGCGGGCCACATACGGGCCATAGCCGAGCCGAATGATCATTTGCGCATGGCCGCGCCGGTGGTGCGGGTCCTGGCGGTGGCGCATGTCGCGCAGGTCCAGCGGCTGGTTCAGGAACGACGCCGACAAGCCGTGTCTGGTCGCGATCAGCAGAACTCGCTGCAGGGCTTGCCCGGCGCGCAGCCAGTCGAGGGGCCGGTCGCCCGGTGTGGTGAGCACCGCCAGTCGAGGGCGTTCCTCGAAGCGCGCCGTCACCTGATTCCGCCCAAAGTCCCGTACCGGACCGGGCTCCCGGGCGGGGCGCGGCCCCAGCACGTAATCCGGCACGCCGTCGAATCGTGCGCCCGGCATCGTCCACGCGGCCGCCTCAGCCCGGTAGTCGTGGTCGTGAGCCAGCTCGTCCTCGGCCATCGCGGCATACTCCAGCGTCTCGGTCACGCTGTGCCGGTCGAGGAAGACCAGGCCGGCCCCCTCTCGGGAGGCCGCGATGCGCATCTCGGCCAGTGCCGACGAAGGTATGGGTTTGTCGGTGAAGGGCTGGCGGTTGGTGCGCCGTATCGGGATGAGGTCATAGAGTTCGCGTTGCTCGGCGGAGGCGGGTGCCCCCTGTGTCATGCGGAGGGCCGCCAGCAGGTCGGGCTCCGCGTCGGGGTTGGGCAGCAGCCAGACCTGCGGCCGCTGCCCGGCGGCCCGGACGGCCACGCGCAGGTTGAACAAGGCCGCACCACAACTGACGGTCTGGGACCGGCCGCGCGGGTCGCAGACGCGGAGCCGCCGGTCAGGATCGGCCAGGAGCTCGATGAACTCGCGCCGGACCACGTGGAAGCGCCACGGCTGGGTGTTGTGCACTGAGGGTGCCTGGCCGGCCGCGACGAGCAGCCTCCGGACGCCGAGCTCGGTGGCGAGTGCAGTAGACATGACGCACCTCCCACCGCCGACGCTTCCGCACCCGGCAGGCGGGGCGGCAGGGCCGGACGGCTCCGGGGCAGGTGCCAAAGGTCCCTTCATCGCAGGGTCGCTCGGCTCTACGAGGCCGCTTCGCCGTGCTCGACGCTGGCGGTTATGGATGTCTTGGACCTTTCACGCTGGCAGTTCGGCATCACGACCGTCTACCACTTTCTGTTCGTGCCGCTCACGATCGGGCTGTCGATCATCGTGGCCGGGCTGCAGACGGCCTGGTACCGGACGAAGAAGCCGGAGTATCTGCGGCTGACTCGGTTCTGGGGTCGGCTGTTCCTGATCAACTTCGCGATGGGCGTGGTGACCGGGATCGTGCAGGAGTTCCAGTTCGGGATGAACTGGAGTGACTACTCGCGCTTCGTCGGTGATGTGTTCGGGGCACCGCTGGCGATGGAAGGGCTGATGGCGTTCTTCCTGGAGTCCACGTTCCTCGGGCTGTGGGTCTTCGGTTGGGACAAGCTGCCGCCGCGGCTGCATCTGGCGACGATCTGGCTCGCGGCCATCGGGACCAACATCTCCGCCTATTTCATCCTGGCGGCGAACTCGTGGATGCAGCATCCAGTTGGCTACCGCATCAACAATGGCCGGGCGGAGCTGACCGACATCTGGGCCGTGCTCAGCAACTCCACCACCCTCGCCACCTTTCCTCATGTGATCTTCGGGGCGTTCCTGACGGCGGCGGCGTTCGTGCTCGGCGTCAGCGCCTGGTTCCTGCTGCGGAAGCGGGATGTGGCCGTCTTCCGCACCTCGGCCAGGCTGGCCCTGGTCGTCAGCCTCGTTTCGGCGATCGGGGTGTCGTTCTCCGGGCACTGGCAGGCGCAGATCATGACCGAGCAGCAGCCGATGAAGATGGCCGCCGCCGAGGCGCTGTGGGAGGACGAGACTTCGGCGGGGTTCTCGCTGTTCGCGGTGGGCGACGTCGAGAACGGCCGCAACCACGTCAACCTGCAGATCCCGTACGGGCTGAGCCTGTTGTCCACCAATACCCTGGACGGGAAGGTCGAGGGCATCAACGACATTCAGGCCCGTTACCAGGAGCTCTACGGCCCGGGTGACTACCGGCCGGTCGTCGGCCTGGCGTACTGGTCATTCCGGTTGATGATCGGGTTCGGGGCGCTGTCGGCGCTGCTGGCGTTGGCCGGGCTCTGGCTGATGCGACGCGGCAGGTTCCCGGCGGGTCGCTGGGCCTATCGGCTGGCCATCGCCGGGATCGGGCTGCCGTTCCTGGCCAACACCATGGGGTGGATCTTCACCGAGATAGGCCGCCAGCCGTGGACCGTCTTCGGCCTGATGCGTACCGCCGCCGCGGTCTCGCCCGGAGTGGACGTTGCCTCGGTGGCGATCACGCTGGTCGGCTTCACCCTCGTCTACGCCGTGCTGGCGGTCATCGAGATCCGGCTGCTGCTCAAGTTCATCCGGATCGGGCCGCATGAGCAGGCCGAGCCGGAAGCTCCCGTCCCTGCCCTGAGCTACTAAAAGGACATCGCCGTCATGGAACTGACCACTGTCTGGTTCGTGCTGATCGCCGTGTTGTGGACCGGCTACTTCGTGCTGGAGGGCTTTGATTTCGGTGTGGGCATCCTGCTGCCGTTTCTCGGCGGTGACGAGGGTGAGCGGCGCGTCATCGTCAAGACGATCGGTCCGGTGTGGGACGGCAATGAGGTGTGGCTGCTGGTGGCGGGCGGGGCGACCTTCGCGGCGTTCCCCGAGTGGTACGCCACCCTGTTCAGCGGCTTCTACCTGCCGTTGTTCCTGATCCTGCTGGCGTTGATCGTGCGTGGGGTGGCGCTGGAATACCGCAACAAGAGCGACAGCACCAAGGGCTGGGACCGGGCCTTCTTTTGGGGATCCCTGGGCCCCGCCGTCCTGTGGGGAGTCGCCTTCGCCAACATGGTGCGCGGTGTCCCGCTGGATGCCGAGCACGAGTTCACCGGCACCCTGCTCACCCTGCTCAACCCGTTCGCGCTCCTCGGCGGCGCGGCCACGCTGCTGCTGTTCACCCTGCACGGTGCGATCTTCCTGGCCCTGCGGACCACAGGCGAGCTCCGCCAAGGCGCCATCCGGATCGCTCGCACGCTGGCGCCGCTGACCATATTCGTGGTGATGGCGTTCCTGATCGCTGCTGACGGCGGCAAGCCCGTCTGGTGGGCGGCGGTGGTGCTGGCCGCGGCGGGCCTGGCCGGCGCCCTGGTCGCGACCCTGCGGGGCCGGGACGGGTGGGCGTTCGCCGCCAGTGCGGTGGCCATTATCGCGGTCGTCGCCGCGCTGTTCACCGGCCTGTGGCCGAACGTACTGCCGGCCCTCGACCCGGCCAACAGCCTCACCGTGATCAACGCCGCCTCCACTCCGTACACCCTGACAGTGATGACCTGGGTCGCCGCCATCTTCACCCCCGTGGTGCTGGCCTACCAGGCGTGGACCTACTGGGTGTTCCGCCGCCGCCTCACCGGAGTCGGCTGATGGGATCCGTTGGTCCCCCGAACGTGGGACCTTCGGCCCTGACCTGCGATGATGGACAGTGGTGTGCTGGATTCATCCGTGGAGGTGGATGCCATGAACACCCGTACAGCCGAGGAGCACGCGCTCGTCATTCACGCCGCCCTGGAGGCCGCCGCCTTGGCGCCATCCGTGCACAACAGCCAGCCCTGGTCGTTTGCCGTCTCCGGTGACGAGATCAGCGTGCGCGCCGACGTGGACAGGAAGCTGCGCTTCAGCGACCCAGCCGGCAGGCAGCTGCTGATCAGTTGCGGAGCCGCGCTGTTCAACCTCCGCACGGCGATGCGCTGTCAGGGATATGAGCCCGTCGTGCGGGTGCTGCCAGACCCGGATCGACCCGCCTTGCTGGCCACCATACGGCTGGGCGACAAGGCGGTGCCTGACGAGCACACCCAGCTGTTGAACGCCGAAATAGAGCGGCGGCGTACTCATCGGGCGGGGTTCACGAATCTGCCAGTCCCGGATCGGCTGGTGGAGGCGTTGGTCCAGCAGGCGGCCGCCGAGGGAGCCCGACTGACGCCGGTGCGCGCACCGGAAGCCGTGCGGATCGTCGCCGCGCTCACCGAGGCGGCCCAGTACGTGCAGGCTCAGGACCGAGTGCTCAGCCTCGAGGTCATCCGCTGGGCGCGCCCGCCGGGCAGTGCCCGCAAGGACGGCGTGCCCGCCGACGCCTACCCCGTCGAACCTGCTGAGACCGATCCGCCGTTCGCGCAACGCGACTACGCCTGGCGGCACGACTGGGGCACGACGGCGGACCAGGACGCTTCGACCTCCGCCGGTGTCGTGGCCCTGCTCACCACCACCGGCGACACCCGCGAGGAATGGATCGCCGCCGGACAGGCCCTGCAACAAGCCCTGCTGCACGCGTGCGCCCACGGGGTGAGCGCTGCCTTCCACACCCAGGCGCTGGAAATGCCCCATCTGCGCGAGTTCCTGCGCCAAGAGCTCTGCTCCGGCGAGTACCCGCAGATGATCATGCGGCTCGGAATCACCTTCGATGCCAAAGGCGCGGTCCGCCGTCCTCTGTCCGATCTCGTCGACTAAGAGGATGCACCCCGGGGATGGGTGTCGCGCTGTTCCGGTGCAGTCCTGGTGCGAGACTGATCAGCATGACGGAAGCATGGTTACCATGGGTTGTCAAGTGTTCTAGCTGGTCAGCCGCTTTAAGGTCGTTCAGCCACGTTAGGCAAGTAGGATGCCGCGCCGATGGATCGTCGAGAGGTGGCCCAGACAACGCTGTCACACTACGTAGCTGATTTGCTACTTGTCCGAAATTTAAGGCTGATATGCATGAGGTAACAAGCTGGCTGCTGGAGGGGGAGCCGGCTCGTGAACGGCGCGGGCGTTTGGACCTCGCTCACACGGCGTTCCCAGACGCCCATGCTCTCAGGCCAGGAGAGCCAGGAATAGCAGATCAAAGGCTCCTCGGGTCAGCTATCTGGCTGATCCGTCTGGCTCTCGTTCGGGTCGTGGCGATCTATGCATCGCCCGATGTGAGGTGACCGTGCCGCCACCCTGTCACCGGACTGATGTCGTGGTGAATGCCCAGGTGGAAGGCGCGTTGTAGGCTGGCAGGGAGATGCCTGGTCAAACTGGCCGGGTGGGAAGACCGGCCGGAAGCGCGAGTTTCGTCGGGCGTCATCGTGAGATGTCCGATGTGCGGCGATTGCTGCCGAGAACGCGACTGCTGACGCTGACCGGTCCGGGAGGGGTCGGCAAGACCCGGCTGGCGTTGCATGCCGCCCACGCGTTGCGGTCGCGCTTTCGCGACGGAGTGGCGGTCGTGGAAGTGCACCCGCTCACGCGTGACGATCTGCTCGCCCCGGCGGTGGCCGCCGCGCTGGGAGTGCGGGACCTCGACCGGCCGGTACGACGGCAGCTGGCAGAGCACCTGGCCGGCAAGCGGATGCTGCTCGTGCTGGACGGCTGCGAACATCTGGTGCAGGCGTGCGCGGAGTTGACGCAGTGGCTGCTGGGCACCGTGCCCCTCGTGCGCGTCATGACGACCAGCCGGCACCGCTTGGGCGTGCTCGGCGAGCAGGTGCTGGCGATCGGACCGCTGCCGTACGCCGACCCGCACGCGCCGGTACGCGAGATCGCCCGCAGTGATGCGGTGCGGCTGCTGATCGAGCGGGCTGCAGCCGCCGAGGCCGGCTTGAAGATCGATGCCGCCACGATTCCGGTGCTCGCCCGCATCTGCCGGCGGCTGGACGGCATCCCGCTGGCCATCGAACTGGCCGCGGCGCGCCTGCGTGCTTGCCCCCTGGAGCAGCTCGAGCGGGAGCTGGAGGACGACGGCACCGCCCTGGCCGGCCATAACTCATCACCATCCGCCGCATTCCACGACAGCCTGCGTGCCATCATCGACTGGAGCTACCGGCTGTGCTCACCCGCCGAACGGCGGCTATGGGGGCGCCTTTCACTCTTTCCGGGTGGCGCCGATCTGGAAACAGCCGAGGAAGTGTGCTCCGGTGCCGGCATCGCCGCCGAGGATATCGTCGACGTGATCGCCGCCTTGGTGGACCACTCCATCCTGTCGGCCCGGCCGTCGGCGACAGGCATGCGCTACCGGTTGCTGGACACCCTGCGCGCCTACGGGCGTCAACGCCTGACCTCCCCCGATGAGGTGCTGCTGCGCAAGCGGTACTGCGCTCACTACCGGTCCCTGGCCGAACGGCAGTCGATCGACCGGCTCGGCCCCGACCAGCTCGAGTCCTTCCGCATCCTGCAGGCCGAGTTGCCCAACGTGCGGACCGCTCTGGAGTTCTGCTACAGCAGTCCGGCCTCGGCCGAAGGCGGCCTGGACATGGCCGCCCGGCTTGGAGCCTTCTGGCTGCTGGCCGGGGCTTTGACCGAGGGCAGACATCGGCTGGATCATGGCCTCGACCTCGCGCCGGCGCGGACCCGGACGCGTATCACCGCACTGTGGGTTGACGCCCTGCTGGCGATCTACCAGCGAGATCCCGCTGCGGCCACGGCCCGGCTTGGCCAATGCCACGCCCTGGCCGAGGAGCTGGCAGATGAGACGGGCCGGACATACGCCGCCATGACGGCCGGCATCGCCGAGCTGACGGCCGGCAACACCGGGCATGGCCTGGCCCTGATGGAGGCGACGCGCGCACGCCAACGGGAGGCCGGCGACGTTGACGCCGTCGGCCTCAACCTCTATCTGGCCGCGACGTTCTGCGCCGCCGGCGATCCCGACGCCGCCGCGGCGCTCGGCCGTGAGCTGCTGGCGTTGTGCGATGTGCACGGCGCGCCGTTGTTCCGCGCGTACGCGCTGTTCCTCATCGGCGTCGCGGCCTGGAAACACGGCGACTCCCGCCAGGCCGAGAGACTGATCCAGGAGGCCACCGCGCCTTGGATGGCCGTCAACGACCACTGGGGGCTGGCCAAGGCGCTGGAGGCGCTGGCGTGGACCGCCGAAGCCCGCCATGCCCACGAGCGCGCCGCCCGTCTGCTGGGCGCCGCCGAGGCACTGTGGCAAGAGATCGGCTTCGCCCCCACCCTGCTGCCCTACCACACCCACTCCCACCAGGACTGCGAGCGCGGCGCCCGTCAAGGGCTCGGACAACAGGCGTTCGCCGCCGCCTTCCGCCGCGGAGCCGAACTCGATCTCCACACCGCGGTGGCATATGCGATCAGCCACGACGATCACAATGAACGCCGAGCGTTGCCGTGACGTTCCATGATCGTCCAGCGCCGATTCGCGGGAGGTCCTCACCATGGTGGCCGCCCGCGCTCGGCAGATGAGCGACGCAGACGTGGTTCAGACTGCTGCCGAAGCAAACAGGCGACTCGCTGATCGTCGAGATCGCTGAGCGAGTGGGCGCGGAAGACCTGTTGGGCACGAGCGTCGCGCTGTCGGACAGCCTGCCAAGCACGACATTCGCCCGGGGCGAGCCGGTGATCGAGCGGGACCTCCAGGACGCCTCCCATCCCGACACACCGCTTCGCCGGATGGGCTACGGTCCCGGCCTGATGGTTCCGCTGGGCGTGGCACCCGCGCGTGGTGTGCTCTCGCTGGCCAAACGGACACGTTCAGCTCGGCCGACCTGCACATGCTCCAGGCGTTCGCGTGCCAGGCGACGATCGCGCTGGAACTGGCCGAGGCACGCCGAGACGCCGAGCGCCTCAGTCGCCTGGAAGACCGCGACCGCATCGCCAAGGACCTGCACGGCGTGGTCATCCAGCGGCTCTTCGCCACCGCGATGATGCTGATGAGCACGGTCCGGTTGGTGGAACAGCCCAGAGGCCTCGAACCGGCTGCAGAACGCCATCGACGAGCTGGATGAAACCATCCGTCAGATCCGCTCGACGATCTTCGCCCTGCAAGGAGCCCGCGAGGCGACCGGCCCCAGCCTGCGCGGGCAGATCGTGAACATGGTGGAGTCCTCACGCGGCCACCTTGGTTTCATGCCACTCCGCGAGGCACTGTCCAACGTGGTCCGGCACGCCAAGGCCACCAGGCGGACGTCTCGGTGGAAGTGGCGGGCGACCGGTTCGTCCTGGCCGTTCAGTACAACGGAGTCGGCGTGCCGCTCGCCGACAGGCGCAGCGGCCTGCGCGGGCCGGAGGAATGGGCCGCAGGTTTGGGCGGCTCCTTCGACGTCACGTCTGCGGACGAAGGGGGGACGCTGTTCCGTTGGAGCGTGCCCGTGTGATCCGGCGGCCGGACACCTGCTCGGCCTCCACCAGGATGTAGTGATCCCTGCTCCCTGGCGCCCACGGTTCCAACGGCAACGTGGCCAGCCGCGCGATCTCTTGGGGAGCCTCCACGGCACGCGCGTGTCCGACAACGGTCACCGACCAGCCCGTACGCATCTCCGGATCCAACTCGTCGACCTCGAACGCCACCACCGCGCGCCGGGTGGCAGCGGCTAGTTTGGAGCCAATGGTGGTACGGATGACGATGGTCTCGCCGTCCAGGTAGAAGTTGACGGGTTGCACCGCCGGCAGGGCGCGATCAGTGAAGACGATCCGCCCGATTGGCGCGGAAGCCAGCAGGCGCAGGCACTCCTCAGGTGAGAGCACCTGCAGTCCAGACGAATCGAGTTTCATGCTTCTAGAGTCACCGCTCGACGAGGCCAAGACGTAGGGACGAAAGTCCCATTTCCTCCGCCGATCAGCCTGCAGCGGGGCGTGTGCCTTGTGGCGCACGGCTCATGCCTCGACGCTATCTGGCCTGGGTCGGCGGTCAGGGTCGAAAGTTCCGACCGGAGCGCGGTCGTCCACCTGTGCGGTCCGGTGCCGTTCACGCGCGACATGCGCGGTCGGCTGCTGCGGGCCGGGATGGTGCCCCCGCGACATCCACCATGAAGTGTTCGGCCCGGACCTGTGACTGAGGGTCGGATGATGGTCCATCGGGCCAGCGGCAAGGGACTTTGGTCCCTGCCGTGGATGGGCGGCGAGCGCGAATCTGGAGCCATGTCCGCTGTTGCCGCCGTGGCGAGGAAGACCTGTGACTGATATCGACTCCACCCCTGGCATGGGGCCGTTGCTCGCCGCCCGTGCGTTCTTCACCAAGTCCGAGGTATCGGCGGACGGCCGTACCCTGCACCAGATAGACCCCAGCGGCTGGGATCGCTTCTACCGGGACCGGTGGGCGCACGACAAGGTGGTTCGCTCGACGCACGGCGTGAACTGCACGGGCTCGTGCTCGTGGCAGGTCTTCGTCAAGGACGGGCTGATCACCTGGGAGCACCAGGCGACCGACTACCCGTCGGTGGGGCCGGAGTCGCCGGAGTACGAGCCGCGCGGCTGTCCGCGTGGCGCGTCGTTCTCCTGGTACACCTATTCGCCGTCGCGAGTGCGTTACCCGTACGTGCGGGGCGTGCTGCTGGAGATGTGGCGCGAGGCAAAGGCCAGGCTGGGTGATCCGGTGCTGGCGTGGGCGGAGCTGACCGGCGACCCGGAGCGGGCTCGCGCCTACAAGCGGGCGCGGGGCAAGGGCGGGTTCGTGCGCTCCAGCTGGGACGAGGTTGTCGAGTTGATGGCCGCCGCGCACGTGCACACGGTCAAGCAGTACGGCCCGGACCGCGTGGTGGGCTTCTCGCCGATCCCGGCGATGTCGATGGCGTCGTTCGCGGCCGGGACGCGGTTCCTGTCGATGATCGGCGGCACGCTGCTGTCGTTTTACGACTGGTACGCCGACCTGCCGATCGCCTCGCCGCAGGTGTGGGGTGACCAGACGGATGTGCCCGAGGCCGCCGATTGGTGGAACTCCCGTTACCTGATCATGTGGGGGTCCAACATCCCGGTCACTCGCACCCCGGACGCCCACTTCATGACCGAGGCCCGCTACCAGGGCACCAAGGTGGTGGCGGTCAGTCCCGACTACGCCGACAACGTCAAGTTCGCCGACGACTGGCTGGCGCCGCACCCGGGTACGGACGGCGCGCTGGCCATGGCGATGGGCCACGTGACGCTGACCGAGTTCTTTCGCGACCGCCAGGTCCCGTACTTCACCGACTACGTCCGGAAATACACTGACCTGCCGTTCCTGGTGACGCTGGAGCCGCGCGGCGACGCGTACGTGCCGCGCCGCTTCCTGACCGCCGCCGACCTGGGGGAGCAGAGCGAGAACGCCGAGTTCAAGACCGTCTTCCTGGACGAGCAGACGGGTGAGGCGAAGGTGCCGAACGGTTCGCTGGGCTTCCGCTGGGGCCAGGAGGGCGAGGGCCGCTGGAATCTCGACCTGCACGGCGCGGGCCCCGCGCTGACCCTGTTCGACCGGTCCGGGCGCGCGGTCGCCGTGGACCTGCCGCGTTTCGACGAGGGCGCCACCGAGGGCGGCTCCGTCATGCGCCGCGGCGTGCCGGTCACCGAGGTGGCCGGCAAGCTCGTCACCACAGTCTTCGACCTGCTCATGGCCCAGTACGGCGTGGCCCGCGACCTGCCGGGGGAGTGGCCGGAGTCGTACCTGGACGCGAGCCAGCCGTACACGCCCGCGTGGGCCGAGGAGATCACCTCGGTGCCCGCCGCCACGATCGCCAGGATCGCCCGCGAGTTCGCCCGCAACGCCGAGCGCACCCAGGGCAAGTCGATGATCGCGATGGGCGCGGGCACCAACCACTGGTTCCACTCCGACCAGATCTACCGCTCTTTCCTGACGCTGGTGCTGCTGACCGGCTGCCAGGGCGTCAACGGCGGCGGCTGGGCGCACTACGTCGGCCAGGAGAAGGTCCGCCCGATCACCGGCTTCCAGCACCTGGCCTTCGCCTTCGACTGGCAGCGGCCCACGAGGCACATGGCCGGCACCGCGTTCTGGTACCTGGCCACCGACCAGTGGCGTTACGAGCAGTTCGGGGCGGGTGAACTCGCCGGCCCGCTCGGCTCCGGCGCCTTCGACGGCAAGTCGTTCGCCGACTGCAACGCCCAGGCCGCAAGGCTCGGCTGGCTGCCCTCGCACCCGACGTTCAACCGCAACCCGCTCACCCTCGCCGACGAGGCCGCCGCGAAGGGCGTCCCGGTGGCCGAGCACGTCGTGAACGAGCTGAAGTCCGGAAATCTCCGCTTCGCTGCCGAGGACCCGGGCGACCCGGCCAACTTCCCGCGCGTGCTGACCGTGTGGCGGGCCAACCTGCTCGGCTCCTCCGGCAAGGGCAATGAGTACTTCCTGCGCCACCTGCTCGGCACCGACGCCGAAACCCGTAACCAGGAAGGGCTGCACCCGGCCGAGGTGACCTGGCGCGACGAGGCCGCCGAAGGCAAGCTCGACCTGCTCACCGCGATCGACTTCCGCATGACCTCTACAGCGCTGTTCTCCGACGTCGTGCTCCCGGCCGCCACTTGGTATGAGAAGCACGACCTGTCGAGCACCGACATGCACCCGTTCGTGCACGCCTTCAACCCGGCCATCGCCCCGCCCTGGCAGACCCGCAGCGACTACGACGCCTTCCTCAGCCTCGCCGACCGCTTCTCCGAGCTGGCCGCCGATCACCTGGGCAAACGCACCGACGTGCTGGCCGTCCCGCTCACCCACGACACCCCCGACGAGCTGGCCCAGCCGGGCGGCCGGGTACGCGACTGGAAACACGGCGAATGTGAGCCGATCCCCGGCAAGACCATGCCGAAGATCATCACGATCGAGCGCGACTACGCCGCCGTCGGCGAGCGCATGCGCTCCATCGGGCCGCTCTTCGCCGAGTTGGGGCTGACGACCAAAGCCGTGACCTACCGGGTCGGCCCGGAGCTCGACTATCTGGCCGGCAAGAACGGCACCACCGGCGAAGGACGCGTCTCGCTGGACACGGCCGACCGGATGTGCGAGGCCATCCTCGCGTTGTCGGGCACCACCAACGGCCGCCTGGCCACCCAGGGGTTCGAGAGCCTGGAGCGGCGCACCGGCACGAAGCTGGCCGACCTGGCTGCCGAGCACGAGGGCAAGCGCATCACGTTCGCCGACACGCAAGCGCGGCCGCAACCGATGATCACCTCGCCAGAATGGTCCGGATCGGAGACCGGCGGGCGCCGCTACTCCGCCTTCGTCATCAACGTCGAGCGGGACAAGCCCTGGCACACCCTGACCGGGCGCCAGCAGTTCTTCCTCGACCACGACTGGATCATCGAGCTGGGCGAGCAGCTGCCCGCCTACCGGCCACCGCTCAACATGAGCCGCCACTACGGCGAGCAGGGCGACGGCGACGGAGCGGCCGAGGTCACCGTGCGCTACCTGACCCCGCATTCGAAGTGGTCGATCCACTCCGAATACCAGGACAACGCCTACATGCTGGCCCTGTCGCGCGGCGGCCCCGACATCTGGATGAGCGTCGAGGACGCCGCCAAGATCGGCGTCGCCGACAACGACTGGATCGAGGCCTACAACCGCAACGGCGTGGTGGTGGCCCGGGCGGTCGTCTCGCACCGCATGCCGGCCGGGACCGTGTACATGTACCACGCGAAAGACCGCAACGTGAACGTGCCGCTCACCGAGAAATCCGGGCGGCGCGGCGGCGTGCACAACTCCCTCACCCGGCTGCTGCTCAAACCCAACCACCTCATCGGCGGGTACGCGCAGTTCACCTACGCCTTCAACTACTACGGCCCGACCGGCAACCAGCGTGACGAGGTCACGGTGATCCGCCGCCGCGGCCAGGAGGTGACCTACTGATGCGCGTCATGGCACAGGTCGCGATGGTCATGAATCTGGACAAGTGCATCGGCTGCCACACCTGCTCGGTCACGTGCAAGCAGACCTGGACCAACCGGGACGGCGTCGAGTACGTCTGGTTCAACAACGTCGAGACCAAGCCCGGCGTCGGCTACCCCAAACGCTATGAGGACCAGGACCGCTGGCACGGCGGCTGGCAGCTGGATGGGCGCGGCCGGCTCAAGCTCCGCGCCGGCGGCCGCGTCAAGCGGCTGCTCAGCCTGTTCGCCAATCTGGATCTGCCGGATCTGGACGACTACTACGAGCCGGCCACCTACGACTACGACACCCTGATCAACGCACCTGCCGGGCCGCACGTCCCGGTCATCCGCCCCAAGTCGGCCATCACGGGGAAGGACATGGCGATCACGTGGGGCGCGAACTGGGAGGACGATCTGGGCGCGGCCCCCGAGCACGCCCCGGCCGACCCCAACCTCGCGGCCATGGCCGAGAAGGTGAAGATGGAGTTCGACAAGACCTTCATGTTCCACCTGCCGCGCATCTGCGAGCGCTGCCTCAACCCGGCCTGCGTCGCCGCCTGCCCGTCCGGCGCGATGTACAAGCGCGAAGAGGACGGCATCGTCCTGGTGGACCAGGACCGCTGCCGCGGCTGGCGCATGTGCGTCTCCTCCTGCCCGTACAAGAAGGTGTACGTCAACCACAAGACCGGCAAGGCCGAGAAGTGCACCTTCTGCTTCCCCCGCATCGAAGCCGGACAGCCGACCGTGTGCGCCGAGACCTGCGTCGGCCGGCTGCGCTACATCGGCCTCATCCTGTACGACGCCGACGCCGTCCTGGACGCCGCCCGCGTCGCCGACCCGCGCGACCTGCTGGAGGCCCAGCGCAAGGTCTTCCTCGACCCCGACGACCCGGAGGTGGCCGCGGCCGCCCGCGCGGGCGGCATCAGCGAGGACTGGATCGCCGCGGCGCGGCGCTCGCCGATCTACCGGCTGGCCATGCGCTACCGGGTGGCGCTGCCGCTGCATCCCGAGTACCGCACGCTGCCCATGGTCTGGTACATCCCGCCGCTGTCGCCTGTGCTGGACGCCGTCACCGGCGTGGGCGCCGACGCCGACGACCCGGACAACGTCTTCCACGCCATCACCGACCTGCGCATTCCCCTCGAATACCTGGCGAGCCTGTTCTCGGCCGGGGACACCGAGGTCGTGGCCGGGGTGCTGATGAAGCTGTCGGCCATGCGCTCCTACATGCGGGCCCGCACCATCGACGGCACCGTCGCCGAGGACCTGCTGGAGTCGGCAGGGATGACGGCGGCCGACATGGAGGAGATGTACCGGCTGCTGGCTATCGCCAAGTACGACGAGCGCTACGTCGTGCCCGCCGCCCACCGCGAGGACGCCGCCGCGCTGTCCACCCAGGCCGACGGATGCAGCCTGGACGGCGACGGCGGACCGGGCATGAGCGAGTTCCACCCGGCCGGCGTGACCGGCCGCCGCAGCGACGGCCGCTTGGGCCTGAAGCTCTTCGTCGGTAAAGGAGGCAGGGCGTGAAGCTTTTGTCCTGGCCCCGCCAACACACGCCTGCCCAGCGCGCCGACCAGGCCAAGCCCGTCGGGAGCGGGCGGCCCGAGCTCGAGCCCGAGGAGCGGGCGATGCTCCTGCGCCTGGTGTCGCTGCTCCTGCAGTACCCCGACACCGATCTGATCGCCGCCCGGGACCAACTGGGCGAGGCGGTGAGCAAGCTGCCGGAGTCGGCGGCGCGCGAGTCGTTGACGCGGTTCGTCGAGTGGTTCCGCGACACCGGGCCGATGGCGCTGGCCCGCGCCTACGTCGAGACCTTTGACCTGCGCCGCAGGTCCAGTCTCTACCTCACCTACTACCTGCACGGCGACACCCGCCGCCGCGGCATGGCCCTGCTCACGCTCAAGCAGCGCTACCGCGTGGCCGGGCTCACCCCACCCGAGGGTGAACTGCCCGACTTCCTGCCGGTGGTCTGCGAGTTCGCCGCCCTGGCCGGACCCGCCACCGGTGAGGCGCCGCTGCGCCAGCACCGCAAGGGCCTGGAGCTGATCCGTACCGCGCTACACGACAACGGCTCGCCCTACTCGCGAGTCCTCGACGCCCTGTGCGCGGAGCTGCCCGACCTGTCGGCGGCCGAGCGCGTCGCCGTCGCCGACCTCGCACTGGCCGGACCGCCCGCCGAGGAGGTCGGCCTGGCCCCGTACGGTCCGCCCCTGAACGAAATGGAGGTAAGACCGTGAACGTCGCTCTCTGGGTCGTCGTCCCCTACATCGCTCTGACGATCTTCGTCGTCGGTCACGTCTGGCGCTGGCGCGTCGACCAGTTCGGCTGGACCACCCGCACCACCCAGGTCCTGGAGAGCAGGCTGCTGCGCCTCGGCTCCCCGCTGTTCCACCTCGGCGCTTTCGCCGCCATCGGCGGCCACGCGCTCGGCCTGCTGGTGCCCAAGAGCTGGACCGAGGCGATCGGCGTCGACGAGCACCTCTACCACGTGGTGTCAGTAAGCGCCGGGACCGTCGCCGGGGTGATGGTGGTGGTCGGACTGGGGCTGCTGCTGGCCCGCCGCTTCACCAGCCCGCGCGTACGCCGCACCACCACCCGCGCCGACAAGCTTCTGTTCGCCGTCCTGACCGTGGTAATCCTCCTCGGCATGACCGCGACCGTCGGCAAGAACCTGCTCGGCGGCGGCTACGACTACCGCGCCACCATCGCCGTCTGGTTCCGCGGCGTCCTCACCTTCCGCCCCGACCCCGACCTGATGACGGATGTGCCGCTGATCTTCCAGCTGCACGCGATGTCGGCCTGGCTGCTCGCCGCGATCTGGCCGTTCACCCGGCTCGTCCACGTCTGGTCGGCGCCCATCGCTTACCTGTGGCGACCCTACGTCGTTTACCGGCGCCGGACCCCACGCGCCGTCGTCCCAGGCGTTTCCACGGGAGCAAGGAAATGAGCGTCATCACGCTGCCGGCAGTGGTGCTGCTGGGCGCCGCCGGTGCCGCCCTGCTCACTACGAGCACCGCGCTCGGCTTCGCCGGGTACTGATCATGGATTCGCGACACGAAGGCAGAAGGCCACGCCCGCTTCCAGCACCCTACGACGGGATACTGACCGCGTACGCGGTCGCGCTGACCGGCTCCTCTTTGGCCGCATCCAGTAGAGCAGCCTACTTTCGCCGGGTTCGCGGCTACCTGGCATGGATGGCGGCGGTCTCGGCCGACGGCCCGCTGGCGAGCGAGCCGCTGGCCGACACGATCGCGGCCGTCCGAACCGCACACGCCTACCACGGCCAGATGCGTGCCCGCTACGCTCCCCGCACGATGAACGGCCTCCTTGCCGCCGTCGAGGACTTCCACGACCGTCTCCGGTTGGGCCCGACCGGTATACCGCGCGAATCACCCACCCGTCGGCTGGTATCTCCGTGAGGATGACCGGCGGTCAGTTTCCTGATCGGGAGAGCCGATAGGCCTGTAGCAGCACCTGGCCGTGCTGCCGCGCGAAGCCGCCATCACCGCCATGCTCAGGCGGTGATCACGCCGTGCGCGCGGAACTGTGCGTGGACCCGGCTCAGCAGCGCGTGGTCCGGCGGTGCGACGTCGGCGAGTGGGAAGCGAATGCCGAGTCGCCGGTACTTGGCGGCGGCCATGCGGTGGAAGGGCAGTACGTCCACCCGCTCGACGTTGTGCAGGCCGGACACGAAGCGGGCGAGCCCGTCGACGTTGCGTGGGTCGTCGGTGAGGCCGGGAACCAGGACGAACCGGATCCAGGCAGGCTGGCCGAGATCGGCGAGGCGGCGGGCGAAGCGCAGTGTGGGCTGAAGCGGGCCGCCGGTGACGTGCCGGTAGGTGGCCGGGTCGAAGGACTTGATGTCGAGCAGGACCAGATCGGTGTCGGTGAGCATGGCGTCAGTGGCGTTGGCGCCGAGCAGACCGGAGGTGTCCAGCGCGGTGTGGAGGCCGCTGTCGTGGCAGTGGCGTAGCAGGTCGGCGGTGAAGCGAGGCTGCAGGAGCGGTTCACCGCCACTGAGCGTCACGCCGCCGCCCGCAACGCTGATGAAGCGCCGATACTTGTCGATCTCGGCCATCACCTCGTCGGTGGTGACCTGGCGCCCGTCGCGCATCCGCCAAGTCTCCGGGTTCTGGCAGTACAGGCAGCGCAGGGAGCAGCCGCTGGTGAAGAGGACGAAGCGGGTGCCGGGGCCGTCCACGCCGATGGACAGGTCCCACGAGCTGATGACGCCCGTGCCCGGTGCTTGCAGCGGGTGCCGCAAGCACCGGGCGGGCTGCGTGGTGGTGTTCACAGCGATCCGTGGAAGGTGCGGTTGACGACGTCGCGCTGCTGTTCGGGGGTGAGGCGGACGAAGTTGACCGCGTAGCCGGAGACGCGGATGGTGAGTTGCGGGTAGCGGTCGGGGTGTTCCATGGCGTCCAGGAGCACAGCGCGGGTCAGCACGTTGACGTTCATGTGGAAGCCCGCGGCGTCGAAGTAGGCGTCCAGGACGCCGACCAGATTGTCCACGCGTTCGGCCGACGTGCGGCCGAGTCCTTCGGGGGTGGTTGTGGTCGTCAGGGAAATGCCGTCGAGTGCCTGGTCGTAAGGGAGTTTGGCGACCGACAGGGCGGATGCGATCATTCCGTGGCGGTCGCGGCCGTTCATCGGGTTGGCACCGGGGGCGAACGGCTCGCCGGCGCGGCGGCCGTCCGGGGTGTTGCCGGTGTGCTTGCCGTAGACGACGTTGGAGGTGATGGTGAGCACTGACTGGGTGTGCTCGGCGTCGCGGTAGGCAGGGTAGCGGCGGACCTTTTGGCCTGCCAGTAGGAGTGGAACGGCGAACCGGGCTTGGTGTCACATCCGTTGACACGGTAGGTCTGACCAGGCCAGTCTTGCCCGATGGCGGATTCCGAGGGTGTGGCGTTCCTGCGTGCTGATGTTGATCGTTTTTGCCGGGAGATCGCCGACCTGGCGCCTGCGGTACGGCTGCGCCGGTTGGCGGAGCTGCGCGCGATGCTGGAGGAGGTGACCGGCGCGGCGCTGATGGTGGCGATGGCGGACGCGCGGGGTGAGGGGTGGGGCCTGCGCAAGATCGGTACGAGCGCTGGGATCTCGCATGAGCAGGTACGCCGGATGCTCGCCGAGGGCCTTCCGGTTCGGGAGCATCCGGCGCGCTGAATGCGAGGGTGGGGTTACTCGGCCGGCGGGGGCGTGCGCAGCGGCCGCAGTTGTCCGTCGCGGACCAGGTCGGGCAGGGAGAAGCTGTAGCGGCCGAGCATGTTGAGATGCTCAAAGCCCAGGGGTGAGAGTCGGGCGATGTCGGCGGCGGAGATCTTCTTACCCTCGGCTCGCATTTCTTCCAGGGCGCGGGCCGTATAGACCGTATTCCACAGAATGCAGACGTTGGTCATGAATCCCAGTGCGCCGAGTTGGTCTTAACCGAAATGATCTTGAAGCTCTCTGGCATGTCGGATGGCGGGAGCAGCTCACGCTTCGTGACCGGGAAGAATCTTGGTTCTGTGGTC
>NZ_JBITMD010000020.1:0-221041 GCF_044465905.1 Nonomuraea sp. NPDC049480
ATGCGGATGATCCCGCGCTCGTCGAGATCGGCCAGGACCTCCTCCGACACGTTCGGGATGTCGCGGGTGATCTCCTCGGGACCCAGCTTGGTGTCGCGGGCGTCGACCTCGTGCTCCTCGATGTGGATCGAGGACAGCACGTCGTCCTGCACCAGCCGCTGGGACAAGATGATCGCGTCTTCGTAGTTGTGGCCCTCCCACGGCATGAACGCCACCAGAAGGTTCTTGCCCAGCGCCATCTCGCCCTTGTCGGTGCACGGACCGTCGGCGATGACCTGGTTGACCTCCACCCGGTCGCCCTCGGCCACGATGGGCTTCTGGTTGAACGAGGTGCCCTGGTTGGAGCGCTTGAACTTCGCCACGCGGTACGTCGTCCGCGTGCCGTCGTCGTTCATGACCGTGACGTAGTCGGCGGAGACCTCCTCGACCACGCCTGCCTTCTCGGCGCTGATGACGTCGCCGGCGTCGGTCGCGGCACGGTATTCCATGCCGGTGCCGACCAGCGGCGCCTCGCTCTTGAGCAGCGGCACCGACTGGCGCTGCATGTTGGAGCCCATGAGCGCGCGGTTGGCGTCGTCGTGCTCGAGGAAGGGGATCATCGCGGTGGCCACCGACACCATCTGGCGCGGCGACACGTCGATGTAGTCGACCTCCTCGGCACGGGCGAGCTCGGTCTCACCGCCCTTGGTGCGGACCAGGACGCGGGACTCGGCGAACGACCCGTCGGGGTTGAGCACCGTGTTGGCCTGCGCCTTGACGTAGCGGTCTTCCTCGTCGGCGGTCAGGTAGTCGATCTGCTCGGTCACCCTGCCGTCCGCGACCTTGCGGTACGGCGTCTCGACGAAGCCGAAGGCGTTGATCCGGCCGTAGGAGGCCAGCGAGCCGATCAGGCCGATGTTGGGACCTTCAGGGGTCTCGATCGGGCACATCCGGCCATAGTGGGACGGGTGCACGTCACGGACCTCGAAGCCGGCCCGCTCACGCGACAGACCACCGGGACCGAGCGCGGACAGACGCCGCTTGTGCGTCAGCCCGGCCAGCGGGTTGGTCTGGTCCATGAACTGCGACAGCTGCGAGGTGCCGAAGAACTCCTTGATCGACGCCACGACCGGGCGGATGTTGATCAGGGTCTGCGGCGTGATCGCCTCGACGTCCTGCGTGGTCATGCGCTCGCGCACGACCCGCTCCATGCGGGCCAGGCCCAGGCGGACCTGGTTCTGGATCAGCTCGCCGACGCTGCGCAGGCGGCGGTTGCCGAAGTGGTCGATGTCGTCGACCTCGACGATGATCTCGCGGTTGACGCCCGGCATCGACTCCTCGCCGGCGTGCAGACGCACGATGTACTCGATCGTGGCGACGATGTCGTCCTCGGTCAGCGTGCCCTGGGTGATCTCCGAGTCGACGCCCAGCTTCTTGTTGATCTTGTATCGGCCGACCTTGGCCAGGTCGTACCGCTTGGGGTTGAAGTACAGGTTCTCCAGCAGGGTCTGCGCCGACTCCTTGGTCGGCGGCTCACCCGGCCGCAGCTTGCGGTAGATGTCGAGCAGCGCGTCGTCCTGGCCGGCCGTGTGGTCCTTCTCCAGGGTCGCCCGCATCGACTCGTACTGGCCGAAACGCTCGAGAATCTGGTCGTTGGTCCATCCCAGTGCCTTGAGAAGCACGGTGACGGCCTGCTTGCGCTTGCGGTCGATGCGCACACCGACGCTGTCGCGCTTGTCGATCTCGAACTCCAGCCAGGCACCCCGGGACGGGATGACCTTGCAGCCGTAGAGGTCCTTGTCGGAGGTCTTGTCGACGTTGCGTTCGAAGTAGACGCCCGGCGAACGGACCAGCTGCGAAACGACGACACGCTCGGTGCCGTTGATGATGAAGGTGCCCTTCGGGGTCATGAGCGGGAAGTCGCCCATGAAGACCGTCTGGCTCTTGATCTCACCGGTGGTGTTATTGATGAACTCCGCCGTGACGAACATCGGGGCGGAGAAGGTCATGTCCTTGTCTTTGCACTCGTCTACGGAGTACTTCGGCGGCTCGAAGCGGTGGTCGCGGAACGACAAGGACATGGTCCCCGAGAAGTCCTCGATGGGACTGATCTCTTCGAAGATCTCTTCGAGGCCCGACTGGGTCGGGACGTCCTTGCGCCCGGCCTGACGAGCCGCCTCTACCCGGGCCTTCCACTTCTCGTTTCCGAGCAGCCAATCGAAAGACTCGGTCTGCAGGGCAAGAAGGTCAGGAACTTCGAGAGGCTCCTGGATACGCGCGAAAGAGACGCGACGGGGACCAGCGGGTACGGCGGAGGCGTTGCGCGAGGCTGCCAACAGATGTCCTTCCGAGGGCTCGCGGCGGACTGACTACACGCACGCCAGACAACCTCGCAACGTGAGCAAGCATCGCGGGTCGTCAAAGGGCAGCGCAAAGGGGCAGTGTAGCCGAACGGCACACGCCTGTCCACTTCGCTCTCGCTGCATGCTTCACGTTGGTCGCAGCATCGCCCGTTCAGGCGGAAACGTCAAGCCCACGAGCCCGACTTTTAGTCGAACAAGGGCCCGGACGCTGGGTTTTCTCCCCTGTGTGACCAGTCGCCTACCGCCAGGCCCAAGACGATACCCGCGAACGGGGGCGGTTAACGCTCCGTCACACCGAGGGCCGAACCCATGCCGACAACCGGTGTAGCTGTGACTGGCGTACCCCTGTCGGAGGCTTCGCTAAACCAGATTTTTGGTAACAATTGAAAGAAGCGGCGCGCCCGCCGGGGGCCAAGGCTGGGGCGTCAGGCGGTCCCCAGCAAGGTCGACAGCTCGGCGACCCGCCAGCGAGAGTCACTCCGCACCATGACGAACCTGGCCCGGCTCTGCGTGAACTGCTGCTGGGCCCCGGCTTTGCCGGGGATCTCCTTGACCGTACCAGTGTTCACGAAGAGCAGGACCTCGACACGGTCGGGTTCGGCCCGCTCGACCCCGGCCCCCGCCACGGCCACGGTCTGCACGATCTTCTGCGCCTTGGCCCTGGAGACCAGGCTCGTGGTCAGTTGCTTGTAGTGCTTGGTCAGTTCGCCGGTGGTGTGCGCGCCGGCCCGCGCCAGGTCCTCCTCGACGGTCCGGTAGTCGTACGAGAGCAGGTCGGGCGCGACCTTCCTGGCCTCGGCCACGGCCTCGGCGGCTGCCATGTCGGCGTCGCGCAGATCGCGCAGGTTGAACCACATCGTCGGCACCAGCACGCCCGCCACGATCACCAGGACGCCCAGCAGCACGATCACGAAGGTCCTCACAACACCTGCACCGCCTTCGACACCAGCCAGACGCCGCCGATCTTGTCCAGGTCCATCGACCATCGGTGGTACCGCGCCTGCGGCGGGTTCTTGGAGCCGTCCCAGCGGATCTCCACGTCGGCCACGGCCAGCACCTTGGCCTTGGTGCCGGCCAGCGAGACGAGTCCGGTGGCGCGCAGGACGCCGTGCTGGACGACCTTGCTCTGGACGGTGGTGGACTTCAGCTTGTCCGCGGTGGCGACGTACTCGGCCCTGGCCGCCCCGGTGGAGGTGTCGACGATGCGCTGCAGGTCGGCTTCCACGGTCCGGTAGTCCAGCGAGATCAGGTTCCTGGCATGAGCCCCGGCCGCCAGCAGGGCGGCCTCCTTGTCACCCGCTCTTCCCTGCTCGTCGCGAGCCTGCGCGGCGATCCACACGCCCGAGCCGGCGAGCACCGCGAGCGCCCCGCTGAGCGCCGCGATGAGGATCCGAGCAGGTCGAACGGCGAGCCCTGCCACGTCCGATCACCCCTTCCCCGCCGGGCCGGTCGCCGGATCATAACGCGACCGTCACGCCTGGAGCCCCCAAAACGACGAAGGCGGTAAGGGAGGGCGAGAAATGCCTCCAGAAGGCTCTCAGAGGCTCGCTGAGCGCCTCGCTCAGGCGATGCCGTGCAGGTGGGCGTTGACCAGGCGCGGGTACTCCTCCAGCCAGTTCCGGCCGCGCTCGTCCACGAACGAGCCCGGCGGCGGGATCACGCCGTTGGCCGCCAGCCAGGTGCCGGGCGGCTCCTGGGTGCGGCGGATCCGGTTGCCGGTCGGCATGAGCTGCGGCGGGATCGGCGGCAGAGCGCCGGGGTCGTGCCCCATCTGGGCCTCGGCCTCCAGCTCGGAGATGTCCTTCTCCTCCGACATGCCGATCGGGCCGTGTCTCCTGGCGTTGAGGAACTGCCGCACGACGGGCTCGTCGCTCGACAGCAGCATCTCGCGTGGCCCGAACATGATCAGCTCGCGCCGGAAGAGCAGCCCGATGCTGTCGGGCACCGTGCGGGCGGTGTTGATGTCGTGCGTCACGATCAGGAACGTGGCCTCGACCTCGGCGTTGAGGTCGACGATGAGCTGGTTGAGGTACGCCGTCCGCACCGGGTCGAGGCCGGAGTCCGGCTCGTCGAACAGGATGATCTCCGGGTCCAGCACCAGCGCCCTGGCCAGCCCCGCCCGCTTGCGCATGCCGCCGGAGATCTCGCCGGGCAGCTTCCGCTCCGCGCCGAGCAGGCCGACCAGCTCCATCTTCTCCATCACGATCTGGCGGATCTGGGTCTCGGTCTTCTTGGTGTGCTCACGCAGCGGGAAGGCGATGTTGTCGTAGAGGTTGAGCGAGCCGAACAGCGCGCCGTCCTGGAAAAGCACCCCGAAGAGCCTGCGCAGTTCGTACAGCTTGCTCTCGGTGCAGTTGGCGAGGTCGTAGCCGTCGATCCAGATGTGGCCGCGATCGGGGCGCAGCAGCCCGACCAGGGTCTTGAGGAAGACCGACTTGCCGGTGCCGGACGGGCCGAGCAGCACCGATATCTCGCCGGCGGGCAGCGTGAGCGACACGTCTTCCCAGATGACCTGGCGTCCGAACGACTTGGTGAGACCGTCCACGACGACTTCCACGCCCACTGGTCACCTTCCCTTGCCGAGGGGAGTACCACCGTAGCCGCTATGAGACTTCTGGTCCAGTAAGCGTCCGGAGGGTCGGGCGCAGCAACCGCGCGATCTCCTCCTGCGGCACCCCGCGCAGCTCGTCGAGCTCCAGCAACTGGTGGCCGACCGCCAGGCCGAGCATGATCGTCGTCATGAGCGCCGCCCGCAGGCGGGCGTCGTCGCCGGGGATGGACTCCGCGAGCCGGTCGATCTGCCTGCCCAGCACCTCCCGCGCCGATGCGGCGGCCTCGGGGTGGGTCAGCATGGAGCGCATCATGGCCAGCGAGCCCTGCGGCAGCTCGCCCATCTTCATGGTGATGGTGCCGAGGAGGTATTCGACGAGGCCGTCCGCGTCGAGGCCGGCGTCCGGGACCGGCGTCACGCGCACGGCTTGGCGGAAGAGCTCCTGCTTGTTGCCGAAGTACTGCATGACCAGGGCGGGATCGACCTCGGCCGCCCGGGCGACGGCCCTGATCGTGGTGCGCTCGAACCCCATCTCCGCGAAGAGCGCCCTGGCCGCGCCGAGGATCCTTCCCTCGGTCCTGCGCCGCCTCTCGGCCCGGGGAAGCAGCTTCTCGCTCACGCTCTGACTCTACATGCGTTGACCTTTCTCGTTCCTTCGCTCTACGCTCGTTGAGTCAACGCACGTTGAGCGAAAGTAGGGCGTCCATGTCCATCGAAGAGATCGTCACCGGCTTCCACGACGCGATGCTGCGCAAGTCGGCCGACGCGCTGGCCGACCTCTACGCGGCGGATGGGCTGCACGAGTTCCCGTTCGGCGGGCTGCCGCCGTACCGGGGGCGGGAGGAGGTCCGCGCGGGCTATCGCGCGTCGTGGGGCACATCGCCGGCCGAGGTCCGGGAGGTACGCAGGCTCGCCCTGCACCGTACGGAGGATCCGGAAGTCGTGGTGGTGGAGCAGAACGTCCACGTCACGGTCGGGGACCGGCCCATCACTGTCCCCGGTCTCCTGGTCCTCAGGATCAGGAACGGCGAGATCGTCCACACGAGGGACTACATGGACACCAGCGCCGTCACCCAGGTCCGCGCCGCCGCGAGCTAGCCGCACCCGGGAACGCCACATCGGCCCGGCCGGAGACACCCGTGGCCGAGATCGGCACGGTCTCCCCCGCCGGGGAGGCCGGCTGCCTGGACAGGCGGCGGGCCCCGGCCGGGGATGCCGTCGGGCGGGTCAGGAGCGGGTGAGGTCGAAGACCGTGGTGCCGCCGACGGCGGTGGCGGCGAAGTTCTCCTGGACCCAGGCGGCGATCTGCGCCGCGTCGTCGCTCCCGCCCGCGCTCCGCCTGCCGAAGCCGCCCATCCCGGTGCCCACGAAATAGTGGATCTTCTTCTCCGCCACGTACTGCTGGAACCGCTCCAGCGTCGGCGCGGGATCGGTGCCGTTGAACCCGCCCACCGCCATCACCGGCACGCCGCTCGCGAGCTGGTAGCCGGCCGCGTTGTTCGACCCGACGGTCGCCGCCGCCCACGTGTGGCCGGAGGCGCCGTCCTTCAGCAGCGCGGTCAGCTCGGCGGCCGGCGTACCGGCGTTGAGCAGCCCGCCCATGCCGCCACGCCCCATCCCGCCCCGCCCATCCGTGAGACCGCGCCCCTGGCCCCCGCCACCAGGACGCTGGAACCCGCCACCGCCGGGCCCTCCGAACCCACCACCCGTGGAGGGTCCGGCCGTCGGAATCGCCCCGGTGTGCGATGACGCGGCCGTGTCCACGGCGTACGCCGCCGGCCCAGCCAGGCACGCCACCAGCGCGACCGCCACCACGGCCGTCACCCGGCGCGTCAGGAGCATGCCCAGCGCGGCCACCGCACCGGCCACCAGCACCACGACGCCCAGCCACGGGTTCCAGTCGGAGCTGCGGGACAGCAGGACGTACGACCACACGGCAGTGCCCGCGGTGAGCACGGCGAGCAGCCGGCGCGCCCCTCGCTCCCACAGCACGGCGACCCCCATCCCGACCAGCGCCGCGATGGCCGGAGCCAGCGCCACCGTGTAGTACGCGTGGAAGATCCCCTGCATGAGGCTGAACACCAGCCCCGTCACGATCACCCAGCTCCCCCACACCCACAGGGCGGCGCGGACCGGATCGGTACGAGGCGCCCGCCGGGTGAGCCAGGTGACCGCGACCAGCAGCACCAGCGCCGCCGGCAGCAGCCACGAGATCTGCCCGCCCGCCTCGGTGTCGAACATGCGCAGCCAGCCGGCCTGCTGGTCGAGGTTCCCCAGCCCGCCGTAGTCGCCGCCGTTGAGCCGCCCGATGCCGTTGTAGCCGAGCGCCAGCTCCAGCACGCTGTTGGTCTGCGAGCCGCCGATGTACGGCCGCTCCGACGCGGGCACCAGCGCCACAGCCAGCAGCCACCACCCGGCGGCGGCCACCATGGCGGCCCCGGCCAGGAGCAGCTGCCACACCCGCCGCCAGAACGCCACCGGCGCGGTCACGAGGTAGACCAGCGCGAACCCCGGCAGCACCAGGAACGCCTGCAACATCTTCGCCAGGAACGCGAACCCGATCGCGGCCCCGGCCAGCACCAGCCACCGGGTGGCGCCGCGCTCCTGGGCGCGTACCACGCAGTAGCCGGCGACGGTCAGCAGCAGAACCAGCAGCGCGTCGGGGTTGTTGAACCGGAACATCAGCACGGCCACCGGCGTGAGCGCCATGACGGCTCCCGCCAGCAGCCCCGCCCAGGGGTTGAACAGCCGGCGGACGGAGGCGTACACCATGGCCACGGTTCCGACACCCATCAACGCCTGCGGGGCGAGGATGGCCCACGTGTTCAGCCCGAACAGCCGCACGCTGAGCACCATTGGCCACAGCGAGGCGGGCGTCTTGTCCACGGTGATGGCGTTCGCGGCGTCGGAGGCGCCGAAGAAGAACGCCTTCCAGCTCTGGCTGCCCGCCTGAACGGCCGCCGAGTAGTACGAATTGGCCCATCCAGAGGCACCCAGGCCCCAGACGTACAGGACGCCGGCGCCTATCAACAGGGCGGCCGGCGCCCAACGATACTTCGCTTCCCTAACCACACCGCGACGCTAGGCAAGCCGCCTCGGGAGGCGATGAGACGCGTATGAAAATCCCCTGAGCCCCGCCTGGACACAGAAAACCCGGACATAGAAAAAGAGGCGGCGCACCCGGCACCAGGGTGCGTCCGCCTCTTTCCGTAGAGCTGCGAGCGTGAGTTACTTCACGGTCACGGTGGCGCCGGCGCCCTCGAGGGCAGCCTTGGCCTTCTCCGCCTGCTCCTTGTTGACCTTGCCGTCGAAGACGTTCTTCGGAGCGCCGTCCACCAGGTCCTTGGCCTCCTTGAGGCCCAGGGACGTGAGGGCGCGGATCTCCTTGATGACCTGGATCTTCTTGTCGCCGGCGGCCTCGAGGACGACGTCGAACTCGTCCTGCTCCTCAACGGCCGGAGCCTCGGCACCAGCGCCGGCGGGGGCGGCGGCGACCGCGACGGGGGCGGCGGCCTTGACGTCGAAGACCTCTTCGAACTGCTTCACGAACTCGGACAGCTCGAGGAGGGTCATCTCCTTGAACGTGTCGAGCAGCTCGTCGGTGCTGAGCTTCGCCATGATGTTTTCCTTACGTTTAGGACTTGCAGAAAACTAGGAACGGGACCGCGGTAGGTGCGGCAACCCCCGTGTTACTCGCCCGCCTCTTCGCGCTTCGCGCGGAGGGCGTCGGCCAGCTGAGCCATTTGCGTGGGCAGCGCGGCGAACATCGCGGCAGCGGCGCTCTGCTTCGCCTTGAGCGCACCGGCAAGCTTCGCGAGGAGGACCTCGCGGGACTCGAGGTCGGCGAGCTTGGTGATCTCGGTGGCGTCGAGCGTCTTGCCCTCGAGGACACCGCCCTTGATCACCAGAAGGGGATTGGCCTTGGCGAAGTCACGCAGACCCTTGGCCGCCTCGACGACATCGCCCTTGACGAAGGCGACGGCCGTCGGACCGACCAGCAGGGTGTCCAGACCCGTCACGCCGGCCTCGTTGGCCGCGATCTTGGTCAGGGTGTTCTTCGCCACGGCGAACTTCGCATTCTCACCGAGAGAGGTGCGCAGCTCCTTGAGCTGAGCAACGGTGAGACCGCGGTACTCGGTCAGAACGGCGGCGGAGCTGCCTTCGAACTCGCTCTTGAGCTCGGCAACCGCTGTCGCCTTATCCGGCCTCGCCATGGGCCTCCTTCCAGATGTGCCGCCGGCGAAGGCCCTCGAAATGAGAACAGCCCCGGGCGCAGGGCGCACGGGGCTTCGCTCACATGAATCACACCATGTGGGAAACTCGCATCACACCTGCGCGGGTCGTCCACATGACGTGGAACCTTCGGCCGTCAGGTTTGAGCACCTGACGACGACCGGCGGTCTTCGGCAACGACCAGACTACGTGCTGGTCGCCGAGTTTCCAAATCGCTCTCAGTTGGTGGTGGTCTTGGGCAGCTCGCCGACCTGGTCGGCGGGCGGGGCCTCGATGGTCACGGGCTTGTTGAAGTCCTTGAAGAACAGGGTGGCGTCGAGCGTGCCGCCCTCCTTCTGGCCGTTCAGCGCGAGCTTGCGCGGCAGCCCGTCGGCGGCCACCCAGAGATCGAACTTGACGTCCTTGAGCTCGGCGAGGTTCGTACGCGCCTGCTCCTGCTTGTCCGCGGGGAGCAGCAGCACGGCCGCCTCGACCGGGAAGGTTCCGCTGTAGTGGGTGGTGTCCTCGCCGTTGACGCTCTCGTTGCCGACCGACTTGACGTCCTGCGAGGCCGTGACGAGCTTGGTCACGTTGGCCAGGTCGAACTGCTGGATCTGGGCGAGGTACTGGTTGACCTGCGCGGAGTCACCCATCTCGCTCAGCGAGACCTTGATCCACGGCTTGGTGCCGCCCACGAGGTCCTTGAGCGCCTCGACCTTCACGTAGACGGTGTCGCCCTGCAGCACGGCGCGTACGCCGCCCGGCAGGCTCTTACCGCCCATGTCGACCGTGTCGAGGGTGAGATCCACGGCCAGCTGGGGCTTGCTCTGGTAGATCATGCGCCCCTGCACCCGGCCGTTGCCCTGCTGGGGGTGTGTCGCGTTCACCACGGCGTCGACCGTGTAGCTGGTGACCTCCGCGGTCTTCTGCGCGGCCTGCGCCAGCACCTCAGAGGCCGCCAGGTTGACCTGGATGGGCTGGGCATTCGTGCCACAACCGGCAACCGCGGCCACGACCAGTGCGGCTCCCGCCGCGGCGAGACTTATAGTGCGCTTCAGCATGTCTTGACCTTACGTTTACATTGCGCCGCCGTAGCAACTTCCCCACGGAATTAGGGGAAAACCCAGGGTTATCCCCCACACAGGCTGCACAAGTCCTGCACAACCGCCTGTACCTCTCCAGCGTGACAGACAGAGACGGCTCACCCCCGAAACGGAAAGGCCCCCGCCCGCAGCGCGGGCGAGGGCCTTCACAGATGCAGGAGGATCAGCTCTCCAGCTCGGCGGTGATGCCGCGGGTGACGTTGGGGTCGACCGGGACGCCCGGGCCCATCGTCGTGGAGAAGGTGACCTTCTTCAGGTAACGGCCCTTGGCCGCCGACGGCTTGAGACGCAGCACCTCGTCCAGGGCGGCGGCGTAGTTCTCCAGGAGCTGGCGCTCGCCGAACGACGTCTTGCCGATGATGAAGTGCAGGTTGGCCTGCCGGTCGGTACGGAACTCGATCTTGCCGCCCTTGATCTCCGTCACGGCCTTGGCGACGTCGGGCGTCACGGTGCCGGTCTTCGGGTTGGGCATGAGACCACGCGGACCGAGCACCCGGCCCAGGCGGCCGACCTTGCCCATCAGGTCCGGCGTGGCCACGACGGCGTCGAACTCGCCCAGCCTGTTGCCCTTGGAGATCTCGTCGATCAGCTCGTCGGCGCCGATGATGTCGGCGCCCGCCTCGCGGGCGGCCTCGGCACGCTCACCGGTCGCGAAGACCAGGACCCGGGCGGTCTTGCCGGTGCCGTGCGGAAGGTTGACCGTGCCGCGCACGATCTGGTCGGCCTTGCGAGGGTCGACGCCCAGCCGCAGCGCGACCTCGACGGTCGCGTCGAACTTGGTGGTCGACGTCTCCTTGGCGAGCTTCGCGGCCTCGACGGGCGTGTAGAGCTTGTCGCGGTCGACCTTGGCGGCCGCGTCTTTGTGCGCCTTGCTGCGCTTCATTTCTCACTCCTAGTGGTGTGCGGGCCGATTGCTCCGGCCCTCCCACGGCGTCTGGGAAAGGGTGTTACTCGGCGACCGTGATGCCCATCGACCGGGCGGTGCCGGCGATGATCTTCTCGGCGGCCTCGATGTCGTTGGCGTTGAGGTCGGGCATCTTGGTCTCGGCGATGCTGCGCAGCTGCTCGCGGCTGAGCTTGCCGACCTTGTCACGGTGCGGGACCGCGCTGCCCTTGTCGAGGCCGAGGGCCTTCTTGATCAGCTCGGGGGCCGGCGGCGTCTTCGTGATGAAGGTGAAGCTGCGGTCCTCGAAAATGGTGATCTCAACGGGGATGATGTTGCCCCGCTGGGCCTCCGTCGCAGCGTTGTACTGCTTGACGAAGTCCATGATGTTGACGCCGTGGGGACCGAGGGCGGTACCCACCGGCGGCGCCGGGGTGGCCTGGCCAGCGGGAAGCTGGACCTTCACCAACGCGGCGATCTTCTTCTTCGGAGGCATTTGTCCTTCTCCGGGTCCTTGATTGCGATGCCGTCCGGGCCGCGGGTTGCGGGTCCGGACATGTCGGAGGCCGCCTCCCCAACGAGAAACCTGCTCTCGAACTGCCGTAACCGGTCAGGACCGTAGCGGCAGTCCGTTGTGCAGACTTCTCATCGGTCGCGAAAGGCGGCCGGCCGAACGTCTAAGTGTAGGTGATCGTCCTAGATCTTGGAGACCTGGTTGAACGACAGCTCGACCGGGGTCTCGCGGCCGAAGATCGAGACGAGCACCTTGAGCTTCTGCGACTCGGGGCTGATCTCGCTCACCGAGGCCGGCAGCGTGGCGAACGGGCCGTCCATCACCGTGACCGACTCGCCGATCTCGAACTCGACGGCAGGGCCGGACGGCGTCTTGGCCGTGGCCTTCTTCGTCTCCTCGGTCGGCTCGGGCGCGAGCAGCTTGGCGACCTCGTCGAGGCTGAGCGGGCTCGGCTTGTTGGACAGACCCACGAAGCCGGTCACGCCGGGCGTGTTGCGCACCGCGGCCCAGGACTCGTCGGTCAGCTCCATGCGCACCAGCACATAGCCGGGCAGCACGCGCTCCTTGACCGGCACCTTCTTGCCGCTCTTGAACTCCTGGACGGTGTGCGTCGGCACCTCGACCTGGTAGATGTAGTCCTCCATGTTGAGCGACACGTTGCGGCTCTCGATGTTGGACTTCACGCGGTTCTCGTAACCGGCGTAGGAGTGGATGACATACCACTCGCCGGGCAGGCCGCGCAGCGACTGCTTGAACTCCTCGACGGGGTCGACGTCGGGAAGATCCGAACCGTCCTCGACGGCGGAAGCCTCGGCATCGGCTGCCTCGTCGCTCTCCGCGACCTCGGCCTCATCGAGAGCCGCCTCGGCGGCCTCCTCAGTGGCCTCTTCCAGCTCGTCGCCCCACTCGTCGCGGGACTCGTCCGCCGGAACTGAAGACTCGGACACGGTGACTCTTCCTCTTTCGTCGTATCGAATGGCGGCTCCGTACCTACAAGGCTACAGGCGACGTCCGGGGTCAGGCTCCGCCGAAGACGCGGAGGACCAACCACCCCAGGGCGGTGTCGAGCCCGTACACGATGGCAACCATGATCAGAACGAATATCAGAACGACCGTGGTGTAGGTGACGAGATCCTTGCGTGTCGGCCAGATGACCTTACGCAGCTCGCCAACGACCTGCCGATAGAAAAGGGCAGGTGAAGTGCGTGTCTTCTTGTCGCCACTGGGCTTGTCTGCGGTCTCGCCGCGCGTGTCGATCGCCACAGTCCTCACCTGAATTCGTCGTATCCAACGCAGTTATTGCGGCGCGCTTACACGCCAATCATTGCGCGGACCGCACTCGCAGGGCACGAGGGACTCGAACCCCCAACCGCCGGTTTTGGAGACCGGTGCGCTACCAATTGCGCCAGTGCCCTATGTCGTCAACCAGACTACCCTGATCGACTCACTGCCCGGACCGAACCGCTCGCCGACATGCGGCGGAAGGACCAGGCGAAAGCATACGGGGGAATGCCCGGTACGTCGAACCCGAACCCGATCGCCCAGGTCACGAGTGCGTGGGACGATGGAGGCATGTCCACCCGACCTCGCATCTCCGCAAGAATTTCCGCGATTTCCGAGTCCGCCACGCTCGCCGTGGACGCCAAGGCGAAGGCGATGAAGGCGGCCGGACGGCCCGTCATCGGCTTCGGCGCGGGCGAGCCCGACTTCCCGACACCCGGCTACATCGTCGAGGCGGCGATCGAGGCGGCCCGCGACCCGCGCTTCCACAAGTACACCCCGGCGGGCGGGCTTCCCGAGCTGAAGCAGGCCATCGCCGCCAAGACGCGCCGCGACTCCGGCTACGCCGCCGAGGCGTCCCAGGTACTGGTCACCAACGGCGGCAAGCAGGCCGTCTACGAGGCGTTCGCGACGCTGCTCGACCCGGGCGACGAGGTCCTGGTCGTGGCGCCCTACTGGACGACCTATCCCGAGGCGATCAAGCTGGCCGGCGGCGTGCAGGTCGACGTCGTGACCGACGAGTCCACCGGCTACCTGGCAGGCGTCGAGCAGCTGGAGGCGGCGCGCACCGAGCGGACGAAGGCCGTGCTGTTCGTCTCGCCGTCCAACCCGACGGGCGCCGTCTACTCGCGCGAGGAGACCGTGGCGATCGGCCGCTGGGCGGCCGAGCACGGCCTGTGGGTCGTCACCGACGAGATCTACGAGCACCTGGTGTACGGCGACGCCGAGTTCACCAGCATCGCCACGGCCGTCCCCGAGCTGGGCGACCGGGTCGTGATCCTCAACGGCGTGGCCAAGACATACGCGATGACCGGCTGGCGCGTGGGCTGGATGATCGGCCCGGCCGACGTGGTCAAGGCCGCCACCAACCTGCAGTCGCACGCCACCTCCAACGTCTCCAACGTCGCCCAGATCGCGGCGCTGGCGGCCGTCTCCGGCGACCTGTCGGCGGTGGCCGAGATGCGCACGGCGTTCGACCGGCGCCGCCAGACGATGGTGCGGATGCTCAACGAGATCCCGGGCGTGTTCTGCCCTGAGCCGAAGGGGGCGTTCTACGCGTACCCGTCGGTCAAGCAGCTGCTCGGCAGGGAGCTGCGGGGCCGGCGTCCCCAGACGTCCGGCGAGCTGGCCGAGCTGATCCTGGAGGAGGCCGAGGTGGCGGTGGTGCCCGGGGAGGCGTTCGGCACGCCCGGCTACTTCCGCCTGTCGTACGCGCTGGGCGACGACGACCTGGTCGAGGGCGTCAGCCGCCTGAGCAAGCTGCTGGCCGAGGCCCGCTCCTAGCCGACTCCCGCGGCGATGTCCCTGATCTGGCCGGCCAGGCCGGGTGTCGCGCCGATGTAGACCGCGGTGCCGGGCTGCTCCAGCCACATGAAGTTGCGCAGCCCGCCCCGCGTGGTCCAGCGCAGCGCGGGCCTGCCCTTGTACGCCGTCAGCCGCGACCTGGCCACCAGCGTGGCGAACTGCTCGGCGGTCCGCACGCCACACACGACGCCGACGTACATGTGCTCGTCGTCGCGGCGCCAGACCAGGCCCTCGACGTCGAGCCGGCGGGTGAGCGAGGCCAGGCGGGTGAACGAGCCGGCCCGGGACAGGCCCAGGGGCATGGCCGGGAGCGTCACATTGATGGCGCCGCAGGACAGCGAGAGCCCCCGGGCGCGCGCCGGCTCGGGGGACGGAGGCGTGGTGGGGGTAACGGCGGTGGAGGTGGTGGCGCGCGGGGTCGGCACGTCGTCGCCGCCGGCGCAGCCGGTGAGCGCGCACACGAGGAGCACCGCCGCCAGACGCCGCATCGACCCCCCATGACGTGTGTGGATCCCCGGAAAGGGGTCCTAGTCTCCTACAGGAGCCTTGACAGAGACGGCAACTGCGATCAGTTCCTCGCGAAGGGATTCGCTGACCCTGACCCACGCGCCCGTGCCTGCGCGTTCCAGCCAGACGATCACGCGGCCGCCGTCCGGGTGCCCGCCGACCACGGCCGGCTTGCCGCGCACGGTGGTGTCGCGGGCGTCCAGCACGGTGGCCCGCGCGCGGTAGCTCCGCCAGTCGGCGGCCACGGCCCCGTGCTCCACCTGCGCCTCGACGAACCTGTCCGCGGCGCCGAACCTGGCCCGGCCGCCCTCGACGCCCGGCTCCGGCTCGATCAAGCCGCCGCCGCAGCGCGCGAGCCCGCGGGGCAGGTACGTCAGCCAGAAGTCGTCGGAGACGACCGCGAGGGTGGCCGGGGAGACCGCGAGGCGGGCGGCCCCGGCCGCGCCCGGCTCATTCCCCGGCGGGGTGGGCGCGGCGACGGGCTCGGGCGTCCCACCGGCCGGACGCGGGACGCGCCCGAACCCCGACGAGAAGAGCGCGTGGATGATCAGAGCTGTCACGGCGAACGCCAGCACCGCGAGCGCCGCGCGCCACCCCTGTCCACCGCCGCGCCTCTCAGGGAGCATGCAGGGTAGATCCCCGGTCAGCTCCCAGTCATCACCTGGTCACCCGGATGCGTTCCGCGATCGAAACCACGCCGGCCGCGTCTGCTCGCCGCCGGCGACCGCGGCAGTGCCGTCCCCCTTTCGACCTCCCCGACGTGCGAACCCGTCCCCAGGTTGAGTGGCAAGATAAGCAAATGCCAAGGCCCCTACACGCGCTTCCGAAAGCCCATCTCCACCTGCATTTCACCGGCTCGATGCGGCACGCCACGCTGATCGGGCTGGCCAGGGAGCAGGGGCTGCATCTGCCCGACGCGCTGGAGCAGGACTGGCCGCCGAAGCTGCGGGCCACCGACGAGCGCGGCTGGTTCAGGTTCCAAAGGTTGTACGACATCGCCAGGTCCGTGCTGACCAAGCCCGAGCACGTCTACCGGCTGCTGCGCGAGACGGCGGAGGACGAGGCGGCGGCAGGGTCGCGCTGGCTGGAGATCCAGGTTGACCCCTCGGGGTACGCGCAGCGCTTCGGCGGCCTGACGGCCACGCTGGAGCTGGTGCTGGACGCCGTGAAACAGGCGGCCGAGCACGCCGGGATCGGGATCGGGGTGATCGTGGCGGCGAACAGGACCCGGCATCCGCTCGACGCGAACACCCTGGCCAGGCTGGCCATCCAGTACGCCGGCCACGGCGTGGTCGGCTTCGGCCTCTCCAACGACGAGCGCCGGGGCGAGGCGCGGGACTTCGAGCGGGCGTTCAGGATCGCCAAGCGGGGCGGGCTGCTGGCCGTGCCGCATGGGGGCGAGCTGATGGGGCCGCGCAGCGTGGCCCAGTGCGTGGACGATCTGGGTGCGGACCGGATCGGGCACGGGGTGCGGGCGGCCGAGGACGAGCGGCTGATGCACCGGCTGGCCGACCGGCAGATCTGCTGCGAGATCTGCCCGACCTCCAACCTGGGGCTGGGGGTGGCCGAGCAGATCTCCGACGTGCCGGTGCGGCGGCTGTTCGACGCGGGGGTGCCGCTCGCGCTGGGGGCCGACGACCCGCTGCTGTTCGGCGCGCGGCTGCTGCGGCAGTACGAGCTGGCCCGGGACGTCCACGGGTTCGGCGACGCCGAGGTGGCCGAGCTGGCGCGGCAGTCCGTACGCTCGTCGGCGGCTCCCGAGTCGGTGCGCAAGGAGCTGCTCAAGGGCGTGGACGACTGGCTGTCCGGGTCACTGGAGTGACGCGGCGATCCTGATCGCCTCCTCCTTGGTGCGGACGCCCTCCAGGCGGTAGTTGACACCGTCCTGCTGCCAGATGAGGGTCGCGGCCGCCTGGCGCAGCGGCACCGTCGAGCCGTCCTGGCGCTGGATGTAGCCCAGAGGATGCTCTCCCGGAAGCCACCACGCCTGGTACGGGCCGACGTCGACGAAATCCGGGAACGGCGGGCCGAGCTTCTTGAAGAAGTACGGGTCCATCGTGCCGTCGAACTGGTCGAGCCTGATGCCGTCCGGCCAGAACATCGACACCACCCTGCCGTTGTCGGAGACGGAGGTGCGCTCCGGGGCGCCGAGGCGGGACGGCGTCCTGGTCTGGAACCTCGCCCGGCTCGGGACCTCGGACGGCGGCACGGTCCGCTCGCCCGGCAGGTCGGCCGTGGTGGTGACCGGCGGGGGCGGGGTGCCGCCTATCTGGAGCTCGATCCCGGCGAACCGCAGGATTTTCACCACGGCCGCCCGGCCCTGGGGGGTGGCGGCGGTGATGGCGATGACCGCGACGACGACCGCCGTCACGACCTTCCACCGCGTCTGCCGGCCCCGCCGCCGCGGTGCGCGGGTGTGCGGCCTGACGGGCGTGGCATGGGGCCCATGGGCGGGATCAGGTCCTCCCCCGCTCTCGGCGTCGCCGGGCGGACCTACAGGACCGGGGGTTGTGGATGGTTCGGCGGCGGGGGACGTGGGCTGGGAGGTGGGTTCGAGGCGGGCGCGGACGGCGGCGGCGACGTCGGCCGGGGGTGGGGCCGGGACGTCG
Source organism: Nonomuraea sp. NPDC049480 (assembly GCF_044465905.1). Classification (NCBI taxonomy): domain Bacteria; kingdom Bacillati; phylum Actinomycetota; class Actinomycetes; order Streptosporangiales; family Streptosporangiaceae; genus Nonomuraea; species Nonomuraea sp. NPDC049480. Next base: position 17,527 of record NZ_JBITMD010000020.1, read on the forward strand.
AGAAGGTCGCCGAGGGCGAGCAGCTCCGCCTCCAGCTCCTCGAAAGGCTCACGCGAGCTCATTCCCCACCTCCTCCCTCAGCCGAGCCAGTCCACGGTGGGTGCTGGACTTGACGGTGCCCACCGGGCAATCGAGCACCTGCGCCGTCTCCGCCTCCGTCAGCTGTAAGAAGTACCGGCAGACGACGGCCTGACGTTCCCGCTCGGGCAGCCCGCGCACCGCCGCCAGGAGCCGGGCACGCCGGTCGGTGGCCACGGCCTCGCCCTCGGGGTCGTCGGGAGCCCGCACGTCGGCGGTGGCCCCAAGGCGTAACGCCAGCTCAGCGCGCCGCCCCCGCGACCGGGTCAGGTTGTGCGTCTCATTGGCCACGATACGCAGCAGCCAGGGCCGGAACGGCGCGTCCCTGCGGAAGCTCGGCAGGTGACGGAACGCCTTGACGAACGCCTCCTGCACCACGTCCTCGGCTTCGTCACCCGCACCCAGCAGGTACGCGGTACGGTGGGCGAGCGCGCTGTAGCGGGCGACCAGCACCTCATAGGCGGCTAGGTCGCCGTCGAGCGAGCGCGTGACCGCCTCGTCGTCATCCATGGCGAGTCAGATTCCACCGCACCGGAGGGCCCGCGGGGAAGGGCGTTCGGCAGATCGCGTGACCCTGATCGCTGACCGGGGCATTAGACTCGGGCAATCCATGAGCCCCCGAGAAGGAACGGGACTATGTCTTCTGGGTATGACCGTGTAGTACAACCGGCGGCCGGTGATGAGGCCCTGGAGAACCACCTAGGTGGGGACGAGGCCAAGAACTATCGGCAGTACGAGTTCGACATGGTCGCCCCGCATGTCGGCCGCTCGCTGCTGGAGATCGGCTCGGGGCTGGGCCACTTCGCCGAGCAGTTCCTGCCCCGGCTCGACCGTCTCGTCGTCAGCGACTTCGACCCCTACTGCGTCGAGCAGCTGGAGAAGCGGTTCGCGGACCGCGACGACATCGACGTCCTGCAGTTCGGGCTCCCGACCGACATCCCGCTCAAGGACAAGGTCGACACCGTCGTCATGATGAACGTCCTGGAGCACATCGAGGACGACGCCGAGGCGCTGCGCTCGCTGGCCAAGGTCACGCTGCCCGGCGGGCGGATCATCATATGGGTGCCCGGCTACATGCAGCTGTACGGAGACTTCGACCGCAAGGTCGGCCACGTCCAGCGCTACACGCCCAAGACGCTGGCCGCCGCGGTCGCCAAGGCGGGCCTGGACGTCGAGGTGCTCAAGCCGATCAACTTCCTGGGCGGCATCGCCTGGTGGGTGGCGGTGCGCCGGGGCGGCGTCGGCTACCCGGACCCGCGGCTGGTCAAGATCTACGACCGGACGGTGGTCCCGCTGACGCGCCTCATCGAGCGGTTCGTGCGGCCGCCGTTCGGCCAGACGGTGTTCTGCGTCGCGCGGGTGCCGCAGAAGTAAGCAGGCGGCCGGGGGGAGATCCTCTCCCCCCGGGCCTCACTTGATGGAGCCTGCGGTCAGACCGCCGACCACCTTCCGCTCGATCAGGGCGAACAGGATGATCACCGGGATGGTGGCGATCACCGATCCGGCGAACAGGTTCTGCCAGTCCACCTGGTACTGCCCGATGAACGAGTTCAGCGCCACCGTGAGCGGCTGGTTCTCGGGCGTCGTGGTCAGGGTCAGCGCGACCACGAACTCGTTCCACGCCGCGATGAACGTGAAGATCAGCGCGGTGATGACGCCCGGCATGGCCAGCGGCAGCGTGATTCTGAACAGTGCGCCGAAGCGCCCGTTCCCGTCGATGAACGCGGCCTCCTCGAGCTCGCGCGGGATCGAGGCGAAGTACGCGTTCAGGATCCACACCGCGAACGCCAGGTTGAACCCGCCGTTGACCAGGATCAGTGACCAGATCGAGTCCACCAGCCCGAACTGGAAGAACTCGCGGTAGATGCCGACCAGCATGGCCGTGGGCTGGAACATCTGGGTGATCAGCACCAGGATCAGGAACGCGGTGCGCCCCCTGAAGTGGTGCCTGGCCGAGTAGTACGCCGCGGGCAGCGCCACCAGCAGCACGAGGATCGTCGATCCGGCGGCCACCTTGATCGTGACCCAGAGGTTCCCGGCCAGTCCGCTGGTCCAGAAGTTGGTGAGGTTGGACCACACCCACTCGTCGGGCCAGAACGTGACGTCGCGCAGCGAGTCCTGGGCCCGCAGCGAGGTGAGCAACATCACCACGTACGGGAACAGGAAGACGAACGCGATGACGTACGCGCTCGCCGCGACGATCACGGTCTTGAGCCGGGGCATCCGCCGGGGCGCGGCGCCCCGCGGCCTGGCGTGATGATGCGGCTTGGCCTGCGCCGGCATGGTCTTGACGGCCATCACGCCACCTCCTTGTTCCACCGGGACACCCGCAGGAAGATCAGGGTCAGCACGATCACCATGCCGAAGTTGACGACGGACATGGCCGCCGACTCACCGATGTTGGATCCCTTGAGGATGAACATGAGGATCGTCGAGGTGGCCGTCGAATAGCCGGGCTGCCCGTGGGTCATCGCCCAGATGATCGGGAAGCTGTTGAAGACGTTCATCACGTTGATCAGCGCCGCCACGGTGAGCGCGGGGCGCAGCAGCGGCAGCGTGATCGACCAGTACGTACGGAACCGTCCGGCCCCGTCCATCCTGGCCGCCTCGTAGACGTCGCCGGGGATTGTCGCCAGCCCGGCCAGCAGCGCGTACGTGGTGAACGGCACCGAGACGAAGACCGCCACGAACACCAGCCACGGCATCGCGGTGGACGCGTCGCCGAGCTGGTCGGCGGCGGCCCCTCCCATGGCGTCGATCAGCCCCAGCTTCAGCCGGATCTGGTTGATCACGCCGACCTCGGGGTCGAGCATCCACTTGAAGATGATCGCCGTCATCAGCACCGAGGCGGCCCACGGCGCGATGAGCGCCCAGCGGGCGGCCTTGCGCAGCGGGAAGTTCTGGTTGAACAGCTGGGCGAGGGCCAGCGAGATCACCACGGTGAGCGCGACGACCGCGACCACCCAGATCACGCTGCGGACCATGATGTCGGCGAAGTCCTTCTCGCCGAACAGTTTCTCGTAGTTGGCGAACCCGTTGCCGCCCTGGACCACGCCGAATCGGCTGATCTTGAGGAACGACGACCTGATCATCTCGATCACAGGCCAGAGCACGACCACCGCGATCAGCGCCACGGCCGGCCCGACCCAGGCGAGGGGCTCGAGGGCGCGCAACCTTTTCATGCGAAACCTTCCAGAAGGGTGCGGCCCAGCGCCCCGTCACGTAGCACCGTCACGGGGCGCCGGGCCGCAGACGATCAGCCGGCGGACTCGGCGGTCTTCTGGAGCTCGCCGAGGACCTTGGCCGGGTCCTCCTTGACGGCTCCGCCGATGGTCTGCTTGATCGCCGGGTTCACCTCGGCCCACTTGGGGTCCTGGAACGGGTAGAAGCTGGCGTTCGGGAGCGCGTCCAGGAACGGCTTGAGCTTCTCGTCACTCGACAGCTTCTGGATGCCGCCGTTGGTGACGGGCAGCAGCTTGTACGTGTCGGAGATCTTCTCCGCGGCGCTGCCGGTGTAGAAGAAGTCGAAGAACTTCTTGATCTCGGCGGCGTGGCCGTTCTTGTTGAACGCCATGATCCAGTCCATGACGCCGAGCGTGGTGTCGAGCGGGCCGGCCTTGCCGGGGATGGGCGCGACGCCGTAGTTCTTCAGCCCGGCCGCGTCGAAGATCGGGATGGACATGGGGCCGCCGTTGACCATGCCGACCTTGCCGGCGCCGAAGTCCTCCCAGACCGTCTTGCGGTCCTTGGTGCCCGGGTTCGGGGTGGTCAGGCCGGCGTCGACCAGGCCCTTCATGTACGTGAAGGTCTCGACGTTCTGCGGCGAGTTGATCGCCCACTTGCCGGAGGCGTCCTTGTAGCCGCCGCCGTTGCCGAGCATCCACAGGAACGACTCGGCCTGGGCTTCCTCCTGGCCGAGGGGCAGGCCGAACGGCTGCGTCACGCCGGCCTTCTTCAGCTTCTCGGCCGCGGCCTTGAGCTCGTCCCACGTCTTCGGCGGCTCGGCGATGCCGGCCTTGGTGAACAGGTCCTTGTTGTAGAACAGGGCGCGGGCGGAGGAGACGAACGGGATGCCGTACGCGGCCCCGTCGACCTTGCCGAACTCGGCGAACTTCTGCAGCATGTCGCCGGACACGTTCGGGGACAGGACCTCGTCGACCTTGTGGAGCAGGCCGTCCTTGACGAAGCCGGAGTAGTCGCCGGTCTGCAGGATGTCGGGCACCTGGCCGTTCTGGACCATGGTGGCGACCTGCTTGTCGATGTCGTTCCAGTTGATGACCTGGACCTCGACCTTGATGTTCGGGTTCGCGGCCTGGAACTCGTCCACGACGCCCTTCCAGAACGTCTCGCCCGAGTTCGGCTTGCCGGGTCCGTCGCCGTAGTCGGCGGCGACCATCTTGAGCGTGACCTGGCCGCCTGCCGACGCCTGGGTGCCGCCACCGGAGTCACCGGAGCCGCAGCTGGACAGGACCAGCACCGTGGCAAGGCCGAGAGCGGCGCCGCCCACAAGCTTCATGTTCACTGGAGATACCGCCTTCTCGTCGGACGGGTGACGCTGGTCCGTACCAGCCACCGGACCCCGCCCTGGGGGATGGGCACGCGTGAGGCGGGAGCTCGACGCGTTTGCGACAGCGTAAGCCTGTGTTAAGGAGCCGGTCTATACCGGCTTGTCTCGATTTGGAAACAAACCTGCCAGAAACTACGCACATCCGGTCTAGACCGGATGTCAGAGGATCTTTCTCCTGAGGTTCTCCCCGCCCTCGGGCGCGCCGATCCACGGCCCCTCGGTGGACGGGTCGAGGATGCCTTCCTCGGCGAAGCCGTAGCGGCCCTCCAGGACGTAGCCGGCCAGCCGCGCGTCCTGGGCGTCACTGTTGTCCCAGAGCCGGTCGAACAGCGCGTCCACGCGGCGTCGTGCCTGGTGGCAGAAGGTGTCGGCCAGCTCGTACGGCCGCCGCCCCAGGTCCTTGGCGTCCTCCTCGGCCTTGACGCACGCGGCGGTCATGGCGAACAGCTCCGCCCCGATGTCCACGATCCTGCCCAGGAAGGACTGCTTGTGCTCCAGCCTGCCCTGCCATCGGGACATTCCGTAGAAGGTGGACCGGGCCAGCTTCCTGCTGGTCCGCTCCACGTAACGGAGGTGCGCGGCCAGGGGGCCGAACTCGGCGTACGCGGTGGGCAGGTTGCCGGTGCCGGCCACCAGCGTGGGCAGCCACTTGGCGTAGAAGCGGCTGGCCCGCTTGAGCGCCTGGGTGCGCTCCTGGCGGGAGGCCTCCGGGTTGATCAGCTCTCCGGCGGCCGACAGGTGCGCGTCCACCGCCTCCCTGGTGATCATCAGGCGCATGATCTCGGAGGAGCCCTCGAAGATGCGGTTGATGCGCGAGTCGCGCAGCATCTGCTCGGCGGGCACGCCGCGCTCGCCGCGGGCGGCCAGCGACTCGGCGGTCTCGTAGCCGCGCCCGCCCCTGATCTGGACCAGTTCGTCGAGCGCCTGGTACGACAGCTCCGTCGCGTACAGCTTGCTCAGCGCCGCCTCGATCCTGATGTCGTTGCGCTTGTCGTCGGCCAGGCGGCTGGTGAGCTCCATGACGGCCTCCAGCGCGTACGCGGTGGCCGCGATGAAGGCGAGCTTGGTGGCGACGGCCTCGTGCGTGCCGATCTTCTGGCCCCACTGGACACGGGCGTTGCCCCACTCGCGGGCGATCTTCAGTGCCCACTTGGCGTTGCCCGCGCACGTGGCAGGAAGCGACAGGCGGCCGGTGTTGAGCGTGGTGAGCGCGATCCGCAAACCCTCGCCCTCGCGCCCGATCAGGTTCCTGGCAGGCACTCTGACCTGGGAGAACTCGGTGACGCCGTTCTCGATGCCGCGCAGCCCCATGAAGCCGTTGCGCCGCTTGACCGTGATGCCCGGCGAGTCGGCCTCGACCACGAACGCGCTGATCTTCTTGCCGGTCCTGGCCATGACCACGAGCAGATCGGCGACGACGCCGTTCGTCGTCCACAGCTTGACGCCGTCGAGCACGTAGTCGTCGCCGTCGCGGACGGCGGTCGTGGACAGTCGCGCCGGGTCGGAGCCCACGTCCGGCTCGGTCAGCAGGAACGCCGAGATCTCGCCCGCCGCGCAGCGGGGCAGGAACTCCCGCTTCTGCTCCTCGGTGCCGAACAACTTCAGCGGCTGCGGCACCCCGATCGACTGGTGCGCCGACAGCAGCGTGGCCAGGGCCGGGCAGTACGAGCCGACCAGCATGAGGGCGCGGCAGTAGTACAGGTACGGCAGGCCGAGGCCGCCGTACTCCTCGCCGATCGTGATCCCGAACGCGCCGAGCCCCGCCAGCCCCTTGACCACCTCGTCCGGTATCTGCCCGGTCCGCTCGATGAGCGCCGGATCGACATGCGTGTCGAGGTAGCGGCGCACCGTGCGGACGAACTCCTCGCCGCGTTTGGTGGCCTCGTCGGGCAGCGTGGGCGCCGGATACACCAGATCCAGCCGGAAGTCTCCCAGGAACAGCTGCTTGGCGAAGCTCGGCAGCGTCCATTCCTTTTCACGGGCCTGCTCACCGACTGCCCTGGACTCCGCGTATTTGGCGTGCTCGGTCATAGCACCTCCCGACGTTGCGCCGTCCTGTGCTTATGAGTAGTGCCCGCCTGACGGCGCCCTTCGCCGTTTATATGCCCTTTTTATCCGGACGGCGAGCGCCGACCGCCTGCACGGCCGCCGCCACGAGCGCGAGCACGGCGGGAACCACGAGGTAGACACCGCAGAACGCGAGCGCCGCCAGCGACAGCACGACCCCCACCACGGCCGTGTTCCGGCGCGGCCCCGCGGGCAACATCCGCACCGCCGCCGCCACGCCGGCCGCCGTGACGGCGGCCAGGCACGCCGAGGTCGCCCGCATCAGCAGGTCCAGGTCCACCGCCCACACCAGCACGGGCAGGCACAACCCGGCCAGCAACCCCAGGCTCCGGTACGGCGTGCGCCCCGGCTCCCCGCCCCGCCTGAACCAGCCGGGCAGCGCCCCGTCCCTGGCCATGGCCGCCCCGAGCCGCGCGGCCCCGGCGATGTAGGTGTTGACCGCCCCGAACGTCAGCAGCACGGCGACCACGCCGGTCACGGGCCGCGCCGCCTCGCCGATGCCCATCTCCAGCATCGCCGTCAGCGGCACCTCGGTCATGTCCGCGCCCAGCACGGCGACGGAGACCACCGACACCCCCACGTAGAGGACGGTGATCACGGCGAGCGTCACCACCGTGGCCCTGACCAGTCCGTTCGTCCGGTCGGTGAACTCGGCCGACAGATGGCTGGCCGCCTCCCAGCCGACGAACGCGAACATGAGCACACCGGCCGCGCTGGCCACGCCCTCCAGGCCGTACGGGGCGAAGGGGGTGAAGTTGGCCGGGTCGGTGTGCGGGGCGGCGCTGATCACGGCGGCGGCCAGCAGCCCGACCAGCAGTACGACGAAGCCGATCTGCAGCCGCCCGGACGTACGCAGGCCCGCGGCGTTGGCCGCGAAAGCAGCGATCATGATGAGCCAGGCGGCCAGGGTGCCGTTCACGCCGAAGCACGCCTCGACGTACTGGCCGCCCACGAGCGCACCCGCGACGGTGCCGATGGGGACCGCGCCGAAGAACCACCATCCGGTCACGGCGGAGGCGCGCCGGCCGAACGCGAGCCCCGTGAAGCTCGCCACTCCCCCGCCGTCCGGGTAGCGCGTGCCGAGCGCGGCGAAGGTCAGCGCGACGGGGACACTCAGCGCGAGCAGCCCCGCCCAGGCCAGCACGGACGCCGGCCCGGCGGCGGAGGCGGCCAGGTGCGGCAGCACCAGCATCCCCGGCCCCAGCACCGCCCCGACCAGCAGCGCCGTACCCTGACCCGCGCTCATTCGTTGTGTCATGTGCTTGAAATTAATCCATATGAGCGGGCCTATGCCCTTTGTGCCGAACGTCCGGCCGACTCGATGTGCAAATATCGCTCCATGGATGAACTTGATTCGGCGATCGTGCGGTTGCTCCAAACGGATGCGCGGCAGTCCAACAGGGAGCTCGCACGTCAGCTCGGCATCGCCCCCTCGACCTGTCTCGAGCGGGTCCGGGCGCTCACCCGCCGCGGCGTCATCCGCGGCTACCACGCCGACATCGACCCGGCCGCGCTCAACCGCGGCGTGCAGGCCATGGTGTCGGTCCAGGTGCGGCCGCTGAGCCGAGCGGTGATCAACGCCTTCAAGTCGTCGGCCGCCGAGATGCCCGAGGTGCTCAGCGTGTTCGTGCTCGCGGGCGGGGACGACTTCCTGCTCCACGTGGCGGTCCAGGACCTCGATCAGCTGCACGCGTTCCTGCTGGACAAGCTGAGCAAACGCAAGGAGATCGTCGGCTTCCGCACGTCGGTGATCTTCCAGCAGGTCCAGAAGGCCGTCCCGACGCGCCTGCCGGCGCTCGGCGAGACCTGACTTTCGTCAGGGGTCGTACTGGACGGACGGCGGATCCGGCGGGAGGTCGCCCTTTTCTAGGTTTCTCGCGTGAAGATACTCATGATCGGCGTTTACGCGGCCATGTCCATCGCCGCCCCGGCTCCCACCATGGCCCCCGCCGCCATCGACGCCTACATGCGCGACGCGCTGGAGTCCACCGGATTGCCCGGCGTGTCCGTGGTCGTCACACATGGCGGCGAGGTGGTGCACGCCGCTGGATACGGCCACGATTCCCAAGGCCGCGAGATCACCGAGGACACCCCGATGCGGGTGGCCTCGGTGAGCAAGTCGTTCACCGCGATGGCGGTCATGACGCTCGTGGAGCAGGGCAAGATCCGGCTGGACGAGCCGGTGGCCGCGCAGCTCCCTGACTTCACGATGGACGACCCTCGCGCGGCCCGGATCACCGTTCGGCAGTTGCTGAACCAGACCTCCGGTCTGTCGGACACCACGGTCGACATCAGCGAGTTGGACGGCGCCACGTCGCTCGCCGACTACACCGCCCGCCTGGCCGACGACCGGCTGCGTGCCGATCCCGGCACCCGCTGGGAGTACTGCAACGTCAACTACAACCTGGCCGCCAGGCTGGTCGAGGTGGCGGGCGGCCGGCCGTTCGGCGACTACCTGCGCGACCGGGTCTTCGGCCCGCTCGGCATGAAGTCCAGCGCCGTCAGTGACCGGATCGTCAAGCCCGCCGACGGCTACAACTCGATCTTCGGTGCCTGGCTCCCCCGCCCCGAGCTGCCTGCCTTCCTCGATGGCAGCGGCTCCGGCGGCGTCATCACCACGGCCGCCGACATGGGCAAATGGCTCATCACCCAGACCGGCGACGGCCGCCCGCTGGTCAAGCGTCAGAGCCTGGAAACCATGCACGCGCCCACCGAGATCCGCGACTACGGCATGGGCTGGGGCGTGGACGACGAGACCGGGCTTCTCATGCATTCGGGGAACCTGTTCACATACACCGCCGTCGAGGCCATCTCCCCGAAGACCGGCTACGGCATCGCCGTCATGGCCAACAGCGCCGCGCTGCAGGACGACGCCTACACCATCATGCTGGGGCTCGCAGCGATGAGCGAGGGCCGGACCTCGGAGCCGCCCGGGGGTGACCGGCAGCTGTTCGAGCTGGTCCTAGGCGTGATCGCCCTGGCCGCGCTCGGGCTCGGGACCGTGGGCGTGGTGCGGGCCCGGCGCTGGGCCGCCCGGCGGGCAGGGAAGCCGCGGTGGCGGACCGGGCTCCGCCTGGTGCCTTCGCTCCTGCCAGTGATGGTGCTGGTGGCTTACCCGGACCTGATCTCGTTCCTGATGAACGGGCGCACGGTCACGTGGGAGCAGCTCACGTACTTCCCCGCACCGATGTCGATCACACTGCTCGTGGCGGCGCTCGCAGGAGTGCTCGTAGTGACGGCCCGTGCGTTCCAGCTACGGCTCTCTCACGGGCGGGCACCGGTGCGGACTCAGCGGCGGCCGACTGTCCGAGGTCAGGCCACCGATTACCCCACCAGCCATTCACGCAGCTGATCGTCATCATTGAGACTGATCAACTGCACCAGCCCCCAGTTCTGACGGTGGTTCGGTGCATCGAGCAAGTGGTCCTGCCAGTCTTCGGCGTACTCACGCAGGGCACCCACCATCTCTGTGATGGCTTCATTGAAGGTGTGGCCGTCCGCCGCGATCGGCAACCCGGGGATGAAGATCGACCAACCGCCGTCCTCCGAAACCACCTGCGCACGAGACCGAGCAGCCGCAGGGAGGTAGTAGCGCAGTCTGTCGGCGTCCACGATGGCGATTATGGCGGACTCACGACGCACCGTGGCTGATGCGCCAAAGAGTGACCGTGGGATGCGCCGACCACGGCGGCGACGCTAGGCGGTCGGCCTGTCAGCGCATCGGGTAACGCTGACAGGGCCGCCTGCGCCGCCGCCTCGCCTATGAGCCCCGTTCGATCAGGTGGACGCAGGTCGGACAGGCTCGCTTGGCCGTGGGCAGGAACGACAGGGACCAGCCGAGGACTGGCAACGGGTGCACTGACTTGCCGCACAAGCTGATCTCCTGGTTGGCCGGTACGGCATGGTGCACGGCATCCCGTTCGGTGTGTGATAAACCCAGTTGGTACGTGGTGCGGCGCTCCTGCGGCGCAGGTTGTACCGTCTGCACATGCAGGTCGTCCCAGTGGACCGGCCAGCGTCGCACCCCGCCGGGCATCTCGTCCGGCTTCCCGTCGACTTCGACGAGGGCCAAGGTCCCGTTCCGCAGGACGCCCACCACGGTCCCGCGTCGGCCCAGCAGCCAGTTGTCGACGGCCCGTGTCCGCGCCGGGCTGTGCAGCATGTCCACGATCTTTGCGCGGCACCCCACCAGCGACGAGGGAGTGCTCATTCAGGGCTCTCGTCTGAGGGTCGTATGGAAGAGGGAAGATCATCCACCACCTCTGAGAGAGGATGGTGTTTGCGGAGATCGACGTACCGGAAGGCCACCCGTCGAGCCGCCCGAGCCGGTTCGATCGCACGGTGCCGGGCGTACACGACCCTCTTGCGCCTGTCGTCCCAGCCCGCGCGCCACCAGAACCAGTCGCCGTCGCACCACACCACGAGGCCGACCCAGACCGAGACCAGCGCGAGGTCGTAGCCGTTGCCGACGTGTACGTCCGATGGGATGTCGAGGGACTGAAGCTGTGCACGGAGCTGGTGAGCCGCCTCGGCGCTCAACATTGGATGGCTTCCGGCGTGCGGTCGCGGTTGTTCGATCCCGTAGGGCGGGGTGGCCGTAGTCTGTGCCATGGATCGCACCTCCGACGTGCGGTTCAGGGACCCGTACGGCGGTGCGAACGCCTGCGGGTCCCGTTAATGGAGACATCTTCATCAGATCTCCGAGGTAGCCCCCGGCGTCAGTGTGAGTAGGGGAGACTTGGGGAGACAGGCGGAGCCGAGTCGCCCGAGGTTGATGCGGATGCACGATCTACCGACCTGGGCCGCGCGCTTGCGGGCCATGAGACGAGAGCGGTTCTGGACTCAGCGGGATGTGGCCAGGCAGCTCACCGACGCTGCGGATGGTCATGTCCGGCTGCCCGAACGGGACTCCCTGGTCCGCATGATCAAGGACTGGGAGGCTGGCCGGCATCAGCCCAAGGACCCGTACCGGCTGCTGTACTGTCGCGTGTTCGACCTCAACGAGGCCGACCTGTTCGACGAGAAGCAGGTCACGCCGGAGAGCACGCCGGACGAAGTGCTCGCGGACCTGCTCGGCCCGACCGAGCGGTTCGGCACCCACAGCGGTCTTGGGGGGCGACGGCTCGGCCAGAGCACGGTGGACGATCTGGCGGCGCGGGTTCACGGCCTGCGACTGGCCGATGACGTGATCGCGGGAAAGGACCTCATCCGGCCCGCCTTCCGTGAGTTGGACACGGCCGCGCGAACCTACCATCGAAGCGTCTTCCCCGAAGGGATAGGCCGCGCACTGCTGGGCACCATAGGGGAGTTCGCGCAGATCGCAGGGTGGATCGCCAGCGATGCTGGAGCGCATGAGCAGGCGGCGCATACGTATCGACTCGGGATCCGTGCCGCGCACGAGGCCGGAGATCGCACGCTGGAGTCGAACCTCATCGGTTGCCTGGCGTACCAGGTGTCCAACGTCGGCGATCCCCGCGATGGCGTGGCGCTTGGCCGGGTCTCCGTGGACATGGCCGGGATTGAGGTGCCTGCACGGGCTAGGGCGCTGGCATGGGATCGGCTCGCATGGGCGTACGCGCGAGCAGGCCAGCCGCAGAACGCTATGCGCGCTCTCGGTGAGGCGGCAACAGCCCTGAGTGACCACAACGGCGAGGAAGACCCGGGCTACCTCTACTGGGTGGACGCGAATGAACTCCAGGTCATGGAAGCTCGCGTCTACACCGAGTTGCGCCGTCCGTTGCGCGCCGTGCCCTTGCTGACCGAGGTCCTGCGGCGCTACAACGCCACCCACGCTCGGGAACTGGCTCTATACATGTCGTGGCTCGCCGTAGCCCTGGCCGATGCGAACGAGCCGGAGGAGGCGGCCCGCGCCGCGGGACGGGTGCTGGACCTGTCCGCGGATGTGGCCAGCGATCGGACCGCACGGCGGGCACAGGTGGTGCTCAAGCATCTGGAGCCCTATCGAGATGTTCCGCAAGTTCGAGAACTCCTCGTGAGCCACCCTGTCCGGCCATGAGCATCCGAGTCCGGCCACGGGAAGTGAGCGATCCCAGCCACGCCACGGATCGCCGCGAACGTCCTTGGCTGGCCACGCCGATTTAATTCGGTTGCACGGCGCTCCGGTGGGGTCCTAATGTCATGGACATGCGCCTTTACCTGTAATTCGCCGCTTCAGTCCGTCCGCCCATCCAGACGCGGCAGCTGAGCATGCCGACCGGCCTTCGTGAGTGAGCCGCGTCGTGAATTACGTAGAGGAGCCTCTTATGCGAGTTCGCGCAGCCAAGAAGGGCAAGAAGACCTCGGCCTTCCCCGGCCGGGAGACGATGCCCGTGCCCAGGCAGATGCCCCGGATGCCGCAGCGTCCGATCGCGCCGCCCCGGCGCATCCCGTCCAAGGGCCGCTGACAACTACCGGGATGGTAGTTCGGAGCGCCGCCTCCCCTGTTACGCCTGGAGGCGGCGCTCCACATCTCACAACCGCTCGATGATGGTGACGTTGGCCTGGCCGCCGCCCTCGCACATCGTCTGCAGCCCGTAACGGCCGCCCGTACGCTCCAGCTCGTGCAGGAGCTTGGTCATCAGGATCGCTCCCGTGCCGCCGAGCGGGTGGCCGAGCGCGATGGCCCCGCCGTTGGGGTTGACCTTGGCGGGGTCGGCGCCGAGCTCCTGCATCCACGCCAGCGGGACGGGGGCGAACGCCTCGTTGATCTCCACGACGTCGATGTCGTCGATCGACATGCCGGCCTTCTTCAGTGCCCGCTGCGTGGCGGGGATCGGCGCGGTCAGCATGTAGACGGGGTCGTCGCCCATGAGCGCGAGCTGGTGGATCCGGGCGCGCGGACGCAGCCCGTGGTCCTTGACGGCCTGCTCGGAGGCGATCAGCACGGCGCCGGAGCCGTCGGAGATCTGCGAGGAGGTGGCGGCGGTGATCTGGCCGCCCTCCTTCAGCGTCTTCAGCCCGGCCATCTTCTCCAGCGTGCTGTCCGGGCGCGGGCCCTCGTCGTCCTCGACGCCGTTGACGGGCTCGATCTGGTCCTTGAAGTGACCGTTCGCGATGGCCTTGGCGGCCCGCTGGTGGGACTCGAGGGCGTACTTCTCCAGCACCTCCCGCGTGTAGCCCCACTTCTCGCACATCAGCTCCGCGCCGCGGAACTGCGAGATCTCCTGCTTGCCGTACCGCTCCACCCACTTGTCGCCGAACGGGAACGGCATGCCCTTCTCCAGGGCGGCCGTGATCGAGGAGCCCATGGGCACAACGCTCATCGACTCGACGCCGGCGGCCACCACCAGGTCCTGCGTGCCGGACAAGATGCCCTGGGCGGCGAAATGGATCGACTGCTGCGAGGAGCCGCACTGCCGGTCGATCGTGACGCCCGCGGTGGTCTCCGGCAGGCCCGCCGACAGCCAGGCGTTGCGCGCGATGTCCATGCTCTGGGGGCCGAACTGCATGACGCACCCCATGATGACGTCCTCGACCGCGACGGGGTCGACGCCGGTGCGGTCGATCAGCGCCTTCAGCGTGTGAGCGGCCAGGTCAGTGGGGTGGACGGTGGAAAGGCCGCCCTTCTTCTTGCCGACCGGGGTGCGGACCGCCCCGACGATGTACGCCTCTGCCACAGTGCCTCCTCGAAACCGAGCATTATTCGGTTACTAGGGGCAGACTACAACAGAACGACGTTCTGCGGCGATCACGGCAGGCCGCGTTCAGCGGTCCGGCCACAGGCGGCGATTTCCGCGCCTACTCCGGCGGCAGAAGGTCCTCCGCCACGTCCACCCGGAACCGCCACCGGTCCACGACCAGGCCGTTCAGCTTGTCGGCCAGCTCCAGGGCCAGCGTCGCCAGCTTGACCCGCTCGTCCCCGCGCAGCTCGATCGCGGTCAGCTCGGTGGCGAAGGGCAGCAGCTCCTGTACGGCCGGCGGCTGGCCCTTCTGCGGCACCAGCACGGCCTTGACGTCGCCCGCGGTGAACGTGAACTCGTCGTCCTCCTGCGGCTCCAGCAGCGGGGCCAGCTCCTCGGCGGTCGGCCGTACCGGGAGGATCACCGCCGGTCCCGTGTTCTCCACGTCTGAGGGATCGCTCACCTCGCCCCGGCAGACCGCGAGCCCCTTGAGCCGGAAGGCGATGCCCTCGGCGAGGTAGCGGTCGAAGAAGTCCAGCGGCAGCGGCCCCTCGGCGGCCACCCGCACCGCCCAGACCTTCTCCAGCTCACCGCCCACCAGGTCGGGCTCCGCCTCCACGGGCGCACAGACCCGGACGTCGGTCGCCACGACGTCGTCGCCGTCCGCCTTGGCGCCCGGATCGGCCAGCTGGACAATGCGCAGCAGCTCGGCCGGACTCGGTTTCGCCGGCAGCGCCGCCGTCGGGCCAGTACGCAGTCTCCGCTTCGCCATCCAGCCCATGCCCGCCTCCGCGCTCGGTCAGCTTTTCAGCTTCGGTAGGAGCTTGTCATCGTCGCGTAGACGATGATGTTGTCGGTGTAGTGCCCGGTACGCCGATCGTAGGTCCCGCCGCAGGTGATCAGGTGGAGCTGGGCGTTCTCCTGCGTCCCGTACACCCGCTGGGTCGGGAACGTCTTCTTGTTCGCCTGCTCCACGCCGCCGACGGTGAAGACCGCCGTGGTCCCGTCCTGGCGCTTGACCTCGATGGTGTCACCGTTCTTGATCTTGAACAAGGGACTGAACACCGCGGGGCGCGTCCTGGTGTCCTTGTGCCCGAGCAGCACGGCGGGACCGGCCTCGCCCGGGGTGGACATGTTCCGGTACCAGCCGGCCAGGTTGGGGTCGTTCGGCGGCGGCACCTCGATCGTGCCGTCCTTGGCCAGGCCGACGGACTTGATCGGCGCGTTGATCCCCAGCCTCTTGACCACGATCCGGATGGGGGTGGACGGCAGCATCGGCGGAGCCGGGGTGATCTGCGGCAGCGGCGGCGGCACGTCAGGGGCGGCCTGGAACAGCGCCTGCTCCGGCTGCCCCGTGGCCTTGCCGTCCGGCTGCGCCTGCACCGTCAGGGCGTCTCTGTTCGAGGCGAGGCCGTACTCGTCCGGGGAGCGCAGCACGATCACCAGACCGGCGACCACGGTCACGACGCCCGCGATGGCCGCCACGAGCAGCACGGTTCTGAGCGCTGTGCTGCCCTTGTCGTCGGGCGGCGTGGGTGCGGGTCCGCCGCTGCCGCCGTACGGGTAGTAGCCGGACACTTCGGTCAGCCCCGGGTGACGTTACGACGACGCATGACGAGCCCGCCCACGGCGGCGGCCACGATCAGCGCGCCGCCGGTGAGGATGAACATCCGCCCATCGGGACCCATCTCCCCACCGGCTCCGGTGTCGGCGCCGGCCTTGGGGGTTCTGGACTTGCGCTCGGTCGGGGTCACAGTGACCGTCGCGGTGGTCGTCTTGGTGTTTCTGGGGGTGCTCGACGTGGGCGGTGTCGTCGTCGGGGTGTTGGTCGCAGTGCTGGTCGCCGTGTTCGAGGCGGTCCCTGTGGCGGTGCTGGTGCCGACGACCAGGTTGGTTGAGGGACCTCCGGAGGCGCCCGGCACGCAGTTATAGGTGACGCCGTTGGCCTGGAGCGAGAACCCACCGCCCTTGAGGGCCACGGTCCCCGATGCGGTGGGCGTGACCACCACCGCCATGGCCGGCACGGACACGGTGGCGCCGGGCGTCACCGTCGCGAGCGCCTGCTGAGTAGCAACGCCGCCAGCGGTGATCGGAGCCGAAGGCACTGGTGACCCGCTCGGGCTCACGGTTCCCGCCGCCGCGATGGTGCTGCCCGCTGTGAGCGTCGCCGTCGCGGTCGCCGTCAGTGCCGGAGTATGCGAGGCCACACCAGTCGGAGGAAGGACGTCCCACGTGACCGTCACCGTGGAGCTGGGCGTGATGGCCCCGGCCGGAGTCCTCAGCTCCATGGCGAACCAGGCGGACGATGATGACGTCCCCCCTTGCGGCCCGCAGCTGTACAGCACATCCACCGGGGCGGCGATGGCTGCCATCACCGGCAGACCACCGAAAATCCCTGCGCCTAGGACGGCCATGGCAGATGTCTTGAGGGCGAGGCGGCGCCGCGCCTTTGACGTCAGCACTTCCATCTCCATTTCAGCGCAGTATCAACAGTCGTGCCAGAATCCCAGCCATTGGTCACAGATTGGTTGAGATCTTACGAACTGTCCCTGTCAACTTCCGGTAAACCGCTGATTGTGCCACACCTACGTCCTCACCCCTTCTTCTTGGACAACGTCGCATACACGATGATGTTGTCCGTGTAGCTGTGCGCCTGCTTGTTGTAGACACCGCCACACGTGATGAGCCTGAGCTGCGAGTCGTTCGTGTTCCCGTACACCCGCGACGTCGGGAACGTGGACTTGCTGACCTGCTCGATCCCGCTCACCGTGAACCGCGTGACCTTCCCGTCCGACCGGTACACGTAAATGTGATCTCCCTTGGCCAGCTCCCGCAGCCGATCGAAGACGGCCGGCCCCTTGCGGGTGCTCACGTGACCGTTGATGATCGCCGGGCCGGCCTCGCCCGGGACCGGCGAGAAGCGGTACCAGCCGGTCCGGTTGGGCCTGCTCAGCGGGGGGACGCCCAGGTTGCCCTTGAGGTCCACGGTGACCGACCCGATCGTGGAGTTGACCTTGATCTTGGGGATCTTGATGCGGGTCGGCTTGGCCTTGGCCTTGGCGACCTTGGTCTTGGGCGCGGGGATCGGGGCGATGGCCGGGAGGGCCGCCAGCGGCGGCGGCGCGTCCAGTCGGGCAGGCGTCAGCGGCGCGTTCTTGCCGCCGGGACCCACCGTGGCCGGCAGGACGAACGCGCCCGCGTTCTCGATCTGAACCGCGGTCGGCTCGTCCTGGCCCGCGGCGAGAGTGCCCGAGCCGTCGTCGACCGGGGGTGCCAGCGACAGCAGGCCCACCATGATCGCGCCGATGCCGCCCAGCGACCCGGCGATCAGCAGCCCCGGCATCGCCTTCTGCATGGGGGTCTTCTGCGTCGGGGTCTCGGCCATCAGTTCACTCCTCCCGCGTGCGCGGCCTTACGCCGCCGCAGCAGCAGTCCGCCGCCCGCACTGCCCATCATCAACATCGCCCCGCCGGCCAACAGCCCGTACGGCGCCTCCTGCGGACCATCGGGCGCCTCACCGCTGTCCACGCCACCCTTGGGGATCTTCGACACCTGAGCCCTGACGTACTTGGTCGCGGTCGGCCCCGTGGTCTTCGGCGTGGCCGTGGTCGTGCCCGTTCCCGACACTCTCGGGACCACGATGACCGGCGGGGGCGCGATGGTAGCCGCGTGGGTCTGGCTGGCCGAGGGGGAGGAACCCGTCGGGTTGCTCGTCGGGTTCGTCGGGTCAGGCGTTGGGGTCGTCGGGGTGCCGGTGGGCGTCCCCGTGTCCGTGGGGCTCGTCCGCTCCCGCACGGTCACCTCGATCGACACCGGCGTGGCAACCGGCTTGCAGAGCGCGCTGTGGTAGCCGGTCGGCGTCTGGGACGTGGCGGTCGACACCTCGAACGCGTCCACCCACACCGGTTTGACCGAGGCGCTCTGGACCTTGATCGTGTGCTCACCGTACGTCAGCTCCGGCGACGTCCACAGCGTGTGGCCGCCGTCGAGATCGTCGTTGACGGGGTCGTCGTTGGCGTCGCGGGAGGGGTCCACCGTGGCCCGCTTGTTGCCGTCGATGTAGATGTCGACCGGGCCCGCGTCCTTGTCGTGCGGCCCGATGTACTCCACGCTGGTGCCGACGAACTTCAGCTCGGCGGAGGCTCCCATCGTGGTGGTCTCGTGCAGGTCATTGTGCACGTGGTGCTCCGAGCTCGGACGGTCGTCCACCGAGTCCCAGCCCCCGCTGTAGACGATCTTCATGTCGCTCGGGTTGTCGGTGTCTTCCCCGTCGTTGATGACCACGCTGTTGTCCGGCGGGGTGAAGTCGAGCTCGATGTTCTTCGGTGTGATCCTGATCTTGCCGGCCTTGTTGGTCAGGCCGGGGTCGTTCAGCATCGGGGGCAGGCCGAGGGGGTCGTCGGGACGGAGCGCGTCCTCCGGGTCGGAGCTGCCCCTGGGCTGGAGGATGCCCACCCAGCTGCTGCGAAGCTCGACGTTCCCGGTGGCGTGCACCTGGCCGCCCGTGCCGAAGTAGCCGGGCGCCTGAAGCCGGCTGCCGTCACCCGTGTAGTTCAGCGACCAGGCGAAGTTGAGCGGGTCACCGACCATGAGGTCCGTGGCGAAGGTGAGGTTGGTGGTCAGCCGCACCGGGCCGTGCCTGACGATGCTGCTGGTTCCGACCGGCGTGCATTCATAGTCGATGACAAGATCGGCCGGCGCCGCCGATGCTGGTACGTTCGGCAACACGACAAGACCTAACGTCGCCGCAGAACCGACCGATGCGGCGATCAACGCGTTGCGCCACCGACTCACGGGAGACTCCGATCACCCACAAATAGACCGAGGGTAGATCCTAGAGTCGAAAACACCCGCAACACATACCGAATCCCGCATCTTCCAGCACTTGTGATGAACCCGTGTCCACAGGCAATAGCAGAATCGTATTCTGGCGTGCATCACACCTGCTTGGAGGCGACCGATGCAGCGAGACCTCTTCGACGAGGAGCACCTTCTCTTCAGGGACACCGTGCGCGAATTCATGGCCCGCGAGGTCGTTCCGCACCACGCGCAGTGGGAGAAGGACGGCGTCGTCCCGCGCGAGGCTTGGAAGAAGGCCGGAGAACTGGGCATGTTCGGGTTCTCGGTCCCCGAGGAGTACGGCGGCGCCGGCATCACGGACTTCCGGTACAACACGGTGATCGTCGAGGAGATCATGAGGCACGGCGCGACCGGGCTCGGGTTCTCGCTGCACAACGACGTCATGGCGCCGTACGTCGTCGATCTGACCGACGACGAGCAGAAGCAGCGGTGGCTGCCCGGCTTCGTCAGCGGCGAGCTGATCACCGCGATCGCGATGAGCGAGCCGGGCGCCGGGAGTGACCTCCAGGGGATCAGGACCACGGCCGTCCGCCAGGGCGATCATTACGTGGTCAACGGGCAGAAGACGTTCATCACCAACGGCATCAACGCCGACCTGGTGGTCGTGGTGGCCAAGACGGACCCGGAGGCGGGCGCCAGGGGCACGACGCTGGTCGTCGTGGAGCGGGGCATGGAGGGGTTCAGCCGCGGGCGCAACCTCGACAAGGTCGGCATGAAGGCCCAGGACACGGCCGAGCTGTTCTTCGAGAACGTCCGCGTTCCCGTCGCCAACCGCCTCGGCCCGGCCGACGGCGAGGGCTTCTTCCAGCTCATGAACAACCTGCCGCAGGAGCGCCTGTCGATCGCGGTGGCGGCGGTGGCCGCGGCGGAGGCCGTGCTGGAGCAGACCATCGAGTACTGCAAGACCCGCCAGGCCTTCGGCCGCAACATCGGTTCCTTCCAGAACACCCGGTTCGTCCTGGCCGAGCTGGCCACCGAGACGGAGATCGCCCGCCACTACGTCGACAAGTGCATCCTGGCGCTCAACGCCAGACAGCTGACCGTGGTGGACGCGGCCAAGGCCAAGTGGTGGACGACCGAGCTGCAGACCAAGGTCATCGACCGCTGCCTCCAGCTCCACGGCGGGTACGGCTACATGACGGAGTACCCGGTCGCCAAGGCGTGGCTGGACAGTCGCGTCCAGACGATCTACGGCGGCACCACCGAGATCATGAAGGAGATCATCGGCCGGTCATTCGGGTTCTGACCCATGCCGCGCGGGAAGCCGCCGGACGTCGCATACTGGACAGCATGGACGGCGGCCTGATCCTCCTGGTCTTCCTGGCGCTGCTCGTCGCCTGGGGGCTCAACCGCGTGCGCCGAGCGTTCCGCCTGGGGCCCGTGGGCTATGCCGGCGTGATGATCGTGTTCATCATCGCCATGTTGCTCGTCTGGGGCCAGACCAAGCTCTAACGGATCGCCTCGACGAAGCGGGTGAGCAGCCGGGCGAACTCCGCTCGCTCGGCCGCCGACCAACCCTCCGTCGCCGCCGCGAACGTCTCCCGTCTCGCCCGGTGGGCCTGCTCCAGTGCCGCCCGCCCGGCGTCGGTCAGCACGAGACAGGACCTGCGCCCGTCACCCTGGTCAGCCTCCCGCCTGACCACGCCCGCCGCCACGGCCGCCGTGACCAGCCTGCTCGCCCGCGGCTGGTCCACGCTCAAGGCCTCCGCGACCGCGGTCACGGTGACGGGCTCGCGCGCGCCCTCGATCACGTCGAGCACGTCGAATTCGGGCCCGGCACCCTGGGTCTTCGCGAGCACGCGCCGGCTCTGCCTGCGCCTGATGGCGACCATCGCCCGCTCGATCGCCGCAATTTCCTTGTCTTTATACATATAGTTGCTATTGTACATGCATGGAGAAGCAGATCGGCTACTGGCTGAAGAATCTGGACACGCTGCTGGAAGCCAGCATGGACGAAGCGCTGCAGATGTCCCGGCGTGAGTGGCAGGTGCTCAACACCACCGCGCACGGCGCCCGGCCGGACGAGCTGGAACCGTTCGACGGGGTGAACGAGGCCGTGGAGCGGCTCACCGCCCGGGGATGGCTGGCCGACAGCCGGATCACCGAGGCGGGCCGGGCCGCGCACACGGAGATCGCCGAGCGGGTGGCCCGCTTCAGGCGGCGGGTGAGCGAGGGCGTGACCCCGGAGGAGTATCAGGCGACCGTCGACGTCCTCCGCCGCATGGCCGCCAACCTGGAGCACTCCGCGGCTTAGGCTGCTCGGTGGCCCCCGTCCTCCAGCACTACGCGCCCTCCAGAATGACGCGGGCCACGAGCTCAGGGTCGTCGCTCATCGGCACGTGCCCGCAGCCCTTCAGCAGCTTGACCCGCTGACCCGACCAACGGGCAGCACGCACCGCCTGGCGGCGCGGCAGCAGCCGGTCGTGCTCGCCCCAGGCGATCGTGATCGGCGCCTTGGGCGGCGCGGGCGGCATCACCCCGGAGAACGCCTCCAGCGTCTCGTCGAAGCCGCTCGACGCGGCCAGCGCCTGGGTGGCCGCGACCAGCGCGGCCGGCTCCAGCCTGGACGGGTGGGCGACCAGCAGCCCTGCGGACACGGCCCGCAGGAACGGGTTTTCCGCCACGCGGACGGCCTGATCGGGCGGCAGCGAGCGGGCCGTGGCCCGCAGCGCGCGCAGCACGCTCTGGCAGTAGAGCAGCTCGGAGCGGGACCAGAAGCCGGCGGGCGACAGCGCGGTGGCCGTTCGTACGACACCGCGCGCGGCCAGCTCCAGCGCGAGGTAACCGCCGAGCGAGTTGCCCACCACGTCCGGCTCACGGATGCCGAGCAGCGCGCAGAACGACTCGACCGCGTCGGCCAGCGACTCGGCGGTGTACGGGATGGGGTCGGGCAACCCTGGTGACACCCCAAAGCCGGGCAGGTCCACCGCGATCACCGTACGTGAGACGGCCAGGCGGTCCATCACCGGCAACCAGGCCTGCCAGTGGTGGCCGATGCCGTGGATGAGAATCAGCGGCGGGCCGGTGCCCCGTCGTTCGAAGGCCAGCTCCATGGCGCCAGTAGACCACTCACCTGCCGCGCGTGGGAATCTCGAACCAGACGGCTTTGCCTTCCCTGGTGGGTCGCGAGCCCCAGCGTCTGGCCAACTGGTCGACGAGGTAGAGGCCGCGCCCGCCCTCGTCGTTCTCCCCCGCGCTGCGGATGCGGGGCAGGCGCAGGTCCTGGTCGAACACCTCGACCCAGACCGCCTCGTCGCCCCTGCGCAGCCTCAGCGTGAACTCCTTGTCGCCGACCACCTCGTCCTCGAAGCCCGGCATGTCCCAGGACTCCTCGAACGGAAGCGGCGGCCCCTCCACGACCAGATCCCTGCGCGGCACGCCGGCGGCGGCGGCGTGCAGCACCACGTTGGTGACGACCTCGGAGACCAGCAGGCAGGCCAGCTCGGCGCGCTCCTCGGGCACGTTCCAGCCGGCGAACGCCTCCGACGCCATGCGGCGCGCCTCGCCGACCATGATCGGCTGGGCGGGGAAGGTGCGCTCCTCGACGTCGAGGTCCACGTCGCTGGAGCGGACGACCAGGATCGCCATGTCGTCGTCGATCTCGCCTGGCACCGCGACCGTGGCGACGTCGGCGATGCGCTCGACGTCGGCGTCCGACATCTTGGCGAGCTTGTCACAGAGCACGCCGAGCGTCTCGGCGTCGGTCGGCATCCGGCCGTCGCGCCCCGGCCTGCGGTCGACCAGGCCGTCGGTGTAGAGGAGCAGCGCCGCGCCCGGCGGGAGGGTGCGGGTCTCCTCCTTGTAGACCAAGTCGGCGTGCATGCCCTTGGCGCGTACGCCGAGCGGCTGGCCGACCTCCTCGATGTCCAGCTCGACGCACTGGCCGTCGACCAGCAGCAGCGGCGGCGCGTGGCCGGCGTTGGCGAAGGACAGCTGACGGGACCAGGCGTCGTAGACCAGGTATTGGCAGGTCACGATGGGCGGGATGCTCACGTCGGTCCCGGCGTCGTCCTGCTCGGGGGTGGCGATGATGCGGGTCCACTCGTCGAGCCTGGCCAGGATGTCGGCGGGCGACTTGTCGTCCTGCGCGAAGGCCCGCAGCGCGGCCCTGAGCTGGCCCATGATGGCCGCGGCCTTGGCGCCCCTGCCCTCGACGTCACCGATCACGATGCCGACGCGGCCGGCGGACAGCGGGATCACGTCGTACCAGTCGCCGCCGACCTGGGTCTGGATGCCCTGCCCGTGAGAGGCCAGCGGGGCCGCCGGGTAGTAGCGCACCGCGATCTGCAGGCCGTCGAGCTGCGGCAGCGCCCGGGGCAGCAGGTATTTCTGGAACGACTCCGCCGTGTGCCGTTCCTCCTCGAACAGCAGCGCGTTGTCGATCGCGAGGGCGACCCGGGTGGCGATGGCGCCCACGAAGTCACGGTCGAAGGCGTCGTAGTGGGGGCTGCGGCGGTCGGTGAGGTTGGACAGGCTGAGGTACATCAGGCCGAGCGTCTCACCGCGCACCAGCAGGGGGGCGACGATGGCCGAGGTCATGCCGATCTCGCCGCACAGCCGCGCGCTGCTCTCATGGGTCGTCGGGTAGCTGCTGGTGGAGAAGTCCTCGACGAGGATGGTCTCCTGACGGCGCAGTGCCGTGTCCGCGTAGTGGCCGGAGGGGTAGCGGATCTCCGCGCCCACCGGCTTCCATGTGCCCGACGGCGGCGTCCACCCCTGCACGTGTTGTGAGACCCGGCGGACGAGCCGGTCGCCCTCCATGAGCTCGATGAAGCAGTGGTCGGCGAACTGCGGGACGAGCATCTCGGCGACGCGCTTGAGCGTCTCCTCGACGTAGAGGGAGCCGGCCAGCCGCTCGCCGATGCGCTCGAGGAGCCCGAACCGGTCCTTTTCCCGCTCGTTGCTGCGCAGCGCCTCGCGGGCCATGATGACGATGCCCGTCACCGCGCCCGACGGGTGACGCAGCGGCACGGCCTGGGCGCGGACGTAGATGATGGTGCCGTCGCCGCGCTTGACGTCGAACGTGCCCTCCCACACGCCGCCCTTGAGCACGTGCTTGGCCAGCTCGATCGCCAGCGGGTGGTCCTTCTCCATGATCCCGAGGGAGAGGACCGACGTTTCCCTGGTCGGGGTCCTGCCCGCGTGGCCGAAGAGCTTTTCGGCGAAAGGGTTGGAGTAGAGGAGGTTGCTGAAACGGTCGGTGACGACCACCGCCATCTCAGCGTGGTCCAGCACGGATCCGGCCGCAAGGTGATCAGCCGCATCCTGTGACAGATCCCCCCATCGCTTCATCCGGAGACCACTCCTCGGGGTGGCGAGCACGCAAACAAGACCACGGGCGCTCCTGCAACAGTCTTGGCCAGGGGAGAGTGGAGGGCCTCCCAGGAGGGATTCAACCGTGCCGCTACGCGCGCGTCAGCGCTTGGAGACAAAAACGTGCGCGGCAACATCGCGCGGAAGCTCCGCGGGAGTGTCGTTCGCGTCACCGTCACCTGTCACCCGCACACCGTCGTCGCTCGCCGCGAGCGTGACCTCGCGTCCGGGTTGTATCCCAACTTGCTTGAGTTTAAGCATCACAGCGGGATCACTTTGCACTTGTTCGCTAATTCGCCGGACGACGACGGGTATACCTCTCGGTCCTGCGAGGTCGCACATCGAGGTCAACGCGTCGGCCCCGGATTCGGCGGGCTCCTTGGCGCCCAGCTCGGCGAGCCCGGGGATCGGGTTGCCGTGCGGGCACACCGTGGGGTTGTCGAGCAGCGTCACCAGCCGCGCCTCGACCGACTCCGACATGACGTGCTCCCAACGGCACGCCTCGATGTGCACCTCTTCCCAGGGGAGCCCGATCACCTGTGTCAGCAGGCACTCGGCGAGCCGGTGCTTGCGCATCACACGGGTGGCGAGCTGGCGGCCGAGCTCGGTCATGGACAGGTGCCGGTCACCCTCGACGCGGACGAGGCCGTCGCGCTCCATGCGCGCGACGGTCTGGCTCACCGTGGGGCCACTCTGCTGCAGGCGCTCGGCGATCCGAGCGCGAAGGGGGACGATGCCCTCCTCCTCTAGCTCGTAAATCGTCCGGAGATACATCTCCGTCGTGTCGATCAGGCCGTGTGCGGTCAAGACAGTCCTCCCAACTGAATGTTACGCCGGTCGTAGTGGGGACTGAGCACGTCCGCCTCGGGCACATTGGTCAACAGGAACCCTATTGGGAGAACGACCGACAATGGCTAAGGACGGCAACACCAGTGCGGCCGACTTCCTTCCCGACCGGCTGGACCTGGATGCGTTGCGGAGCGCGGCGGCCTGCTGCGAAGGCTGCGGTCTCTACAGGAACGCCACGCAGACGGTCTTCGGCGAGGGCCCGCGGCAGGCGAGGTTCATGTTGGTGGGCGAGCAGCCCGGGGACCAGGAGGACCGCCAGGGGCATCCGTTCGTCGGGCCCGCGGGCCGTGTGCTGGACAAAGGGCTGGCGGAGGCGGGGATCGCGCGCGACGACGTCTATGTGACGAACGCGGTCAAGCACTTCTCCTTCACGCTCAGGGGCAAGCGGCGGATCCACCAGAAGCCGACGGCCGCCGAGATCGAGGCGTGCCATCCGTGGCTGGACGCCGAGCTGGCCGTGGTGGCGCCGCGGGTGGTCGTGGTGCTGGGCGCGACGGCCGCTCGGGCGCTGCTGGGACGGGAGTTCCGGGTGACGCGGAGCCGGGGCGAGCCGGTGCCGCTCGGCGACGCCCTCGCCGTGGCCACCATCCACCCGTCGGCCGTGCTGCGCGCGCCGGACAGGGACGCGGCCTACGCGGGCTTCCTCGCCGACCTCCAGGCGGCGGCCCGAGCGGCTTAGCCGGCCTTCAGCCGGCGTCTCGGACCGCTCAGCCGGGCTCGGCCTTGGCCACGGCGCCCGCCCGGTAGTTCCTGAAGCCGGCCACGGACAGCCCCACGACGAGCACCGTGACGGCGCACGCCAGGCCGCCGCCGACCCACGCGCCGGTCAGCCCGAACGCCGTCGCGGTCGCCCCGGCCCGCAGGTCGCCCAGGCGCGGCCCGCCGGCCACGACCACCATGAACGCCCCCTGCATCCGCCCGCGCATCTCGTCGGGGGCGTACAGCTGCAGGATGGACTGCCGCCACACCGACGAGATCACGTCCGCCGTCCCGCCGACCGCCATGAACGCCACCACCAGCCACAACTGTTCCGAGAGCCCGGCGGCGGCCACGGCCAGGCCCCACACGGCGATGACCACGACCAGCGCCACCCCTTGGCGCCTGACCCGCCCGACCCATCCGGAGAACAGCGCGCCGGCGACGGCGCCGATGGCCATGGCCGCGCTCATCCAGCCGAGCGCGATCACCGAGCCGCCGAACCTGCCGGCGGTCGCCTCGGGGAAGAGCGCGCGCGGCATGGCGAACACCATCGCGATGATGTCCACGACGAACGACATCAGCAGCACGGGGCTCCTGACGATGAAGCTGAGCCCCTCGAAGACGGCCCGTGCACCCGGGCGCCGCACCACGCCCAGCGGGGGCAGTGAGGGGAGTCTGAGGGCCGCGTAGAGGCTGCCGGTGAAGAGCACGGCGTCCACCGCGTACGCGACCGCCAGCCCGCCGGAGTTCAGCAGCACCCCCGCGACCATCGGCCCGGCCACCGAGCCGATGCTGTAGACCAGCGAGTTGAGCGCGTTCGCGGCGGGCACCAGCTCCGGCTCCAGGATCCGAGGGATGATCGCGCCCCTGGTCGGCCCGGTGATCGCGAACCCGGTGGCGTTCAGCGCGACCGCGGCGAAGATCACATAGATGTTGCGCAGGTCGAGCAGCGCCTGCGCGAGGATGAGCAAGGTCGCCGCCCAGGCCACCACCGAGCCTGCGATCAGCAGCCGCCGCCGGTCCACGGCGTCGGCGACCGCCCCTCCCCACAGCCCGAAGACGATCAGCGGGATCAGGTTGGCCAGGCCGAGCAGGCCCACCCAGAACGAGGATTGTGTGAGGTCGAAGACCTGCTTCCCGACCGCGACGACGGTCACGCCGACGCCCACGTGCGTGACGGCCTGGCCGAGCCAGATCCGCCGGTACGCGGGCACGCCGAGCGGCCGGGTGTCTACGAAATGACGTTTGAGCAGCTCCCCGATTGCCACTCAATGCACATTAAGGTGCAAGTCTCTCCAAGGCCCAGCCGGGTCGGGTCCGCCGGTAGCGGAGCCGGTCGTGCATCCGATCGAGCTGTCCCTGCCAGAACTCCATCTCCACCGGCGTCACCCGGTAGCCGCCCCAGAAGTCGGGCACCGGCGGGTCGTCCGGCCAGCGGTCGGCCAGTTCCTGGTAGCGGGCGTCCAGCTCCTCCCTGGAGCGCACGACCGCCGACTGGCGCGAGGCCCACGCGCCGATGCGCGAGCCGTAGGGGCGGGAGTTGAAATACTCCGCCGACTCCTCGTGGGAGATCTTGGCGACGGTGCCCTCGATGCGGACCTGGCGGCGGATGGGATGCCAGGGGAACAGCAGCGAGGCCCGGGGGTTCTCGGCCAGGTCGCGGCCCTTGCGCGACTCGTAGTTGGTGTAGAAGACGAATCCGCGTTCGTCATAGCCCTTCAGCAGGACCGTCCTGGCGCTCGGGCGGCCGCCTGCGGAGGCGGTGGCCAGGATCATGGCGTTGGGTTCGGGCAGGCCGGCGTCGAGCGCGTCCTGGAACCAGGCGGTGAATTGCGCGATGGGGTCGGACGCGAGGTCTGATTCGAGCAGCGGCTCGCCCTCGTACGTACGGCGAAGCCCCGCCAGTACGGGCGGGCGCGGGGTGGCATCCACGAGACGGTATTCTTGCGCGCTCGTGCGACGGGTCTCATCCACCCCTCCCCACCAGCGGGTTTGGCCTTACGGCGGGTCCCGAGACCGACCATGAGCTGGGAGGGGGTTAAATTGACCCGCCGGTATCTCGACATCAAGGCATTGCATTGCCGGAACATGGCAGAAAGGGAGGCGGCCGAGTATGTCCGACTTCAAACCCGGGCTCGAAGGCGTCGTAGCTTTCGAGACCGAGATCGCGGAACCGGACAAAGAAGGGGGCGCCCTTCGATACCGGGGCGTCGACATCGAAGAGCTGGTCGGCCGTGTCCCGTTCGGGGCCGTCTGGGGCCTGCTGGTCGACAACACGTTCCAGCCGGGCCTGCCCCCGGCGGAGCCGTACCCCATTCCTGTCCACTCCGGTGACATCCGCGTAGACGTACAGAGCGCGCTGGCCATGCTGGCTCCGGCCTACGGATTCAAGCCGCTGCTCGACATCAGTGACGAAGAGGCCCGCGACCAGCTCGCGCGTTCCTCGGTGATGGCTCTGTCGTTCGTGGCGCAGTCCGCGCGCGGGCTCGGCCTGCCGATGGTGCCGCAGAGCCGGGTCGACGAGGCCAAGACCATCGTCGAGCGTTTCATGATCCGCTGGCGCGGTGAGCCCGACCCCAAGCACGTCAAGGCCATCGACGCTTACTGGACCTCCGCTGCCGAGCACGGGATGAACGCCTCCACGTTCACCGCGCGCGTCATCGCCTCCACCGGGGCCGACGTGGCGGCCGCGCTCTCCGGCGCCGTGGGCGCCATGTCGGGTCCGCTGCACGGCGGCGCCCCGGCCCGGGTGCTGCACATGATCGAGGGCGTGGAGCACCTGGGCGACGCCAAGAAGTACGTCCAGAGCGAGCTCGACAAGGGCAACAGGCTCATGGGCTTCGGCCACCGCGTCTACCGCGCCGAGGACCCGCGCGCCCGCGTGCTGCGCCGCACCGCCAAGGAGCTCGACGCGCCCCGGTACGAGGTCGCGGCCGCGCTGGAGCAGGCCGCACTGGAGGAGCTGCACGCGCGCAAGCCCGACCGGGTGCTGGCCACCAACGTGGAGTACTGGGCGGCCGTGGTGCTGGACTTCGCCGAGGTGCCCTCCCACATGTTCACCTCGATGTTCACCTGCGCCCGCACGGCCGGCTGGGCCGCGCACATCCTGGAGCAGAAGCGCACGGGCAGGCTGGTCCGCCCCAGCGCGAACTACGTGGGCCCCGCCTCGCGCCCGCTCACCGAGGTGCCCGGCGCCGACGAGGTGGTCGGCAAGTACTGATCGATTCGTGTCACGGCTACCGCGCGGCTCGCACCCGCGCGGTAGCCGTTTTCATGTTTCCACCGTGCGAACAGCACTAGGGGAAAGTCGTCCTTGACCGCCTGTTGTCAAAGGCCCAGCCTGAGCGCAGGCACCCCCCAACCTCCCACGAGCAGGCCGGACACCCCCTCCCCAGCGGGTTGCTGACGCCTGCCTGCCCTCCTCCGGTGGGAGGCCCGCAAGGAGGCACGTCATGCTTCAGTCCAGCGATGACGCCAAGTCAGGCTTAAGCAGGCGAGGATTCCTCACCGGCGTGGGAGCCGGGGCCGCGGCCCTGACGCTCACCCCCGCCGAGGCGCTTGCCAAGGTCGTCACGGCCCAGGCCGGCGGCCTGGCCACGTCCCCCGACAGGTTCGGCCGGATCTTCAACCTCGCCCCGTTCGCCGACTTCAACGCGCCCACCCTCCGGCAGGCCCTCATGTCGATGGGCCGTCCTGGGGGCGTGATCGACGCCCGGGACCCGCTCCAGGAGGGTCCGATCCGGCTGATCACCAACCCGGAGCTCAGCCCCGGCAACCTCGACAACGGCGCGCAGACCGCCGGCATAACGTTCCTGGGCCAGTTCCTCGACCACGACCTGACGTTCGACGAGACCTCGCCGCTCGGCGTCCCCACCGCTCCCGAGCAGTCGCCCAACACCCGGACGCCCGGCCTCGACCTCGACAGCGTCTACGGCCGCGGTCCCACGGCCGACCCGCGGTTCTACGACCCCAACGACCGCGCCAAGTTCCGGTTGGAGAGCGGGGGCAGATTCGAGGACCTGCCGCGGCTGGCCAACCGCCAGGCGATCATCGCCGACCCCCGCAACGACGAGAACCTGATGATCTCCGGGCTGCACGCGGCGTTCCTGCTGTTCCACAACCGGGTGGTCGACCATCTGCGCGCGGCGGGACAGACCGGCGACATCTTCGAGGCCGCCAGGCAGCAGGTCAGGTGGCATTATCAGTGGATCACCCTGCACGAGTTCCTGCCGCTGATCATCGGGCAGAGCGCGGTCAACGACATCCTGGCCAACGGGCGGCGCTTCTACCGGCCGGTGCAGGGCGAGCAGTTCATCCCGGTCGAGTTCCAGGGCGCCGCCTACCGGTTCGGGCACAGCCAGGTCCGGCCATCCTACCGGGCCAACCTCGCGGGGAACGCCGACGGCACGCCGTTCTTCGGGTTCGTCTTCGACCCGGCGGGCCAGGGCCAGGCCGATCCCGTCGACCTGCGCGGCCAGGCCAGGGCGCCCAGGCGCTTCATCGGCTGGCAGACGTTCTTCAACTTCGACGACGGCGAGGTGCGGTCGAACAAGCGCATCGACACCAAGATCTCGACGCCGCTGTTCAACCTGCCGCTGATCGCGATCCCGGGCGGGGAGGCGCCGACCTCGCTGCCGCAGCGCAACCTGCTGCGCCACATCACCTGGTCGATGCCGTCCGGGCAGAACATCGCCCGCGCCATCGGCGTGCAGGCGCTGGAGTCGCAGCACTTCCCCGAACTGCAGCAGTTCGGGCACGGCCTGCCCGCCAGCACGCCCCTGTGGTACTACGCGCTCAAGGAAGCCGAGATCCTGGCCGGCGGCATCCGGCTGGCCGGGGTGGGCGCGAGGATCGTCGGCGAGGTCTTCATCGGGCTGCTCCAGCTCGATCCGACCTCCTACCTCAGGACCAACCCGTCCTGGCGGCCCACGCTGCCGCGCAGGACCGGAGCGGCGGGTGACTTCCGGATGGTGGATCTGCTCACGTTCGCGCGGGTCGATCCCGCCAGCCGGCGCCAGTGAGCGGCTCCGCCGGGATCACTCCCGCCCGGCAGGTGCCGGCGGCTCCGCCGGGACAAGTCCCGCCCGGTAGGCGTTGGCCAGCGCCTCCGACCTGTTGCGCGCGTCGAGCTTCCTGAACAGGCGGGCCCGCGTGCTCTCCACGGTCTTGCTCGCGATGCCCAGCAGGCGTGCGCTCTGCCTGACCGTGTGGCCCGCGGCGATCGTGACCAGCACGTCGTGCTCGCGGCCGGTGAGGTGTGGCGTGGGCAGGAGGCGGCGGCACATGTCCGCGCCCACCACCACGTACTCACTGGCCACCAGGTCCAAGACCGCGCAGAGGTGGTCGGGGACGTCCTCCAGCCACAACACGGCGGACGCGCCGCGCGCCATGGCGTCCGACACCGTGGCCGCGCACGGTGGCGCGGACGGTATGGCGACGGCGCGCGCGCCGAGGCGCAGCGGCAGCTGCCAGTCCGCCGGTAGCGGGTCCACGAGCACCGCCGTGAACCTGAGCGCTCCCGGCCAGGCGTCGGCGTCGTCGCCGCCGACCGTGTCCCGCACGGCGCACAGCGGCCTGCCGTCCCTGATCATGGCCCGCGTCACCGACTCCGTCGCCACGGGGCACCTGGCATGGAGCACCACGAGGTCGCGCCCGGCCGGCACGCGCGGGCGCGGCACGGCCGGGCCGAGGTCGAGCAGATCGAGCGCGAGCCCTTGCGACACGGCCTGCCCCTGGCCGGCGACGCCGAGCTTCTGGTAGATGTGACGCTTGTGGTTCTCCACCGTGCAGCGGGCGATGTGCAGCCGGTCGGCGATCTCCTGGGCGCTGTGACCCGCACAGGTGAGGGAGAGGACTTGCAACTCTCTGGCGGTGAGGACATCCACGTCGACCATGGTCATCACGCTTCCCGCTGCTAGCGAGGAACGTGAGACCAAACTGGCGTTTCGTCAAGTCCCCGGCACCCTTGCCGCCGTTGACCTGGGATCATTTGTGAAACTTTCATGGATCTCATAATCCGGACCCCGTGCGAGCCACTCCATGCCGATCGGTAGGCTCGATGACGTGGCTGACATCGTGATTCCCGCTGACATCAAGCCCGCCGACGGCCGCTTCGGCTGCGGGCCCTCGAAGGTTCGCACCGAGCAACTGGCCGCGCTCGCCGCCTCCGGCGCGAGCCTGATGGGCACCTCCCACCGCCAGAAGCCGGTCAAGAACCTGGTCGGCCGCGTACGCTCCGGGCTCGCCGACCTGTTCTCGCTCCCCGAGGGCTACCAGGTCGTGCTGGGCAACGGCGGCACCACCGCGTTCTGGGACATCGCCGCCTTCGGGCTCGTCCGGGAGAAGTCGCAGCACCTGTCGTTCGGGGAGTTCTCCTCGAAGTTCGCCACCGTCACCAAGAAGGCGCCCTGGCTTGCCGAGCCGAGCGTCATCAAGTCCGAGGTCGGCACCCACCCCACCGCGGTGGCCGAGGAGGGCGTCGACGTCTACGCGCTCACCCACAACGAGACCTCGACCGGCGTCGCCATGCCGATCAGGCGGGTCGGCTCCGACGACTCGCTGGTGCTCGTGGACGCCACCTCCGGCGCCGGCGGCCTGCCCGTCGACATCGCCGAGAGCGACGTCTACTACTTCGCGCCGCAGAAGAGCTTCGCCTCCGACGGCGGCCTGTGGATCGCGATCATGTCGCCGCGCGCGCTGGCCAGGGTCGAGGAGATCGCCGCGACCGGCCGCTACGTGCCCGAGTTCTTCAGCCTGCCGGTCGCGATCGACAACTCCGGCAAGGACCAGACCTACAACACCCCGGCCGTGGCCACGCTGTTCCTGCTGGCCGACCAGCTCGACTGGATGAACGGCAACGGCGGCCTGGCCTGGACCACCGCCCGCACGGCCGACTCCAGCTCGCGCCTCTACACGTGGGCCGAGAAGTCGTCGTACGCCACGCCGTTCGCCGCCCCCGAGTTCCGCTCGCAGGTGGTCGGCACGATCGACTTCTCCGACGACGTGGACGCCGCCGCCGTGGCCAAGGTGCTGCGCGCCAACGGCATCGTCGACACCGAGCCCTACCGCAAGCTGGGCCGCAACCAGCTGCGCATCGCGATGTTCCCGGCCGTCGACCCGGCCGACGTCGACGCGCTGACGACGTGCGTCGACTACGTGGTCGAGCGCCTCTGACGGCGTAGCAGCTCCTCTATGAGGGCGAGCGCGTCCGCCTCCTCGACGCCCTGCGCGAACCTCGCCAGCACCGGCAGCCGATCGGTGCTGGCCGCCAGTGCCTCCAGCATGAGGTCGCTGACGTGCTCGTCCCTCGACTTCGCCGTGGCGTACCTGAAGGCGTTGCGGTACGGCGTGCGGACGAGCAGCCCCTTCTTCACCAGCCGCTCGGCGACGGTCTGGACCGTGGTGTAGGCGAGATCGCGGTCCTCGTTGAGTCTGTTCAGGAGCTCTCTGACCCGCATCGGTTTGCCGGCATCCCAGAGCACGTCCATGATCGCGCGTTCCAGGGATCCCAGGTTCGCCAACTGACCAATTCCTTCCGCCTCAAGTAGTAGGAAACATTCTTGCCAGAAATCCCCCCAACCTTACGGCCCACGAGCCTCGGGTATCTCATGTTCGCCAGCCGATGGCCGCAGGTTCCGCTCTATCTGGGGTTGATCATGGCCCAGGCGGTGTACGTCTCCGAGGTCGTGGCGATGCGGCCATCATCGGCATCTCGTCGGTGCACCTGCTGCAGACGTTCGTCCCCGGCCGAGCACACGCGGCCGCACCTTCAGTAGGCCGTGACGTGGAGCTTCTTGCGGCGTAGCACCCAGCCGGCCACCACGCCGCCGATGAGGCCGAACAGGTGTCCCTGCCAGGAGATGCCCGGCTGGTTGGGCAGCAGGCCGGCCAGGATCCCGTAGTAGGCGATGCCCACGCCGACGGCGATGACGATGTCGAGCAGCTGCCGGTCGAACACGCCCCTGGCCATGATGTAGCCGAAGTAGCCGAAGATCAGGCCGCTCGCCCCCACCGTGTAGACCTCGGGGCTCGTCACCCAGGTGCCCAGGCCGCCGATCAGGATGATGATCAGGCTGGCCCAGAGGAACCTGCCCACGCTGCGCAGACCGGCCAGGAAGCCGAGGACCAGCAGCGGCAGCGAGTTGGCCATGAGGTGACCGAAGCCGCCGTGCAGGAAGGGCGCGAACAGGATGCCGACCAGCCCGTCGGCGTCCCAGCCCAGGATGCCGAACCGGTCCAGCGCGCCGCCCATCGTGTAGTCCACGCCCTCGACGACCCACATCACGGCGAGCATGGCGACCACGATCATGAGGGCGCTCAGCGCCCCCGAGAGCAGCGCTCCGGCGCCGCGTTTGGCGGACCCGAACCTGGAACCCGAATAGTCGCCGCGCTCGCTCATGCGCACTCCCGGTAGCTCGTCTTCTCTCTCTTTACCGTACGCAGGAAGTCCTATGCGCGCGCCAAAAGAGTCCCCCTCCCGTTCCGGGGCGGGAGAGGGACCCGGCTATTCGCCCTTCCACTGGGGCGCGCGCTTCTCGGCGAAGGCCGCGGCGCCCTCCATGGCGTCCTTGGAGCCGAACACCGGGTTGATGATCGCTCCTTGCTTCTCGAACATCTCCTCCAGCGGCCAGTCCTGCGACTCGATGATCACCTTCTTGGTCGCGGCGAGCGCCAGCGGCGCGTTGGCGGCGATCTTGCCGGCCAGCTCCACCGCTCCCTCCAGTGCCTTGCCCGGCTCGGTGATCCGGTTGACCAGGCCGAGCTCGTACAGGCGGGAGGCCGGATAGTGGTCGCCGGTCAGGGCGATCTCCATGGCCACGTGGTACGGAATCCGGCGCGGGAGCCGCATGATTCCGCCCGCGCCCGCCACCAGCCCGCGCCTGGGCTCGGGCAGCCCGAACGTGGACTCCGACGACGCCACGATGACATCGCACGACAGAGCCAGCTCGAAGCCGCCGGCCAGCGCGTAGCCCTCCACCGCGGCGACCAGCGGCTTCTTGGGCGGCGACTCGGTCAGACCACCGAAGCCCCGGCCCGCTATCACCGGGAAGTCGCCGGCCAGGAACCCCTTCAGGTCCATCCCCGCAGAGAACGTGCCCCCGGCACCGGTCAGGACATACGCGGAAATGTCAGGGCGAGCGTCCAGGTCGTCCAGGGCGCCCGCGATCCCCCGGGCCACTGCCCCGTTCACGGCGTTGCGGGCCTTGGGGCGGTTGATCGTGATGATCGCGACGTTGCCGGACTCCTCGACGAGCACTTCGTCAGACACAACAACCCTTTCGGATGAGGCCTCGCCGGGTGTCCCCGCGAGGTGGTGAGGGGGTGCGGGGCCGTGGGGGCGGTTACTTGGGCTGGAAGCGGATGCCGCCGTCGAAGCGGATGACCTCGGCGTTGATGTAGTCGTTCTCGACCAGCGACCGCACGAGGTGCGCGAACTCGTCGGCCCGCCCCATCCGCTTGGGGAACACCACCGGCGCCACCAGCTTCGCCTTGAACTCCTCGGCGTTGCCCGAGAACCCGTAGATCGGGGTGTCGATGATGCCGGGGCAGATCGTGTTCACGCGTACACCGATCGCCGACAGGTCACGAGCCGCCGGCACCGTCATGCCCACGATGCCGCCCTTGGAGGCCGAGTACGCCAGCTGCCCGGTCTGCCCCTCGAGGGCCGCCACGGAGGCAGTGTTGATCACGACGCCGCGCTGCCCGTCGGCGTCGGCGGGCTCGGTCTTGGCGATGGCGGCCGCCGCGATGCGCATGAGGTTGAACGTGCCGATCAGGTTGACCTCGATGACCTTGCGGTAGGTGGCCGGGTTGTGCGGCTGCCCGTCGCGGTTGACCGTGCGCTCCGCCCAGCCGATGCCGGCGCTGTTGACCACCACGCGCAGCGGCTTGCCGGTGGCCACGGCGGCGTCCACAGCCGCCTGCACCTGCTCGTCGTCCGACACGTCCGTCCTGGCGAAAACGCCGCCGATCTCGTCGGCGACGGTCTTGCCGCGCTCCTCGTTGAGGTCGGCGACGACCACCGTGGCGCCGGCGCGGGCCAGCTCGCGGGCCGTGGCCTCGCCGAGGCCACTGGCGCCGCCGGAAATGATTGCTGCAGATCCGTTCACGTCCATAGACCGGACCCTAACCCGCCAACCGAATGAAGTTCTACGCGGGGGTGGTCAAATCTCACCCACCGCGCTGTCGACATCGGAGTACACCTTGATCCGCCGATCCAGCCCCGTGGTGCGGAGGATACGCGCCACCGGCGCCTGCGGCGCGGCCAGGGACACGCCGCCGCCTTCCCCCGTCGCCAGCCGCCAGGCCTCGATCAGCACCGACAGTCCACTGGAATCCATGAACGACAGCTGCTGCAGGTCGAGCACGAGCCTTGCGCCGTCCTGCTTGATGGCATCGCGTACCTCGTCGCGGAGGAACGGTGCGGTGAACAGGTCGAGCTCTCCCTCAACGGCCACCACCACGGCGTCTCCCAGGGCATGTCGCGCAAGCCGCAGCTTCATTTGGGCCCCTCCTCGATGAGCCACTGTACTTCGACATCCCCGGATACCGGGCATTCACAGACTACGAAGAGCAGGATAAAAGCCGCCAATTACGGCTGAACGACCTCACACCACCGGGATCGCGAAGCCAAACGGGAGCTCCAAGCGGTGTTTTGACAGCAGTTCGGCGTCCGCCAGCAGCTCGCGCGTGGGCCCGTCGGCGGCGATCACGCCGTCGGAGAGGATGAGCGAGCGCTCGCACAGCTCCAGCGCGTACGGCAGGTCGTGCGTGACCATGAGCACCGTCACGTCCAAGGAGCGCAGGATCTCGGCCAGCTCCCTGCGGGCGGCCGGGTCCAGGTTGGACGAGGGCTCGTCGAGCACCAGGATCTCCGGCTCCATGGCCAGCACCGTCGCCACCGCCACCCGGCGCCGCTGGCCGAACGACAGGTGGTGCGGCGGCCGGTCGGCGGCCTCCAGCATGCCGACCCGCTCCAGCGCGTCCTTGACCACCCGGTCCAGCTCCTCGCCCCGCACGCCCGCGTTGGCCGGGCCGAAGGCCACGTCGTCCCGGACCGTAGGCATGAAGAGCTGGTCGTCCGGGTCCTGGAAGACCAGGCCGACGCGCTGCCTGACCTCCTTGAGCGTGTCCTTGCGCACCGGGGTGCCGGCCACGGTGACAGTGCCGTGCCCCGGGGTGAGTATCCCGTTGAGATGCATGACGAGCGTGGTCTTGCCGGCGCCGTTCGGGCCGAGCAGGGCCACCCGCTCGCCGCGGGCGATCGACAGGTCCACGCCGAACAACGCCTGCGTGCCGTCGGGGTAGGCGTAGGCGAGCTGCCTGACTTCGAGAGAGTTCACCATGAGAGTCCCAGGACGGCGAGGGCCACGGCGGGCAGGGCGAGGGCGGTGGCCCATTGACGGAGCGATGCCGACATATCGTGAATTACCGGCATCCGGCCAGAATATCCGCGGCTCAGCATCGCCAGATGCACCCGCTCGCCCCGCTCGTACGAGCGGATGAACAGCGCCCCGGCGGACCGGGCGATCACGGGGATGTGTCGGAAATTTCGTGCTTCGAACCCGCGGGACTCCCGCGCCACCCGCATCCGCCGCATCTCATCCATGATCACGTCCATGTACCTCAGCATGAACATGGCGATCTGCACCAGCAGGCTCGGCAGCCGCAGCCGCTGAGCCCCGATGAGGATGACGCGCGGCTCCGTGGTGGCCGCCAGCAGGATCGAGGCGGCCACCCCCAGCGTGGCCTTGGCCAGGATGTTCCAGGCCGCCCAGAGACCGGGGACGCTCAGCGAGAGTCCGAGCACCGTGATCCGCTCCCCCAGCCCGATGACCGGGATGAGGAACGCGAACAGCACGAAAGGCACCTCCACCACCATGCGCCGCACGATGTACGTCGCGGGCACCCGCGCCGCCGCCGCGACCACGCCGAGCAGCACCGCGTACGCGGCGAACGCCCAGAACAGCTCGCGCGGCGTGGCCACCACGACGATGGCGAACGCGAAGACCGCGAGCAGCTTGCACTGCGGCGGCAGCCGGTGCACGACCGAGCCGCCCGGCAGGTAAAGCTGATGGTGATGCCCGGCGCCCACGTCTCACACCTTGACTTTGTTCCGGCTCCTGGCGGCGTAGGCCACGGTCCCGGCGATGAGCAGCACGAGCCCGACGCCGATGATCCCGGCCACGCCCACGGGGATCCCGCCCACCTCACCGTAGTCGGCCAGCGCCCACCCGCCGAACCCGTGGCCGGTCGCCCGGTCGAGGAAGCCCTCGTTCTCGGCCACGGCCTCCAGCCCGTCGGGGTCCGAGGAGGCGAAGAACGACACGGCCCCGGCCAGCACCAGCGTCAGCAGGCCCCCGCCGACCAGAAACATCCAGCCGACGCCACGGGCGGGAACGGGCTCCGGCTCGCCCACGGTCGTGGTCGACCCCTCGGCGCCGCGCAGGACCAGCGGCTTGGCCAGGCCGCGGGCGCCGTACACGAGGTCGGGCCGGACGGCGAGCACCGCGCCGACGGTCATCGCCGTGATCACGCCCTCGCCGATGCCGATCAGCACGTGCACGCCGCCCATCGCGGCCGCCACCGCCCCCACGTCGATCGGGGCTGTCCCGCCGATCCAGAACAGCAGCGTGAACACCAGCGCGGAGGCCGGCACGGAGATCAGCGCGGCCAGGAACGCCGCCAGCGTCACCCCGCCCTTGCCCCTGGCCACCCCGGCGACGAGCCGGAAGACCGCCCACCCGACGAGCACGGTGACGATGCCCATGATCGTGATGTTGACGCCGAGCGCGGTCAGCCCGCCGTCGGCGAAGAACACGGCCTGGACGAGGAGGACCACGGCCATGCAGAGCACGCCGGTATAGGGTCCGACGAGTATCGCCGCCAGCGCGCCGCCCAGCAGGTGCCCGCTGGTGCCCGCGGCGACGGGGAAGTTGAGCATCTGGACCGCGAAGATGAAGGCCGCGACGAGCCCGGCCATGGGAGCGGTCCGGTCGTCCAGCTCACGTCGCGCTCCGCGCAGGCAGACCGCGACCCCGGCCGCCGCCACCGCTCCGGCCGATACGGACGTTGCTACGTTGAAGAAGCCATCGGGTACGTGCACGACCATGCCTCCCAAAAGGGACGAACAAACGTTCCTACTTTAGGACATCGTCTTGCACCTGCACATAGATGGCAATTACAACATGATCCTTCTCACGATCGCCCTGGGCGTCAGCCGCCGTACCGCCGCGCTCAGCCGCCCCTTCCCCGACGTCGCGTACGGCCGCACTCTGCTGAACAGCGACCAGCGCGGGGCGGCCACCGCCTCGGCATCGACCTCGATCCTGAACCGCGCGGGCGGCCCGCCCAGGTCGAGCTCCAGGTAGGCGTCCCAGGTGCCGGCCGAGAGCCGGCCCACCGCGGGCCTGGCCGCGAACCCGCCGCCGGGCAGGGCCACCACCGGCTCGGCCCGCTCGCGTCCGGTGCGCCGCTCCCGCCAGACGAGCCGCCTGATCGCCGAGGCCGCCGGGGCGGCGCCGGCGACGGTGACCTCGCCGTCGACCACCAGCCGGCGTCCGAGCGTCCACCTGGTCCTGATGAGCCTGGCCGTGCCGGGCACCGCGACGACGTGCCCGCCGACGTCGATGCTGAGGTTGCCGTTGCCCCTGGTGAAGTACGGCAGCACCGCCCTGCTGCCGATCAGCCTGGGCGGCGGCCGCGTGATGCCGCTGTCGCGCTCCGCTCCGAGCCGGCCGAAGCGCACCACGCCCTCCAACTCGACCGCCACCCACAGGTCCCACACGCCGGAGTCGAGCGCGCCCGCCTCGACCCGGGCGGTGAACTCGCCGCCCCTGCGCTGCGCGGGGACGACCAGCTCGGCGTGCGGGTCGTACCGGGAGCGCAGCACCACGGCCACGCCGTCGTCCCTGCTGATGCCGTCGAGCCGGGCGGCGCCGGTCACCACCAGGCGGTCGCCGTCCCAGCGCAACCCGGTCAGCCTGCGGCGGACGGTGGCACTCTCGATGCGGGCCAGGCGCACCAGGCGGTCGATGTCGTCGAGCGCGGTCACCCGCTGCCGGTCGATGCTGCCCAGTCGCTCGTGCACGCCCGGGGTGTACCACTCGTCGCAGAGCGCGGCGACCTCCCGCGCGATGTCCTTGCGCCGGATGTCGTCGCTCTCCAGGAAAACGGCCCCGAGCTGCGCGAACGCGTCCAGCCTGAAGTGCCTGCGCAGCAGGTGGTCGCGGAGCGGGCTCGGCTCGATGTGCCGGGTCATCAGCCGGATCGGTTCGCGGATCATGGCGAGCCAGGCGATCGGGTCCTTGCTGCCCGGCTGCTGCATGACGCTGCTCCCGTCGGGCCTGGACACCAGGTGGTAGCAGTCGTAGTCGGCGACCACGGAGATCACGCGGGCGTGGCAGTAGGCGTGGACGGTGAAGATGATGTCCTCGCCGACCAGCATGCCCTCACCGAACCTGATGCGGTGGCGTTCGAGCAGGTCCCTCCTGAACAGCTTGAAGCAGCACAGGCTGTTGTAAACGGTGCTGTCGCCGAGCTCCGCGCGGTCGGCGCTGTGCTGGAACATCGACACCGGCGCCCGCCTGCCGTGCCCCACGATCTTGCCGAGGACGATGTCGGAGCCGTTCCTGTCGCCCATGGCGACCATGCGCTCCAGCGCCTCGGGGCCGAGGTAGTCGTCGGCGTCGCAGAAGAACACGTAGCGGCCGGTGGCGTGCTCGATGCCGACGTTGCGCGGACGGCCGGCGCCGCCGCTGGGCTCGATGTGCACGACCCGGACGCTGTCCTTGTGGTAGGCGGCATACAGGTCGAGCAGGTCGGCGCTGCCGTCCGTGGAGCCGTCGTCGACGACCACGATCTCCTTCTTGACCCGCTGCACGAGCACGGACGTCAGGCATCTGTCGAGGTAGTCCCGGCAGTTGTGTACGGGGATGACGACGCTGACGTCCACTGCGTCGTCGTCGTTCCCTGTCGCCGGCATCGTCACCACTCCTGGACTACGTTGTGCTGTCGCTTGGCTTCAGTATGTGACGAACGCTCGGTCTCGTGGGCCTGATCGGACGTCTTCATCCACGGCTTTTGCCAACAACGGATATTCAGGGCATTCGGCGAATAAGCCCCGGTACGGCCGCCAAATGCCACATTCAGTCCGCACCGAATGGGCTTCAGGAAAGAGGTTTTCCCTCCCGGGCATAGAAACCTCTCCGGCGGGAGCGCTGACGTACTCCCAGAGTTCCCGAGTGATCCGCTTGCTGCGCTTGCGCGTCTACAGTTAGGCAACCTTGACCGGGAGGTGGCAGGAAATGGGATCGGATCTCCGCAGGCGGACGGCCGTCGGCTCGGCCGTGCACACTGCTGAGTTCATCGTCTCGTCGGCGCGGCTGGCGGAGTTGCACGAATGTTCTGCCCTGCTGCGCCGCACGAGGATGCGGGCCGAAGAGATCGTCGACGAGGCCCGCTTCCTGCTGGCCGAGGCAGAGCAGCTCGGCGACGCCGATCGCATTCTTGACCTGCGCGCCCAGGCGGAGCAGGCGCGGCAGGCGTACGGCAAGGTGCTGACCGCGTACGTGACGATCTGCCACAGGATCACCGAGGAGCGGCAGGCCATCCTGCAGGTGCAGATCGAACGGGATCGGCGCGCAGGGTTGTCAGGTGTGGCCTGACGGAGTTAGCGTCAGGCCATGCCTGACTGGAAGGACAAACTCCGCTGCTCCTTTTGCCACAAGAAGAGCCCGGAGGTCGACAAGCTCATCGCCGGTCCCGGCGTGCACATCTGCAACGAGTGCGTGGGATTGTGCAACGAAATTCTCGAAGGAGAACGCCTCGCCACCTCCACCGAGCCCCGGCTTCCCATGTGGGAAACCATGAGCAACGAGCAGATACTCGACCACTTGCCGAAAATCGCCGCGGTGCAGGCCCAGGTCGACGACAACCTGCGCGACTGGGTGGCGCACCTGCGCGGCAGGGACGTCAGCTGGGAGCGCATCGGCGCCTCGCTCGGCATGACGCGCCAATCCGCGTGGGAACGGTTCAGGAGCGAGACATAGACTGTAAACCGATGTGACTTATGGGGCGTCTTTTAGTCAGGGAGGCCCATTATGCGCGTCCTTGACGGCTTCGCGGCGCCGGATCTCGAGGAGCTCCACCTGGAGCTGGTCCTCATCCTCGCGCTGCACGAAGAGGCGGAAAGACTGGCCGCCGAATGAACGGGCTCCAGCTCCCCGGCCCGTGCCGGGGAGCTGGAGCAGGGGGTTCCGGCATCAGTGCTCGCGAAGCCCTTCGCCGGCGCCTTGAGCGGTAAGGCACCTGCTCGATCGCCTATTCCACCTTGCTCCTGGCACGGAAAGCGGCCGTCTTGACGCGGTTCTGGCAGGCCGTGGAGCAGAACCTGCGTGTGCCGTTGCGCGAGACGTCCACGTAGACGCGGTCACAGTGCGGCGCCGTGCAGACTCCGAGGCGGTCGCTGAACTCACTGCCCAGCACGATCGCGAGGCCGGTCGCGCAACCCGCCGCCCACTCGCCCCCCATGGTGCCGCCGGGGCCGTGGAAGTGCAGATGCCATGGCTCGCCGTCGTGCTTCTGGAGCGTCGGCCTGGCATGACTCTCCTCCAGGAGCACGTTGACCCGCGTGGCCGCGGTATCGATGTCGTCCGCGGCGACGGCCGCGAAGACCTCCCGGAGGCGCGCGGCGACCTCGGCCAGCTCGGCGCCCTCGGCCTCGGTGACCTCACGGTGGTCCGCGTAGACCATGCGCAGGCCTTCCGTGGCGGCGGCGCCGACGCCGGCGGGCGCGGGGAAAGCACGCCCGCGCCGCTCGCCCGGGGTCAGCGCGTTCACCAGCGCGACGGAGACCCTGACCACCGCATCCGTGTGACTGTTGTAATCCAATTGACCGGTCA
Source organism: Nonomuraea sp. NPDC049480 (assembly GCF_044465905.1). NCBI lineage: Bacteria > Bacillati > Actinomycetota > Actinomycetes > Streptosporangiales > Streptosporangiaceae > Nonomuraea > Nonomuraea sp. NPDC049480. Next base: position 60,480 of record NZ_JBITMD010000020.1, read on the forward strand.
CACCTTCGTGTTCTAAGTTGGTAACTGTCCAAAGCATAAACGACGGTTACAAGGAGACGTTCGTGCTCACTCACGATGCCGCACTGGAGTGGATCGCGCGCTGGGACCGCCAGCAGGAGGGCTACCTCCCCGACCGAGAGGAGCGCTTCACCGCCCTGATCGACGCCGTCGAGGCGCTGGGGCGGCCCGATCCGCTGGTCATCGACCTGGGGTGCGGGCCGGGGTCGCTGTCGGCACGACTGCTCGACCGGCTGCCCAAGGCCACGGTGGTGCCGGTGGACGCCGATCCGCTGCTGCTCGGGCTCGGGCGGGCCGCATATCCGCAGCTCACCTTCGTCTCGGCCGATCTGCGTACGAGCGGGTGGACGCGGTCGCTGGACCTGGACCGGCCCGCAGACGCCGCGGTGAGCACGACGGCGCTGCACTGGATTTCCGGACCTGACCTGCACCGGGTTTACAGCGAGCTGGCGGGCGTGCTGCGGCCCGGCGGGGTGCTGCTGAACGGCGACCACATGGACACCGATGACGTCACGCCCGCGCTGGCGCGGCTGGAGCGGGCCGTGCACGAGCGCGAGACCGAGCGGGCGTTCGGCGCGGACCGGCCCGAGGACTGGCGGGCCTGGTGGGACGCGGTCGCGGCCGACCCGGCCTTCGCCGCGCTCCACCAGGAGCGGACCACCGCCGGAGCCGATCACCACGGGTCCGAGTCCCATCTGCTGTCGCATCACGTGGAGGCCCTCAGGGAGGCCGGTTTCACCGAGATCGGGACACTGTGGCAGCGCGGGAACAACCGGCTGCTGTGCGCCGTGCGGGGGTGACCGGACACCGGCAGGCCGGTGAAAGGACGATGAAAGACCGGGCGCCGACTCTGTCGTGGTGTCAATCACAGACGACAGAAGGATCGGGACAATGAATCTGGACAAGGTTCAGGAATTCGCCATGGAGATCGCCGGCCTTTCATCCTCCTGTCAGCAGGATTCCCCTTGACGAGGTACCTGGGGATGACTTGGTTTTCATACCCGAGTCGGATGGTCATGTCGGGCGATCCGGTTGAGGATCGGATACCCGACGATTGGATTCGCGATGCGAAGACCTGTCCTGATCCTCACCCTCTTACTCACCCTGGCCGTCCCGTTGCTGCCCGTGGCCCCGGCCGCCGCGGCGAGGTCCATCGCCTGGGCACCCTGTCCGCAGGACCCCACGGCCGAGTGCGGCACGCTGACCGTGCCCATCGATTGGAACAAACCGGGCGGCGAGACCTTCCAGCTCGCCCTCGCCCGCCGCACGGCCACCGACCCGGCGGCCAGGATCGGCTCGCTGGTGGTCAACCCCGGCGGGCCGGGCGGCTCAGGCGTGGACGCCGTGCTGGAGAACGACTTCGGCTTCACGCCGGAGATCACCAGCCGCTTCGACGTGGTCGGTTTCGACCCGCGCGGCGTGGCCCGCAGCCACCCGATCACGTGCTCGCTCGAGCTCGCCGTTCAGGCGCCCGACCCGCTGTCGCTCAAGAACCAGGCGGACTTCGAGGCCATGCTCGCCCACAACGAGCGCTACCGGCAGGACTGCCGGGCCCGTACCGGCCCGCTGTTCGACCATGTGCACACCGGCAACGTCGTACGTGACGTCGACGCCCTGCGTGCCGCGCTCGGCGACGACAAGCTCACCTACTACGGCATCTCGTACGGGACCCTGATCGGGCAGCAGTACGCCGAGCGCTACCCGAAGCGCGTACGCGCGCTGGCGCTCGACAGCAACATGGACCACAGCCTCGGCACCACGGCGTTCCTGGACACCGAGTCGTGGACCTCCCAGGACTCGTTCAACGAGTTCGTCGCCTGGTGCGACCGGACCGCGTCGTGCGCGCTGCACGGCAGGGACATCCGGGCGCTGTGGAAGGAACTGCTGGCCCGAGCCGAGCGCGGCGAGCTGCACCTGCCCGGACAGCCGGAGCAGAAGCTCAGCAAGCTCAGCCTCATCGGGCAGGCGTTCGGCGCGTTCTACGGTCCTTACTTCAAGGAACTCGCCGAGTTCCTGGCGGCCCTCGAGAGCGGTGCCCAGAACGCGAAGGCGATCCTCACGCCGCCGGCCGCGGCGCGCCAAGAGGTGATCAACGACCCCACCTTCGTCTTCTGCCAGGACTATGACGTGCCCGTCCGCGACTACCGCGAATGGGCCCGCCACCTGCGGAGATCGGCGGCGATCGCGCCGGACATGCTGGTCAGCGCGGCGGCCCACCCGATCACGATCGCCTGCGCCGGCTCCCCCGCCGCCCCGAACCCCCAGCACCGCCTCCGCGTCGACGGCACGCCCACGCTGCTGCTGGGCAACGCGCTGCACGACCCGGCCACCGGCTACCCGTGGGCGGTCAACGCGGCACGGCAGATCGGCCGCGAGGCCCGGCTGCTGACGTACGAGGGATGGGGACACGGGATCTACGGCCGCGGCAACTGCCCGACGACCGCGATCGACCAGTACCTGGTCTCCGTGACGGCACCGGGCAAGGGCGCCAGGTGCCCGGCCGTGCCACCGTCCGAGCTCACCGGCCAGCGCGCCACCCGCCCGGCCCCTGGGCCCGTTCCCGGGCTTCCTGGCTGGACGTACGTGGGTTCGTAAGGGTGTGACGCGTGGCTTCGCGGGCACGGCCGGCGAAGCCACGCGATCACCAGGCTCGGTGATCGGCTATCCGGCAGGCAGGCGGGAGCGGTCGCGTAGGGCGTCCAGGCGGGTCATGGCCGGGGTGGCGGAGATGCCGTGCAGCACCACCGAGGCGAGCACGGCGAAGGCGGCCACCGCCCACAGCTCGTCCGGTGGGACGCCGAATTCGGCGTGGCCGAGCGCGTACGCCAGGTAGAACAGCGAGCCGATGCCCCGGATGCCGAAGAACGAGATCACCAGCCGTTCCTTGGGCCCGGCCGGACCGCGGATCTGGGACAGCCAGGCCGCCAGGGGGCGGATCACCAGCACCAGCAGCACCCCTACCGCGGCGCCCCGCCAGGTGAGCGAGGCCAGGCCGCCGGCCGCGACGAAGCCGCCGAGCAGGAGCAGCAGCCAGGCGGTGAACAACCGCTCGATCTGCTCCACGAAGCCGTGCAGGACGTTGTTGTAGCCGTGTCCGTGCTCGGCCCGCCTGATGGTGCACGCGGTGACGAACACCGCGATGAAGCCGTAGCCGTTCGCGAGCTCCGTCAGCCCGTACGCGAGGAAGGTCGCGGCGAGCGCGACGAAACCGTCGCGGCGCTCTGCCAGCCGCAGTTCGTCGGCCCCGGTGTGGAAGACGAGCCGTCCCAGCAGCCGGCCGATCAGCAGGCCGCAGACCAGCCCCGCCAGAATCCGGTAGAGCACGTCCACCAGCGCCCACTCGCCGAGCCACCCCGCTCCGCCGGCGGTGGCCACGGCGATGGCGGCGTACACGATGGGGAAGGCCAGCCCGTCGTTCAGCCCCGCCTCCGAGGTCAGCGCGAAGCGGACCTCGTCGTCGGCGTTCTCGGCGTCGACGGGCTCGCCCACGTTCACGTCGGAGGCGAGCACCGGGTCGGTGGGCGCGAGCACCGCTCCCAGCAGCAGCGCCGCCGCGATGGGCCAGCCGAGCACAAGCACGGCCGCGGCGGTCACCCCGGCGACGGTCAGCGGCATCGCCCAGCCGAGCAGCCGCCACGTCGTGGCCCAGCTCCGTAACCCGGCGCGGCGGTTGAGCGCCAGCCCTGCCCCCATGAGGGAGACAAGTACGCAGATCTCCGTGATGTGCTCCAAGGCCACCCGATGAGCGATCGGGTCGGGGTCGGGCAGGCCGAGCGGCAGCAGGAACAACACCACGCCGCCGACCAGGTACACCAGCGGCAGGGAGAGCGCCCGGCGGACGAGCAGGCCGGGCAGGACGGCGGCGAGCAACGCGGCGGCGCCGGCGAGGGCAAGGATGAGATCTGGGGTGGGCATCCCGGGCCAACTGCCCCAAGGTCACCACACATCACGCCGCCCGTGAATCTGAGAAACAGGTGCAACCGTTCGCCCAGTGGGTCGCGTTGGGAACGTGCGAGAGGAGAACACATTGGATGGTCACGACGGCTTCCGCGAGTTCGTGCTGGCCCGCCAGCAAGCGCTGATGCGGACCGCGTACTTGCTCATGGGAGACGCCCACCTCGCCGAGGACCTGCTGCAGAGCGTGCTGACCAAGGTCGTCGGGCATTGGCCCAAACTTTCCAGGGACGGCAACCCCGAGGCGTACACACGCAAGGCGCTGGTCAACCAGTACATCTCCTGGAGGCGCCGTCCTCGTCCCGAGTTACCGAGCGCCGATCCGCCCGAGCGGAGCGCCTCCTATGACGAGGCCACGCTCGACCGGATCGTGCTCCGCCAGGCGCTGGCCAAGCTGACCCGCAAGCAGCGGGCCGTGATCGTGCTGCGCTTCTGGGAGGACCTCACCGAGGCGCAGACGGCGGAGGCGCTCGGCTGCTCGATCGGCAATGTCAAGAGCCAGACCCATCACGCCCTGGCCCGCCTGCGCGCGCTCGCGCCCGAGCTGGCAGATCTGCACATCGAGGAGGTAACCCGATGACGAGGCTGCGCAACGCGCTGAGTGACCTCGCGGATGAGGCTCCGCCGGTGAGCCTGGTCGACGCGGCCATCGCGGGCCACCGGCGCAAGCGACGCGCCATGCTGGCGGTGGCCACCGTCGCGACGATCGCGGCGCTGGTGGCGACGACGGCGGGCGCGGTGGTGATCTGGCCCCGTGGCGGCCAACCGGCCACGCCCCAGCGCGTGGACACGGTGCCTGACCTGCCCGACGGCAAGGTGGAGGCGATCGACCGCGCGTACCAGACGAGGTGCAAGGTCAACGAGGAGCCGCGCATCATCGACTGCAGTGCCGTGGAGTGGCGGGTCGTCACCCGGAGCGGCAAGACGTACCGGGTGCCGCAGGCCGTCGTCGCGACCCGAAAGGTACTGCGGGTGCCCGTCGCGATCAGCCGGGACGGGCGGATGCTCGCCTACTACAGCCGCAAGGCCCAGGCGCACGTGGTACGCGACCTGGTGAGCGGCGCCGAGGTGACCTCCCCGGTCACGGTGACGGAAGACCGGATGGGCCCCGGACCGCTGCTCGCGGTCTCCGAGGACGGCCGGTACGTGGCCTTCGACCCGCGCGAGGGGAGCAAGGAGCCCGGCATGCTGATCGACATGCGTACCGGCAAGACGGTGTCGATACCCGGCAAGTACGAGGTGATCAGCATCAAGGACGGCGCCGCCGAGCTGATCCGGTACGTCAAGACCGACCTGTGGCTGATGCCGGTCACGGGCGGGGGCAAGCCGGTGCGGTTCGACGGCACGTTCATCATGTTCAGCGAGCTCTCCCCGGACGGCCGGACGGTGACCGCCGTCGAATTCTCGGAGCTCAAGAAACGCACGCTCACCCTGCTCGACGCCAAGACCGGGCGAATCCTTCGGAAGTTGCCCATTCGCGGCCTGCCGAAGGACGGCTTCATCGGCGGCACCACCACCTGGCGGAGCCGATCCGAGCTCACGATCGTCGTCGAGAGCAAGAAAAATCTGTACACCTATACGGTCGACGTCACCACCGGGCAGGCACGGCGTTCGGCGGAGTACGACAACCGGAACACGCAGACTCTGGTCCTGCCCGGAGTCAGCTACAGCTGGTAGCGGTCAACGCGTCATCTCCTGGTGCGGGGGACCCTGCTGTAGTCCTCGCTCGGCAGCGGTTCGACCTGGCGGGCCGGGAGCCATCCCTCTTGGGACTTCAGGCCGCCCTGGGGGCCGGGGACGATCTCCATCCAGGAGACGCGGGCTTCCCAGCCCTCGCCCGTCTTGCGCCATTCGAGCAGATAGCCGGCTTCGGACGGGTGATCGAGGAGCCGGACGATAGGGGCGTCTGCCACACGTATGGCGTACCCATTAATCGAATCTCTATTCGTATAGATGGGCGGTTTCGCGACGCGTGAAGGAGCACGCCCAGGTTGCCGGGGTCCCCCCGAGCGGGTTGCCGGCACGGCGGTCACACGCGCGGCCTGTCGCCCCCCACCCCAAAAAAACGGACATTTCATCTTATGCCTTTATATGTCCGGCAAATGTCCCATCCGTTTCCTGGTTCGCTCCCACCAAGGAATGCAGACTATGGCAAGACAACAGGGATTTCCGCTGCTCCGACAGGAGCAGCAGCAAGCTGGAAGCCCGGCGTATCACGGCGACCGCCGCACTGGCCCGCTTTTCCAGCAGTTCTCAGTGTCATCACCAAACACATCGGATGCTGTTGTATCGTGCTGCGGGTCGATTTATCGCGATAAATGCGGTGGCCGCGCTCACAGCCACCGCCGGCCGCAAGGCCGTCGCGGATCGCCGACCGGGGGTTGAGCGAGATCGGTCGCGTGCCGCGCGAGCGGACCGGCCGACCGATGATTGGAGCAACGTGCTAAGAAGATCTTCCCTGCTCGCCACTGCTTTCGTGGCGGTCGCGGCACTTTTACCCGTCCCAACGGCCGCTGCGGCGGCCCCTGGAGACGAAACCTCGGCGGCCGCCGCCGAGAAGGCCGGCATCACTTGGGCACCCTGCGAGGAGGAGCCCGCCGCCGAGTGCGGCAAGCTGACCGTCCCGATCGACTGGTCCAAGCCGAACGGCCCCACCATCGATGTGGCCGTTGCCCGGCGCAAGGCCACCGACCCCTCCGCCCGGGTCGGGTCCCTGGTGCTCGGCGCGGGCGGCCCGGGCGGATCGGGCGTGGAGTTCGCCTACAGTGCCCCTGGATTCTTCACCGAGGAAATCCAGAAGAGCTTCGACATCGTCGGCTTCGACCCCCGGGGCGTGGGCCGCAGTAACCCGGTGATCTGCTCGGCGTCGGTGTTCAACCAGATGCCGCACCCCGTCATCAAGAGCCAGGCCGAGTTCGACAAGTGGACCTCCTACAACAAGCAGCTGCGCGCCGATTGCCGGACCCGCACCGGCCCTGTGTACGACCACGTCGACTCGACCAACGTCGCGCGTGACATGGAGGCCCTGCGCGCCGCGCTCGGCGAGGAGAAGCTCACGTTCTACGGGGTCTCCTACGGCACGCTGCTCGGCCAGATGTACGCCGAGCTGTTCCCGAACAAGATCCGGGCCCTGGTCCTGGACAGCAACATGGACCACAGCCTGAGCACCTGGCCGTTCATGCTCACCGAGGCCGCCGCCGTCGAGGACGCGTTCGACCAGTTCGTCGGCTGGTGCGACCAGGAGCCCAGCTGCGCGCTGTACGGGAAGGACGTCCGGGCGGTGTGGGAGCGGCTGCTGGCCAAGGCCCGCGCCGGCGAGCTCTACTGGCCGGGCGTCCCGGACAGGCCGGTGACCGAGCTGCAGGTCCTGTGGAACGGCGTGCTGGGTACAGAAGGACCCGCCTGGCAGCTGCTGAGCGAGATGCTGAACCACCTGGACGGCGGGCCGCCGCCGGAGTGGATGCCCCCGCTCCCCGGCCGTCAGCCCGTGACGGGCGAAGTCGCCCACCTGCCGACCGTGATCCTCTGCGAGGACTACAACCTGCGGGTGCGCAACTACAAGGAGTACGCGGCACTCCAGCGTGCCTCCAAGCTCGTGGCCCCGGACATGCGGTACAACCCGATGCCGACCGAGGACCTGCCCGTCTGCCTCAACCACCCCACCACCAACCCGCAGCACCGGCTGCGCTACACGGGTAGCGCCCCGATCCTGCTGGGCAACTCTCTGCACGACCCCTCCACCCCGTACCGCTGGTCCGCCAACGTGGCCCGCCAGCTCGGCCCCAAGGCCGTGCTGCTCACTTACGAGGGCTGGGGACACCGCATCTACGGCAAGGACAGGTGCAGCACCGAGCCGATCGACAACTACCTGATCTCGCTCACCGTGCCCCCGCACGGCTTCCGCTGCCCTGTGGGCGGACTGGCCGAGCTCAAGGTCAAGAAGCAGCAGCGTGAGCTGTGGCCGACGGACAAGCTCTCCTGGGGCGGTTCACTCGTGAACCCGTCGCGCTTCCAGCCGCGTCCGGCCTCCGCCGTGACGTCCAAGACGTCCGGCTGACGCCGCCTCACGTACGCCAGGTCACCTGGTCGAAGACGGCGGTGGCCAGGGTGTCCGGGCTTCCGGAGGTCACGACGAGGCCCGCGTAGTACGGGGCGTCGCCGAAGGCCGCCAGGGTGTCCTGGCCCACCGTCGTCCAGGTCTCACCGTCGCCCGACACGGAGGCGGTGAAGACGAGCCCGGAGCGCCGCAGCCGCAGCAACAGCGGCGCTCCGGAGAATGAAGGACCGTTCACCGCGGGCGCGGCGCCGGCCACCTTGGCCCGCCGGATCAACTGGCACACACCGGTTCCTCCGGCGGTCACCACCGTCCCGGCCATCAGGTCGAAGGGGTTGAGGGACTTCGCCATCACCACCCCGACCCGGCCGGGTGCGCCCGTCGGCCCGGTGAGCCTGGCCGTGAACTCCGCGTCCCCGGACAGCGGCACGTACGCGAACTGGGCGCTCGCGCCCTGCCCGTTGACGTTGAGGTCGGCACCCGCGCCACGCACGGTGAAGACCCCGTCGTCGTGGTGGGTGATCCCGGGCATGCGGACGATCATCAGTCCGTACGCGCCGAGGAGCCGATCGTCGTGGACCACGTCGCCGAGGTCGCGGTACGCCCAGGGCTCGGGTGGAGCGGCGGCCACGGTCAGCGCGAGTGCCGCCGTTCCCGAGCCGCGCGCGTTCTCCGCCGTCAGCCTGACGGAGTACTCCCCGGCCGCGGCAGGGGCCCCGGAGATGAGACCGGTTCGGGGATCGAGGCTCAGCCCGCCGGGCAACCCCGTCGCCGTGAACCGTACGGGATCGCCCGCCGCACGCACGACCAGGCGGAACGGCCGTGCGGCGTTGCCATACACGATCTTCGGGACGGACAGCACGGGCTCAGCGGACGGATCGGGCATCCCGGCGCTCACCGGCCGGGAGCGCGGCCCCGTTCCGGTCGTGTTGGCGCGGGCGACGACGTAGTGGTACGTACGGCCGGGCTCGCCGGTGGCGTCTCTGAACCGGGTGCGGGTTCCGAAGCCGACCGGGGCCACGCCGGTGGCCAGCAGCCGGTAGGGCCCTCGTTCCGAGTCCCCGCGCCAGACCGCGTACCGCCCGGACAGGTCGTCGTCCCGCCACGTGAGCTGGATCGCCGAGTCGTCCGCCGCCGCCTGCACCTCGCTCACGCCGCTCCTCGGCTCGGAGACCGACCAGCCGGCGCCGCCGCCCGTCACCGTGACGTTGTCGAAGCAGGCCGTGCCGGTCTCCGCGTAGTCCTCCGCGACCCCCAGGCACGAGGCGAAGGAGAGCCCCACCAGCGCGTGCCCGCCCAGCGGCACCTCGCCCGCCCCCACCGTGGTCCACTCGTGCCCGTCCGGTGAGATCTCTCCCGTGAGGAGGGCTCCCTTGCGCGTGATCCGCACCCAGTAGGGCATCCGCAGCCGGTAGCCGTCACTCGCCGCCTCCACGTAGGGGGATTCCAGCGGCGTCGCCGACTCGGGCAGCGATCCCAGCTCGGAGATCGGGAAGGCGGCGCCGGCGGTGATCGCCGCGCGCTGGGACGGCGGCACGGGTACGGCGCCGGTGCCGCGCGTGGTGGCGCCTGCGCCGGCCCGCACCGTCCACACCCCGCTCCAGGCGTGCAGCGGCAGACCCTGCAGCAGCATCGCCGCGTGCGGGGCGCCCGCGTCCAGCGAGCCCCGCACCATGACGCCCACCTGGGAGTACTGCGAGCTGAGCGGGTACACGATCCGGGCCGTGACGGCGCCGTCCCCCGGCAGCGGCAGCCACGCGAAGCGGAAGGAGTCGGCATTGCCGGCGATCCCGGCGCCGCCCGCCTCCATGGTGACGCGCTCGCCGTCGTACCCGGTGGAGCCCTTCGGCCGGGGGTCACCGATGTCGCCGGTACGCCAGGGCGCCGGCAGTCCCCCGGCGGCCACGACGGGCAACGACCGGGGCCCCGCGCCGTGGCCGTTGGCGGCCGTGGCCGTGTATGCGTAAGCGCGGCCCGCGGCCGCGGTGCGATCCGTGTACGAGGTCGCGGTGAGCCCGTCCGCGAGCAAGGTGTACGTGCCGGCGTCCGGCTCCTTGCGCCACACCCCATAGGTCTGGGCTCCGACGACCGCCGGCCACGTCACGCCGGCCCCGGCATCGCCGGAGGCCGCCGTCACACCGGCCGGAGCGGTGGGCGCCCCGGCCGGGAGGCCCGAGCCGCGCTCCGTACCGGCGAAGGTGAGCGTCCCCCACGACGGGTGGTCGTCGTTGTAGCCCTCGGCCACGCGCGAGCCGCCCGCGCCCCGGAAGATCACCTTCTCCGTGTAAGGGGCGGGCTTGCCGAGGCGTCCCGCGTAGTGGGCGTACGCCATCTCCCACAGCGGCCGGAACACGCCGCGCTGCCGGTCGGAGACGGCCGTCTTGATGTACTTGCCGGTGCGGTCCAGGTCCGGGGTGAACGGCACGGAGCCGTCACCGAGGTTGTAGCGGGCGAAATACTCGAAGTTCGCGAGAATCCGGTCGTCAGCGAAGCCGAAGAGGTCCACGCCCTGCTGCCAGGCGACCTGGGCGGCGTCCGCGAGCAGGCCGACCGCGAGCTGCTCGTGAGCCTGGTCACGGCCGGACTCCTGGCCCTGCCCGGCGGCCGTGACGATGCGGTTGAGCACGGAGCCGTTGCCGGTCCCGGCCGTCGCGAACCGCATGGCGTCCTCGAACATCACCCGGTCGTCGCAGAACACCGCGATGGCGAGGATCGTACGGAGCGCGGCGAGGTCCCAGTTGCCGTTGGCGTACAGGCAGTAGCCGGACACCGCCGGATACCAGACGTCGGTGAAGGAGCGGGCGCAGCGCCGCACCGACGCCTCGGGCCAGCCGTCGTAGCCGGTGTGCCGGAGGATCTCCGCGGCGTTGACGAGCTTGAAGGCCTGGAGCCCGGCGCCGAGCTGCCCGTCCGCGCCGGTGATGCCGGTGAGGGAGGCGGCCCAGGCGTCCAGGATGTCGCGGGCCTTGTCGGCGTGGCGTACGTCGCCGGTGATCGCCCACATCAGGGCGTTCTGGTACGCGGCGGCCGCGTCCGCGACGGCCTGGTTCGCGAAGTTGGTGGGGCCGCGGCCCCACGTGGTGATCTGTCCGGTGTTCTGGACGGCGTAGGTGTATTGGGAACGGGCGTGGGCGGCCATCGCGGCGAAGCCGGCGGCGATCGGGTCCCGCCCGGCCGCGACCGCGGACTTCATCCGGTCCAGGTCCGCGCGGGAGTGGAGGAGACCGGGGTGGACGAAGGCGAACGCCTCATCAGCGTCCAGGGCCCAGGCGGGCGTGGCGTACGCGGGCAGCAGCCCGCTTCCGGCCACGGCCGCCAGCCCTGCCGCGCCGAGGAACGACCGCCGGCTGAAGGAAGGCACGGGTGACTCTCCTCGCTCAGGCGGGATGCTGGACGGTGAGGGCGAGGGACTTCGTCGCCGTGCCCACGCTGTTCGTGGCCGAGACGGTGACCGTGTAGGCGCCGGGGACCTGCGGGATTCCGGAGATCAGGCCGGTGCTCTTGTCGACCGCGAGTCCCTTCGGCAGGCCTTCCGCGTCGAACGACGTCGGCAGCGCGGTCGCGGTGATCAGGTGGTTGAAGACCTGGCGCGCGGTGGACGTGCCCTCGCCCGCGCTGGTGATCTCCGGCGCGACGGCGGACGCGGCCGTGGCGGAGTCCAGGAAGCGGAGATCCTTCACGTGCTCGTTGACGAACATCGGGACCATGTCCTGGGTCAGGTACCAGCGCGGTTTCTGCATCGTGTCGGCGATGACCGTGCCGTTGATCGCCAGGTTCTGGAAGGTCACGTTCTTGACGGGGCGGTCCGCGTCGTAGCCGACGATGAGCGACATGTTGGCGTGTTCGCCGTCGTACTTCAGGTTCCGCACGTACACGTCCTCGATGCCCCGGCCGGGCGCGGAGTTGTACCGGTTGGCCATGACCCGCATGTTGATCAGCTGGCCCCAGCGGAAGTCCTCCACCCGCACGTCCTGGATGCGGACATTGCGAATGAGGTTGCTGTCACCGGTGTTCATGGCGAAGCAGCCCTGGTAGAGGATCTGGGGCTCACGGTGGTCGAGGACGTCGATGTTGCTGAACATCACGTTCTCGATGACCTCGGGCTTCTCCGGGTTGCCGTGCGTGCCCATGTTGACCGGGTGCGCGACATCGGCCCAGAGGATGGAGTCGCGTACGGTGACGTTGCGGGTGTCGCCGTAGTAGTCCCAGCGGTGGGCGTAGATGGCGATGCAGTCGTCGCTGTTGCGCATGAAGACGCCCTCGATCAGGACGTCCTCGCTGCTGAACACGTCGATGCCGTCGCCCCACTGGCCGCTGCTGTAGGAGTGCAGGTTGCGGACGGTGACCTGCTTGGACTGGCCGATGGTGCAGGCGTAGCCGGTACGCGGATTGAGCACCATGATGCCGTCGATCTCGATGTTCTTCGAGAACGCCACCGTGGTTCCGCCGTCGGCGTTCCACAGGATGCCCCGGCCGAGCAGCCGGGCGTTCTCGACCTTGTTGAACTCCACCCGGGCCTTCAGCACCGCGCCGCCGGCCAGGTACACCGTCTTGCCGCTGGGCACCATCAGCACGTTGCCGGGCACGGTGTGCACGCCGGGACCGAAGTAGATGACGTCGGGGTCCTCGAGCTCGGGCCGCTGCGCCTCGATCGGGTTGGCGTGCAGCTGCAGGTTGCCGAAGATCTCGCCGTCGATCTCGATGGAGAGGTTGCGCGGCTCGCTGAGGCTGAAGCGCACGGTGTCGCCGGCCACTTCGTGCTTGACGTCGTACGACAGCGGGCGGATCCGCGCGGAGCCGATCGTGCCCTTGGACGAGGTGACCTCGATCTCCACGGTGCCGGTGAAGTCGAAGGTGGCGACCGAGGTGTTCCGGATGATGCCGGCGCCCGTCTTCTCGTTGATCGTCTTGGTCAGGCCGCGCAGCACGGGCACCGGCTGCCACTGGCCGTTCGGAGTACGGGCCTTCACGGAGAAGCCGGCGTTGGTCGGCACCCCGGCAGGGATGGGGTACACCACCAGCCGGTCGGCGGCCTCAGACCTGACGTCCGCACTCGCGGCGCCGGCCATCGTGCCGATCACGGAGTACGCGGCGGCGGTGGCGCCCGCAGTCTGGATGAAGGTGCGCCGGGTCAACCCGATGCCGTGGGGGTCGGTCATGGGGAGAGTCCTTCGGGTGTGGGGGACTTGGGTCGGGACAGGAGCGTGATGTGCGCCCGTGCGCGGGAGCCGGCACGGGACCGAATCCATCGCGTCCTGGCTCACAGCTCGGGGCGAGGCCCTGACCACAGTCCGTGGACGGGATGGGGCGCACGCGGACAGCGACGTTGCTGAGCCACGCTGGCGACATGTCGTCTGAGGCATGGAAACCGGTTTCCATGCCCTGCGTAGGTATATCGCGAATGCCCCTCTGAGGTAAACCGGTTGACTGGAATGTCCTCACAGGCTAGGTTGCGGGCCCGTGCGCGACGCGACAGGTACCGGTAACTTCAACCGTGCGCGCAGTCTGCCATGGCGGGCCGGGTGATCTCCTCGAGCACCCTAAAACTGGGCATCCGCCCGCACGCCGACCGGCCGAACCGCCAGGCACCCGACGACACTGCTGCCATGAACGTGCGTAACACGGACGGGCCTCCGGAACGGGTCGAGTTCTCGGGGGCCGTGTACGGTTCGTTGCTGGCGGCCTCCGTGGTGGCCGGCAGCGCGGTGGACGGCACACCCATCTCGGCGGGGAGCCTCGTGGTCGTGCTGCTCTGCACGGGTGTGGTGTTCTGGCTCGCCCATGTCTACGCCATGGTCGTGAGCCACGGCACCCACACCCTGACCTGGCGGCGACTCCGCACGGCCGGCCGGCAGGACTGGCCGGTGGCGCAGGCCTCGTTCCCGCCCGCCGTGGCCGCCGCCTTCGCCTCAGCGTTCGGCATGTCCGACGTCGTGGCGACCTGGGTGGCGCTGGTGGTCGCGGTGGCGAGCCAGGTCGCCTGGGCTGTCGCGGCCGCCGTCACGGCCCGTTCCCCTGCGCGCGTCGTGGTCGTTTCCGCAGTCGCCAACCTCGTACTGGGCCTGGCCATAGTCGCGCTCAAAACCCTGGTGGCCCCTCACTGACCGACCTACGACCTACGCTCTGCCGCTGGAGAAACCGTCATTCGCTCCACCCGCGCGCGGGCAGTCCCGCGAGGCGATGCCTCGCGGGACTGCCGCCGGCTGACGGACCAGCCGCCGATGCGGCCGGCTAGTTTCCTGAGCCGCCTCGGCAGTACTGGCGCTTCCAGTGCCCGTTCTGCTTGCACCAGTAGCACTTGCCTCTCCACTCGCACCTCCTGGCCGTGCTGGAGGCGAGGGCGGAGTGCTGCGGCGCGCAGATGCTCGCGCCGGAGGCCTGGGCGACGCCGGCCGTGGTTCCGGTGATGAGGAGCGTGGACGCCGCCAGCGCGACGGCGAGAAGCAAACGCTTGAGCATCAGAGATCACTCCCTGAGATGAGGACCGAGCCCGGTTGACGGGATCGGACGGTGAGCGTTGATTCCGGGTCCCGGATACGCCGCTGCAGCGCTGAACATCACTCAGACTAATCGCGGCGCCAGGCGGAATCGCCCGACCAGAGGTAAATCCTAATTTCCGACATATCGCTACACATACGTAATTATCCGCTCGTTCCAGAGAAATTCGGCATTACGCCGCAGCCAGCCGCGACAGGCCCCCGAGCTGCGCTTTCGCGCAGATTGGCAGGAGCCCGGACAGCAGTTCCCCGAGCCTTTAAATGCAGCGCCACAGAGGCGGCAAATTTCCAGAAAAAGAACTGGTTCTACCTCGCCGGCCCCGAAGAGGTACCGAGCAACCGCATCCGGCGACACCCCGGTCCTCGACGAGGATGGAGCAGCCCTGACGACTGATCCGGAGCGCGACCGCCGAGTTCCGCGCATCAGCGGCCCGTTCCCCGCTCGGCGCGGGAACTTCTCCCGAACGTGTCCTGAGCCGTCGTTGGGTGAGGAAGATGGGAGAATGCGTAAATCCGCTCCGGCGCTGTGGCCGGAATGGTCGAACAGTCGCCGGGCTCGGGACTGGGAAGCGACGGGAGAGGAGACACGCCGTGGATGACCTGACCGCTTGTGCCCCTCCCGCACGGTCCGCCGGACCCTCCGGAGCACGCGTCGTAGAGACAGAGGGCACAGCGCCACACGTGCGGCCGAGCCTGCTGTGACACTGGTCGGCCGGCAACCCGAGATCCGTCGCGTCCTGGAGGTCATAGAGGCGGATCGCGGCGGATCGCGGATGCTGCTCCTGCTCGGCGAGGCCGGCGCCGGCAAGACGAGCTTGGTGGCCGCCGCCGCCGACCATGCGCGCGGCAGCGGGTGGGCCGTACTGACGTGCCAGGGCAGCGAGGCGGAGTCGCAGCAGTCCTTCGCGTCCTTGCACCAGTTACTTCTTCCTGTCCTGCCGGAGGCCGGCACGCTCGCCGAGCACCTGCGGAGAGCGTTGGAGAGTGCGGTGGGCATCACTCCGGCGGACGGACAGCCTGACCCGACGCTGCTGCGTGTGGCGGTCCTGACGTTGCTGACCGGCGTCTCCCGGCGGCGGCCCGTCTTGCTGGCCGTGGACGACGTCCAGCACTGCGACCGGGACTCTCTCGACGTTCTGGGCTTCGTGGCCCGCCGTATCTCGGCGGAGGACGTTTCGGTGCTGGTGGCGGCGCGTGGGCAGACGCCTCCGGAGGGTGTCGCCGGTAACCTGCCCACGCTGCTTCTGGGGCCGCTGACCGAGCAGGCCGCGGCCGAACTCATGAACGCCCAGCCGCACCCGCCGACCGGCCGGACTCGGATCGATGTGCTCCAGCAGTCCGGTGGGAATCCGCTGGCCATCATCGAGCTGTGCCGGGCGGCCAGGACAGGCGGCCCGGGTGGGCTGCCCGGTGGTGGCCTGCCCGGTGGTGGGCTGCCGCAGACCGAGCGCATCCAGCAAATGTACGCCGCACGTCTGCGCGGCCTGCCGGAGATCACCCAGCGGCTGATCCTGTACGCGGCGGCGTCGGAGTACGAAGACCTTGCCACGATCATGGCCGCCGCCGGCGCGGGGCCGGACCTCGCGGTATGGGCTCCCGCCGAGGACGCCGGCCTGGTGACCGTCGTGGAGGGGCGGATCGCCTTCCGGCATCCGCTGGCGCGTGCGGGCTCCTATCACGGGGCCCCCGCCTATCTCCGGCAGCGGGCGCATCGGGACCTGGCGGCGGTGCTGACGGCGGATCCCGCCCGCCGGGCCTGGCATCTGGCCGCCGCGTGCGTCGGCCAGGACGAGTCGGTGGCGGCGGCGCTGGAGGACACCGCGGAGCTCGCCGAGCGGCGCGGCGGTTTCTTCGCGGCGGCGCGGGCGCTGGAGCGGTCGGCGGAGTGCAGCCCCGCACCCGCCGATCGGGCGCGCCGGTACGCCAAGGCGCTGAGAGCCGCGAACAACGCCGGCGACCCCTCGTGGGTGCGCGAGCTGTACGGCAAGGTCACCGCGCTGACGCGTGATCCTGACCTGCTCGGCGTCGCGGCGTGCGGGGCCGGCTTGGCCCTGTCGCTGTTCGGCCACCAGCGGGAGGCGTTCCAGGTGCTGATGAGCGCCCTGGAGCCGGATCAGCCCCGGGACGGCATGACGGTGCTCGCGCTGGTGTCCAACATGCACGCTGTCGCGTTCCAGGCGGGACTGCCCGAGATCAGGCGTCCGATCGTGGCCATTCTCGAGGGGATCGATGCCGACTGCCGCGACACGCCCTACCCCGAGCTGAGGGCGGCGGAAACCGCCGACGGGGTGCGGGCCGCGACCCTGGCCGGGGCCGATCCGACGACCGCCCCCGAGCTGCTGCGGCAGATCCGCCTGCGGCCCAACCCGCCGGAGCCGCAGGACGACGTCGCGGAGATGACCCGCTTGCTCACGTTCGGCGCGGTCGCCTGGTACGCCGACGAGTCCGACCTGTGCGTGGAGTTCTTGCGGCAGGCGTACGCCATGCTGGCGGCGTACGGCTCCATGGGCTCTGCCGCGCCCTCGCTCGCGACGATGGGCTCGGCGCTGATCGACACCGGGCGGTGGGCGGAGGCCGACGAGCATCTGGAGACGACGGCGACGCTGGCGGCCGTCCACAAGCTGAAGCACCTGGAGATCGACGTCGAGGCACTGCGGACGACCCTGCGGGCACTGCGCGGGGAGCCCGCCGTCATGCCGGCGCCCCCGGACTGGATGGGCGTCGGGCTTGAGGAGAACCGCGCCACGCACGCGCGCCTGCTGCGGGCCGCCGGCATCGCCGCCGCCGCGGCAGGTGACTTCGACGGCGCGTTCCGCCACATGCGGCTGCTGTTCGAGGAGGACGGCGCCCCTTTGCACTACGTCTTGTCCCACCCTGTGATCGCGGATCTGGCTGCGGCCGCCCAGCGGACGGGCAGACAGGAAGAGGCGGCGCGCATCGTCGCGGCGGTGGGCGCCGCTCTGGGCCCACGGCCGACCACCCGGATGACGCTCATCCTTCACCACGCCGCCGCGCTGACCGGCGATCCCAAGGACGCCGAGCACCACTTCCGGCTCGCCACGGTGAACCCCGCGGGCGAGCAGTGGCCGCTGGCCCGCGCGCAGGCCCGGCTTCACTACGCCCAGTGGCTGCGCAGGAAACGGCGCCCCCTGGACGCCCGTCCGCTCCTGGCCACGGCGCTGGAGTCGTTCACCCGGCTCGGCGCGATCGGCCTGGCCGAGGAGGCACGCGGCGAGCTGCGGGCCAGCGGCGTCGCCACCGCGCCCGCCCCGGCCGACCCGCTGGCGGGACTGACCACCCAGCAGCGCCAGATCGTCCGCCTGGCGGCGCAGGGACTGCGCAACCGGGAGATCGCCGAGCAATTGATGCTCTCGCCCCGCACGGTCAGCTCCCACCTCTATAACGTGTATCCGAAGCTCGGAGTGAGCAGCCGCAACCAGCTTCGGGCCCTGCTGGGCGATCTGTGACCGCCGCGTCGAGCCGTCCGGTGGACGCTGCTTCGCGGCCTTTGCGACCTTTGCGGCCCTTGCGGACCGAGGGTGGAGGCGAGGGCGCTCGCCGCAGCGGCCGGTGGGCCGCCGCACGATGATCCCTTCGACGCCAGGAAAGGTGAGACCGCGTGAGTTTCGAGCCCGTCACGGGCCCAGAAGGACACGACCGTTTGGCCCTCGTCCTCGACCCCGTCGTCCAGCGCCTCGTCGACGCCTCGGCCGCACCGCCCTACCTGCACCAGCTCGGCCCGCTCGACGGACGGCAGGCGTTGCTGGAGATCCAGGGCCACGCGTACGACGACTTCGATGTAGAGGGCGAGTACGCCGTGGCGCCGGTAGGCCCTTCTGGGCTCGCCGGCTTCTGGATCTTCCGGCCCGCACGCGCAGCCGGTCCTTTGCCCGTGGTCGTATACCTGCACGGCGGCTGCTGGATGCTCGGCGACGCCCGGACCCACGCGCGCATGATCTGCGAGCTCGCGGCCACCAGCGCCGCCGCTTTCGTGGTCCCCGAGTACACCCGCACTCCGGAAGCCCGTTACCCGGTCGCGCTCGAGGAGTCCTACGCGGTGCTGACCTGGCTGGTCGAGCAGGCCGCGGAGATGGACCTGGACGGCCGGAGGCTGGCGGTGGCCGGCGACTGCGCCGGCGCGACCATGGCCACGGCGCTGACCATGATGGCCAAGCAGCGCGGCGGCCCCCGCATTCGCGCGCAACTGCTGTACTACCCGACGACCGCCCCGTACTGCGACACCGCGTCCCGGAAACAGTTCGCGTCCGGCTACCTCCTGACGCGCGCGGCTTTGGAATGGTACTGGCAGCAATACAGCGACGACGGCAACGAGCTCGCCGAACCCACCGCGTCGCCGCTGTGCGCCACCACGGCGGACCTCGCGGGACTGCCTCGCGCGCTGGTCGTATCGGCGGAGGCCGACGTCGTACGGGACGAGGGCGAGCAGTACGCCCGCCTGCTGCGGCGGGCGGGAGTGCCGGTGACCTGCGTGCGCTACCTGGGGACGGTCCACGACTTCGCGTTCCTCAACCCCCTGCGCGAAAGCCCTCCCACCGTGGCCGCGCTCAGGCAGGGCGGCCACTTCCTCGAAGACGCCCTGGCCGACCGGCGCTGACACCGGCAGTCCGCCTCGTCCACACGTGGAGGCGATAGGTCCCTCTCTCTTCAGCCGGCAGTCTGCGACAGACCAGTCAATTTACTGATGTGTCCGGAAAGAGTGGTTTGCCAGGCTGTGGGCGTGAGGCCGCTGCGGCGGCCTGTCATGCTCAGGGGAAAGAGGCCAGGATGTCCACCGACAAACCCGTTCTCGAAGAGGCCGCGCAGGCCTTCGCCGAGGCCACCGCGAACCCGCCCTACCTGTTCGATCTCGATCCCGCCGACGGCCGCAAGGCCGTGGACCAGGCTCAGACACCCGAGATCGAGGTGCCGGGCACCAGCAAGGAGATCCTCGCGGTCACCGACGGGCTGACGGTGAGTGTGTTCCGGCCGGCAGGCGCAAGCGGGCCCCCTCCCCGTGATCATCTACGTGCACGGGGCGGGCTGGGTGTTCGGCAACGACCACACCCACGGCCGGCTGGCCCGCGAGCTGGCCCTCGGCGTCGGCGCGGCGGTGGTGTTCGTCAACTACAGCGCCTCTCCCGAAGCCCGCTACCCGGTCGCGATCGAACAGGTCCACACGGCCGCCCGCTGGGTCATCGAGCACGGCGCCGCCCATGACCTGGACGCCTCCCGCCTGGCGGTCGCCGGAGACTCGGTCGGCGGCAACATGGCGATCGCCCTCACGCTCCTGGCCAAGGAGCGCGGCGGGATCCCGCTGGCCGCGCAGGTGTTGTTCTACCCGGTCACCGACGCCGCCTTCGACACCGGCTCCTACCACGAGTTCGCCGAAGGGTACTTCCTGCGCCGCGACGGCATGCAGTGGTTCTGGGACCAGTACACCACCGATCCCGCCGACCGTGCGCAGATCACCGCCTCGCCGCTACGGGCGAGCCTGGAGGAACTGGCCGGGCTGCCGCAGGCACTCGTCATCACCGCCGAAGCCGATGTGCTGCGCGACGAAGGCGAGGCGTACGCGAACAAGCTGCGCGCGGCCGGCGTCGCGGTCACCGCCGTGCGCTACCAAGGCATCATCCACGACTTCGTGATGCTCAACGCCCTGCGCGGCACCCATGCCGCCGAAAACGCCATCCGACAGGCCATCGACTTCCTGTCCACCGCCCTGAACACCCGCAAGGAGCGATCATGACCACTTCGCCCACCGTCGTTCTCGTCCATGGGGCCTTCGCCGAGTCCGCCAGCTGGAACGGCGTCATCACCAGGCTGCGCGAGCACGACCTGAGCGTGATCGCCGCCGCCAACCCGCTGCGCAGCCTTTCGGGTGACGCCGATGTCGTCGCCGGCCTGGTTTCCTCCATCGACGGCCCGGTCGTCCTGGTCGGTCACTCCTACGGCGGTCAGGTCATCTCGGGAGCCGTCCGCGGCGACGACCGCGTCAAGGCGATGGTGTTCGTGGCCGCGTTCGCACCCGAGGCGGGCGAGAGCATCGCCGAGCTGAGCGGCCGCTTTCCCGGCAGCACGCTCGGCGAAACGCTGAACGCGGTCGCGCTGCCCGACGGCAGCACCGATCTGTACATCCGCCAGGAGCGCTACCACCAGCAGTTCGCCGCCGACCTGCCCCCGGAGCGCGCCGCTCTGGACGCCGTGGCGCAGCGGCCGTTGAACGACCGGGCGCTCAACGACAAGGCCGATGAGCCGGCCTGGCGGGACCTGCCGTCCTGGTTCATCTATCCCGAGCTGGACTTCAACATCCCGCTCGCCGCTCACCGGTTCATGGCCGAACGGGCCGGTGCCCGCGAGCAGGTGGAGATCGCCGGCGCCTCGCACGCGCTGCCCGCCTCCCAGTCCGCCGCCGTCGCCGACGTCATCCTCAAGGCCGTTCGAACCGTCGCGTGACAACCCTCCCGCCGCAAAGAGTCGCCCCGCCTCCGTGACTGAGGCATGCACCGGTCAACCCGCTCTTTGCGGCCATGGCGGGAGCACGTACCCCCGCAGGACGCCATCTGCCGGCAACAACCTTCAAGGAACCGCTATGTCCCGTACCTCCCGCACCCGTTCGGTCGTTCGCACCCTCGCCACCGTGGCTCTGACTCCGGTCGTGGCCGGCTCGCTGCTGGCCGCCACCGCGGTGAGCAGCAGCGCCGCCACCTCGGAGAAGGCCAAGCCGACCATCGTGCTCGCCCACGGCGCCTTCGCCGACGCCTCCAGCTGGTCCGACGTCATCCGGCGCCTGCACCGCGACGGCTACCGTGTCGTCGCCGCGGCCAACCCCCTGCGCGGTCTGGGTGACGACGCCGCCTACGTGCGCAGTGTCCTGGACACCGTGGACGGGCCCGTGGTCCTGGCCGGCCACTCCTATGGCGGCTCGGTCATCACCGAGGCGGCCGCCGGCGACCCGGACGTCAAGGCGCTGGTCTACATCGCCGCGTTCATCCCCGACGCCGGTGAGAGCGCCGGCGAGCTGGCCGGCAAGTTCCCCGGCAGCACCCTGGGCGAGACCCTGAGCACCGCCTCCTACCCGCTGCCCGGCGGTGGCAGCGGCACCGAGCTGACCATCAAGCAGGACAGGTTCCACAAGCAGTTCGCCGCCGACGTGCCCGCCCCCACCGCCGCGATCATGGCCGCCACCCAGCGGCCGGTCTCCACCCTCGCCCTGGAGGAGAAGGCCACCAAGGCCGCTTGGAAGGACATCCGCTCCTACGCTCTGATCGCCGGCAAGGACTACAACATCCCGCCCAAGGCCCAGCAGTGGATGGCCGAACGCGCCAAGGCCCACACCGTCACCGTCAAGGGCGCCTCGCACGCGGTCTCGGTCTCCGAACCCGCGGCGGTCACCGACCTCATCCGCCGCGCCGCCCGCGACAGCCGCTGAGAGACCACGGGCCCACTGCGCAAGCCGAGAGCCACGGTCCGGAAACGGCGATGGGCCCGTCATGACGGACTTTTCCACATTGAACACAAGGGGGATCTTCGATGGCGGCGGATGAGCGAAGCGGCGTACCGCAGCCGGTGCTGAGCCCGTTGACGACCGCCGCCGTCTTCCTCGTACTGACGGTGGATCACGGCGGCGAACCGGTCGTACGGGAACTGCTGGGCGACCTGGCCGGGCTGTCGCGGTCGGTGGGTTTCCGGGTGCCGGGCGGCGGGCTGAGCTGCGTGGCCGGCATCGGGTCGGACGCCTGGGACCGCCTCTTCGACGGGCCTCGCCCGGCTGAGTTGCACCCCTTCCGCGAGGTCTCCGGAGCCGTGCACCGTGCGGTCGCCACCCCGGGCGACCTGCTGTTCCACATCCGCGCCGAGAAGCTCGACCTGTGTTTCGAGCTGGCGTCCCAGATCATGAACCGGCTGCGGGGAGTGGTCACGGTCGAGGACGAGGTGCAGGGCTTCATGTACTTCGACGTGCGCGACCTGCTGGGCTTCGTCGACGGCACCGAGAACCCGGTGGGTCCGGCGGCGGCCGCGGCGGTCCTGATCGGCGACGAGGACCCCGGCTTCGCCGGAGGCAGCTACGTGGTCGTGCAGAAGTACCTGCACGACCTCGAAGCGTGGAATGCCCTGCCCGTGCAGACTCAGGAGCGCATCATCGGCCGCACGAAGCTGGACAACATCGAGCTGGACGACGCCGTCAGGCCGTCCAACTCGCATGTCTCGCTGACCACGCTCACCGACCCCGACGGGACGGAACGCCGCATCCTGCGGGACAACATGCCGTTCGGGAACGTCGGCCGGGGCGAGTTCGGCACCTACTTCATCGGCTACGCCCGCACGCCGGCGGTCACCGAGAAGATGCTGGAGAACATGTTCGTCGGCGATCCGCCGGGCAACCACGACCAGATCCTCGACTTCTCCGCCCCGGTCACCGGGACCCTGTTCTTCGTGCCGGCCGCAGACCTGCTGGAAGACCTCCCCTCGGTGGCCGCCGAACCAGCCGCGACGAGCGACATCCCGGGACGGGCACCGGCGCAGCCGCAGTGAGGACGGCGCCCGGCAAGGTCGACGAACTGCTGCTCGATTTCCTGGCCGAGCAGCAGTCCTGAGCAGGCAACGAGCACAAAGTGAGCTGGTGACTGAACAGCCGATCAACCGAGCATGAGACGGCACGCGTGGAGACGTGCAGCCACGGCCTATTCAGCGACAGTAGGGATCCGATGACCCTGTCCGACAAGCGGAAGACGTACGGCACGCCCTGGCGTCACCCGGGGGCGATCGTCGCGGCAGCGGACGTCCATCTCTCCGCGACCCTTCTCGGCGACGTTACGGGCATCGTACGTGTCGGCGAGGCCAGAGGGCGCTGGTAGCCGCATGGCCGCCAAGCCTTCCTCCTCCCAGGAGCGCAGCGCCGCCGCCCGCACCAGGCTCCTGGCCGCCGCCGACGAGCTCTTCTACGCCGAGGGAATCCAGGCGGTCGGCATCGACCGCGTCATCCAGCACGCCGGTGTGGCCAAGGCCACCCTCTACAACACCTTCGGCAGCAAGGAGGCGCTGGTGCGCGCCTACCTGCGGGCCCGTCACGCCGCCACCCGGGAGCGTATGGACCGCGAGCTCGAACGGCGCTACCGCACACCGCGGGAGCGCCTTGTCGGAGTCTTCGAAGTGCAGGGACTTTCCTTCTCCGACCCCGCCTTTCATGGTTGCGCCCTCGTCAGCGCCAACGCGAACGCGCCACTCGGCGGGGCCGTCGAGGAGGTGTCCGCCGAATACCGCACTTGGCTGCACTCGCTCTTCCGTGATCTCGCCGAGCAGGCCGGGGCCGGGGATCCCAAGGGATTGACTCGCCAGCTCGTCCTGCTGTACGACGGTGCGGACATCAGCGCCTGGCTGGATCGCGATCCGAGCGCCGGAACCACCGCTCGCGCCGTCGCCCAAGCACTGGTTGACGCCGCGATTCCCACGAGCGCAACCTGACCCTGCTGGTCGTTCGCGTGATGGGGTTGCGGACGGGCACCGGCTGAGGAATCAACGTCATCTGCGAGCTGATCGGCATCCCCACGGAGGCCGGCCCCAACTTCCGGAGCTGGGCTCCGCTGATCGTGTCTCCGGACATCCACGGCTTCGAGGCGTACCGGGGAGCCGTGGGGCCTGCCCGCCTTCGCCTGGTGCGTCTCCCAGCAGGGGTCGGCCTCCATCGCGAGAGAGAACATCCGATCCCGGTCCCCACCGTCGGCCACGGTCGCCCTGACTTGGTGCGTCGCCATGCCCGTCTGGACGATGGCCTCGGAGGAGGCGACCAGATTGAGATACCAGTCGGGCTCGGACAGCGAATCGGCCGCCCATGCGATGACGACAAATCGATCGCCATCCGGCAGGTAGTTCAGCACAACGGTGTGTACGCACCCGTCCAGCCCCCGGTGGTCGTGAGCGGGAGCACGCGCCTACCTCGCGATGGGCCGATGCCCAAGTCCTCAATGGTTTTCTGGTCGGTCTCGCTGCGCAAGCAAATCACTCCAATCTCACATGTGGCGGACAGGCCGGCCCTGCCATGGCGTGCCTTGCCGGCGTAGCGCCTGGATGACGGCTCGACGGATCACCCGTCCGCGGGCGACCCGCCGGATGAACTCACTACGGCGCCCGCTGGATCGCCGCCAGCAACCGAACGCGCGATGGCCCACCCGCCACGAAGCGCGGAGCGTCCTTGGCGAGCGCGATCGCCTTCCCGTCCAGACCGGCCGCGGTGATCGCCTCTTCCGGTGTGGTGAGCAGGTGGGCTACGTCGGCCACACCACGGAGCACGTCGCCGTCCACAAGTTTGGCCGCGTCGAGCACCTTGCTCAACGCCCACTCGGCATCGCCGCCCTCGTATGGCCGGCCTCGACGCTCCCCGTCGAGTTCGGCGAGCCGATGACGCTCCCAGCGGCCGAGCCGTTCGTACACCGGCGCGAGCGCGCCCTCGCTCATGTCGTCGAACCGCAGCGCGAGCTTGTCCAGGTCGTCCAGCCCTTCGGCGCGCACCGCGTCGCGGAGCACGATGGCATGCGCGAACGCCATCGACATGCCCAGCCCGAACATCGGATTGGTGACAGCCCAGGCGTCACCGACGTTGAGAAGTCCATGGGCCACCGGCCGCCCGCCGACCACCAGTCTGCGGCGGCCGCCCTCTGCTGCGGACGTGCGCAGAACGTCGCTGATCGGGATTCCGCCGGCCCACTGCTCCACGGCCGGGAACAAAGAGGCCACCCGCTGCCAGGCATCCGCGTCCCGCAGCCCGCGCAGTTCCACGTCCTCGGCTGACACGGCGAAGGTCACCGACCAGGTGCCCACGTCTCCGGGCAGCACCAGAGCAGACAAGCTGCCGTGATGCTCCAGCGGCCAAATCGGCTGCGCGGGCATGGGCCCCGCGAAGTGCCTGGAGTAGTAGGCGAACCCTCCGCGCGTCCGTTCCTCTGCGGCGCCGAGCATGCTGACGATCCGGCCTCTTGGCCCGGTCGCGTCCACCACCAGATCGGCGCGGACGAGCTCGCCTTCGCCCGTCTTCACCCCGCGCACGCGCAGCCGCCCGCTCCCGGAGGTGTTGTCGACCAGCGGCCCTGCCACGCCGGCACCGCGCCGGACGGTGACGCCAGACGCACGTCCGGCCACGAGGGCCAAGGCCGCCTCCAGCACGGGGCGGCGAGCAGCGATCGTCTCGAACCGCTGATCGCCCTCACGCGCGCCCCCAAGCGCCCGAACCTGCCACGAACCGGCGATCGAGTTACACACGACGGCGCCCGCACGATCAAGCTCGGCGACCACCTCCGGTAGTTCGTCCCGCAGTATCCGCCAGCCCGCCGCCACGAGCTGGTGCGGCAGCCGGAACTGGCTCACCCCCGGCCGTTCCCACAGCTCCCACGCCCGGTGGATGTCGCCCGGGCCGTTCCGGTCCGCGTCGAGCACGGTCACCCGGTGCCCGTCGGCGGCGAGCAGCAGGGCAGCGACCAGGCCGGCGGGACCGGCTCCCACCACCACGATCTCCGGCATCTCTGACCTCCTGGAAACGATCGTCGAAAGGCCAGGATGCTTGGCCCGACTGTTCACTCACCAGACCGGTCAGCTGCCCACTTTCCCGTCATACCGAGGTCGGCAACAGGCCCTTGTTCCAGGTCATGGCATCGCCGAAGGCGATGATGAGGTCCACCTCGGAGCCGGCCGCCTTCACGTGGGCCACCACCTGAACCAGACTGGGGATGTCCCTCGGCTGACCGATCGCCACCGCGCAGACGGCGGCTAACGATCACAGTCCTTTTCCAAGCCGACCCTGTCGGGGCCACAAACGAGTTTGAGGATGATGAATGACTTCACATACTCGATCATGTTCAACAGCTTCGTCGTCATCGCTCGAGTATTCGGCCATCGCCTGATCAGCCGGCAGACCGCTTAATGACCACTTACCGGTCAGTTGTCCCTGGCCATGCAAAAGTGGCTCTGGCACCTTCTCCCGAGTTCCGCGGTTGGCGGGCAGACGGGGACCCGGACGGCCGTCGGTCAGAGCGTCAGTCCATGATCGCGGCGGAACGCAGAGCGGCGCGGACGCTGGTGGCCGGGTCGCCGACGTGGTAGATCCGCTCCGACGGTTCGATGCCGTCCAGGAACTCCTGGTAGCGGACGGCGTAGTCCAGGTGAGACAGCGGTTCGGCGATCACGAGTGCTCGGGCCGGGTCGCAGCCGGGTACGTGGGCGGTCCAGGCCTCGATCCAGGCCTCGGCGGCGGCGGGTCGTTCGGCGGGGGGAAGCCAGTCGCGGGCCCGTATTCCGTCCAGCACCGGGTTGCCGAGGTGCGCGTCGGCGAAGTCCACCACGGCCGGCGGGCCGCCGTCGCTGCGCCAGTTTCCCGGGTGGAAGTCGCCGTGCACGATCGTGTCGGGCAGGCCGCACTCGGCCAGCATGGGCCACCGTTCGACCAGCTCGTACGCTCCCGCAAGCTCTTCGGTGGTCAGCTCGCGACCCACGTCACCGGCGAGCAGGTCGCGGACCCGGTCGGCGACGACGGGTCCGCGCCGGTCCGGCAGCCCGGGCGGGATCGCGCCCGCCAGGCGGGCCTGCGCGGCGGCCAGTCGTCTCACGGCGCTATGGATGATCTCGACGGGGGCGTCCCAGCAGTCCTCGCCGGGAAGGTGCTCCAGCAGGACCCGCCGCGGTCCCGACGCCACAACCGTGGGAACCAGGCCCGGGTCCAGGGCCGCGAACACGCCGATGACGGCGGCCTCGTCGGTGGCGAAGTGCGGCGTGGCCTTCAGCCATACCGGCCCTTGGGCGGTGGGCAGGAGGAACAGCCCGGCCAGATTCCAGGTCCTGCGTTGCCGGATCGGCCCGGTCAGCGGTCGCCCGGCCGTCCTCAGCGCGTCCGCCGCCCAGCTCAACAGCTCGCGTACCCCGTCGATCCGCGCCCACGGCGCCCGCAGGCGCTCGGGTCTGTCCAGCACCGCCTGATCGGCGGGCAGCGGAGCCGTCAGCCGCCCGGGCGCGGGCCGCTCCAGCGCTTCGACGTGATAGGTGACATGACCACCGCGGCCGCCTTCACCGCCGTCCACGTCCAACAGGCGCAGGACCAGCACGTCCACGCCGAGCGCCTGGCGCAGGTGCGCCACGACCGGCTCCGCATCGGCCCACCACGGCACATCCACCGCGAACGGGCCGATGACACCGAGCCGATCGTCACCCGATGTGACCCATGCGCTGACCGTCCTGTCCATCCGCTCAGTCTGATCGCTCCCCGTGACGTCCGCCACGGAATATCCGGCCGATGCGGTCGTTCGTGCCGGCGCGCCCTGACCGGCGTCGCCGCAGCGCTGCTCGTGGCCGCGCCGGACACGGACGATCTCTGATCCTCTTTCGACGGCGGAACGTCAACCCATCGCCGTCAGGGTGTCACGCAACCGGCGCAGGTCCCGTATGCGGGCCTCGTACGTCGCCCCGACCACCACGAGCAGCAGCCCGCCCACGGCGATCGGCACCCAGCGCGGCACCGTGAGGAGCATCTCCGACACGTACGGGGCCAGTTCCCGCACCGCGACCCCGGCGACCACGACGGCTCCGATCGCCGAAGGCGCCTGGAGCCGGAACCGGGCTCCGGCGAACAGCACCGCCAGCGCCAGCACGCCGAGCGCCGGCGACCGCTGCCATTCCGCGTCCGAGTAGACCGCCACCAGGCTGGGCAGCATCGTGAAGGAGAGGCCCGCGCCATAGGCCGCCCAGGACGAAACCGGTGCGCCGCGCCGCCGCCACCAGCCGGATCCCAGCAGGACCAGCGAGCACGGCACCGTGTACGCCTCGACGACGGTGACCTCGTCCGCCCCCAGCCGCAGCCACGAGGCCAGCAGCAGCAGGGTGGCGCCGGTGTACCTGAGGCCGTTCGCGCCGCCTCGGCCGGCCGAGCCCGCCCACAGCGACATGAGCAGCACCAGCACCCCGGCCACGGCGAATCCCATGCTCGCCGCAACCAGGACGCGCAGGCCCAGCGAGAACCCCACCGCCACCGCCTCCAGCCCGAGGAACAGTGCGGCGAAGCCCAGTCCCCAGACCCGGAGTTCCTTCAGTCTGGCCGTCAGCGCCATGGCGGCGGCGGCCCCCGCCAGGATCGGCAGCACGATCAGCGTCGCCGGCTCGCTGCCGAACGCGTACGCCGCCGTCCGTACCGAGGCCGGACCGGCGACGAGCGCGCATGCGACCGCCCACCAGGGCGCCCGGCCCAGCGTGGCGGCCACCGCCAGCGCGACGGCCAGCACCGCCTGTACCGCCACCGCGGCCGGGTAGGGCATCGCGAAGGCTTGAGTGGCGACCGCGACCATCAGCGCCCCGGACACCAGCGCGCCGGACACCAACGCTCTGGAGGCCAACGCTCCGGACGCCGGCGCCCCCGACGCCGGCGCCCCGGACGCCAACGCTCCGGACGCCGGCGCCTTCATCGGCCGCCCGCCGGTGGCGCGCACGGCCGCCGCCAGGAGGCCCGCCGCCACCACGCCCAGCACCACCACGTCCGCCGGCGACGCCATCTCGAACGGCTGCCGCTGCCGTCCGTTCCACGTACCCGTCCAGAGCACGTCCAACCAGGCGAGCGGCGCCGCCAGGGTGGCCACGAGCCGAGGAAGCAGCGTCAGCGTGATCAGCAGCGCCACCAGCCCGCCGGTGGCCATGCCCGCCAGCCGTACCCTCCGCCAGGGCACCCAGGCGGCGGCGAGCACCACCGCGAGTGCGGGGACGAGGTAGGCCAGGGAACGCCAGTCCGTGCCCGGGCCGTCCAGCGCCGGTTGCGCCAGCGCGGCCGGCACGGCGATCAGCGCGAGCGCGGTTCCGACGGTGACCGCGGAGGCCCAGATCTCCCCCTCAGCCTTGCCCGGCCGGGTCAGCAGCCATGTCACGAACCCGCCGAGCAGAGCCAGCGCGACCAGCGGCGCCGACCTGACCAGGGCCTGACCGACGGACGGGGACCCCAGCGCGTACGACGCTCCGCCCAGCAGGGCGAGGGTTGCGACCCCGCTGCCGGCCAGGGCGGCCGTCACCCTCACCGCTCCCCGGCCGTAGCGGACCAGGGCGACGTCCAGCGCCGCCGTGGCCACCAGCATGGCCACCAGCCAGGTCGCCGACAAGTCGCCGGTCAGCAGCGGCAGAACCGGCTGCGCCAGCACCACGGCGACCGGAGCGGGTCCGCGAAGCCGGGTGATCCGGGCATAGGCCACCAGGATGAGCGCGGTGAGCCCGAACACCCCCGCCGTGTAGTGCAGCGCGTCGAGGGCGTCGGCCCCGACGAATCCCACCCGCCTGGCCGCGTAGCCGTCGAGCAGCAACAGCGCGACCGCGAACCCGGCCACAGTCTCGGCCGTCGCGGTGAGCCTGCGCCGGATCAGCACGACCGGCGCCAGCATGGCCAGCACGGTGAACGCGGCGAGCACGGCCGCGCGCCCGCCGATGCCCAGCCGCCCCCAGCTCACCACGGTGAACACCACCGCCGCCACCGTCAGCAGCAGTCCGCCGAGGATGAGCAGGACGTTCTTCGCGGCGCCCGGGGAGACCTCCCGCCTCGGGACACCGGGCCCCGTAGCTCCAGGTCCAGCCGCCTCCCCCGGGTACGGCGGAAGCGCGCCCGCATAGGAAGGCGCCGCACCCGGACCCGCCGCACCCGCGCCTGCCGCCCCCTGGCCCGCCGCGCCGGCGCGCAGGACGCCGAGCAGTTCCGTACGGCGCGCCTGCAGCCGCGCCTGCTGATCCATCAGCCCGGCGAGAGCCCGGTCCACCTGCCAGAGCTCGTGCGCGGCGGGTCCCTGCAGAGGCAGCGCACACCTCGGGCACCTGGACACCGGCTCCTGGAGCCCGGTTCCGGACAACATCGCACCGCAGTCCGGACATTTCATACTTCACGCACCGATACTCCGTTTTAAGCCTGTCGAGATGACCCATATTTCACCGCGACGTCCTTGCGAACCGCTGTCACCGGGAACCATGAGCGACGGCCTGGCGATGTAAGAGGAGTAAACGTTCGAGGCGTTGGCCACCGAACCGGGGCGGCGGCACGTACACGCAGCTCACCGAGACGGCGCCGGCCTTCTGCGCCGCAGGGAGCGTGAGATGACCGCTGAAGGTTTGCTCAATAGTTCCGCTCGGTCGGCAGACGCTCGCCGAGCGCGCCTGGGTTCGTTCTGCACTCGCCGGCGGCGATGGGCGACGATCTTTTGCGGCCGTTCCGGAGATTCCACCCGCGTCCAGGTCCGTCCAGGGCCGTTGTCAGCGGCCGCGTCAGCACTCCCCCGCCCACCTTCGTGGGGTCTGCGAAGCCCTCGCTTCGGGCACGCCCAACCGTCCGATCGTGTGGGGGTCAGTCGCTGCGTCCCCAGGGTGAAAAGGGAACGGGCCCGTGAATCGCGGAGTCGTACTCCTCGCCGTCCTCGGGGATGCGGGATCCGTCGGCACGGTACCGAGGTTTAGCTTGTTTGTGCTCGCCAGAATTCTCGGCCTATTTCCGGATCAAGGCCGAAGCGTTCCGCGTAGTGGTCGTTTCGTTCGGCAAACCCCTCGTGCGCGTCCTCCTCGGAGAGGAAGCCGCCGGCGAGGTGGGGTTCGAGGCGGTTGAGGTAGGTGTCCCATCCGGCGGCCCATTGGGCGGCGGCGGGGCGGTCGTCGAATGTGTAGGTGAAGGTGAGGAGACAACCGTCGGTGTCAGCTTGGAGTTCGATTCGATACTGGCTGCCGGCGAAGGTCCAGGCGATGAGGTGTGGAGCGGTGAGTTCGGTGATTTCTCCTGTCATGCCTCCAGCTTCGAAAACCTCACCGGCTTCGGGCTTCCAGTCTGCGGCGGCCGGGAACCAGCGTTCCAGTTCGGTTGGGACGATGACGGCTTGCCATACTCGCTCCACCGGGTATGGGACCAGGCGCTGGAAACGAAGCATCGGGCGGTCGTTGATGGTGTGAAGTGTTGCGTCCACGCGGGTTGACTTCCTTTCTTCAGGGTGCGGCCGCCGAGGGGTCAGTCTGCAGAGAGTGACTGTTGGATCTGGATGAGATTGCCGCAGGTGTCGTCGAACACGGCCGTGGTCACCGATCCCATGTCGGCGGGCTGCTGAGTGAAACGCACGCCGAGGCCGCGCAGTCGCTCGTACTCGGCCTTGACGTCGTCGACGGTGAAAGAGGTGTACGGGATGCCGTCGGCGACCAGCGCCTCCTTGAACGGCTTAACCGCCGGGTGGCTGCTGGGTTCGAGCACCAGCTCGATGCCGTCCGGGTCCTGCGGGGACACCACGGTCAGCCATCGGTCCTCGCCGATCGGGACGTCGTGCTTCTTCACGAAACCCAGCACCTCGGTGTAGAAGTGCAGCGCCTTCTCCTGGTCGTCAACGAGCACGCTCGCCAGGTTGATTCTCATGTCGCCCCCTCTTCCCCGTCTGTATCGGCGCCGCCGTCAGGGCCGCCGGCGTCCTTGTCGGGCTTGTTGAGCCACCGCTCGACGATCGGTTCGAGCGGCCTGGTGTCGATGTAGTGGAACTTGTAGCGGCCCTCGCGCCTGGTCTCGACCAGTCCAGCAGCCTCGAGAACGTCGAGATGCTGCGAGATCGCCTGCCGCGACGAACCGAGCCCATGCTTGGTAACCAGTCGGGCGCAGATCTCAAAGAGCGTCTGTCCGTTCCGGTCGGTCAGCTCGTCGAGGATCGTGCGGCGCGTGGGATCAGCCAAAGCCTTGAAGACGTCGCCCACGGCGAAGACGTTACGCAAGTCGTTGCTTGCCTGTCAATCCGACAGCGCAGGTTACGCAGGCTCGATTCCGACTCGGTGACTCGGTGAGCGACAGGGTGGCGGCGGGGGTCCGGAAGCTGCGCTAGGTGTGGCGGCCCTGCCGCACCGATTCAGGATCTTCATCGTGCAGGGCACAGCCGTACACGATGGTCTGAACCACGCTCTGGACGACGTCCCTGCTGACGCTCCCGGGCGGCGCGGTGACCAGGGTGAACAGCGCACCCCCGTAGAGCGCGATCAGCACGGGGATCTTCTCGCGTGGGATGGCGAGGCCGAGTTTGTCGTGATGCCCGGCGGTGATCCGCAACGACGTGTCCTGCAGGCCCGCGAGCGCCGAGGCGAGCAGCGGCCGGCGCACGGCCTCCAGTTGAAGTTCGAAGATTGCCAGATAGCGGTTGCGCAGTGTGGTCGCCGCTGTGAGCAGCGATTCCGTCAGCAGGTCGACCAGCGTCGCGGGCTGCTCGGTGGCCCGGTCGGTGTCGGCGTGATGCAGCTCGGCGATGCGCTCCGCGGCGGCCACCAGCAGCGCTTCCCGGCTGCGGAAGTAGTTCGAGGCCGTTCCCGGCGGAAGGTCTGCTTCCCTCTCCACCGCGCGATGGGTCAGTCCGTGCACGCCCGACGACGCCAATAGCTCGATGGCGGTATCGGTCAGGGCTCGGCGACGGGCCGGATTGGTGGGCGGCATGCGGCCATGCTACCAATAGCCGTACTAGTACGATGGTAGTGAATCGGCGAGGAGGTCTCATGAGGATCGTGGTGGTCGGTGCCGGGCTCGGAGGAGTGACGGCCGCGGTAGGGCTGCATCGCCTGGGCCACGAGGTGACACTCTTCGAACGGGGCGCCGACCTCCGGGAAGCAGGCACCGGGATCGTGGTCATGCCCAACGGGCTCCGCGCGCTGGACGCGCTGGGGCTGGCTGAAGACGTTCGCGGGCACGTCATGCTTGCCGTCCGCGCGGGATTGCGGGACTGGCGCGGACGCCCGCTTCTGGTCACCGATGCGGTCCAGGCACAGCAGGAGGTCGGGACGCCCGCCATCATCGACCGGGCTGAACTGCACCGGGCGCTACGCGCCCCGCTGCCCGCCGACCTGGTGCGTACCGCGACCCCGGTCGAGCGCCTGGCGCCGGACCCCACCGGGGTAACCGTGATCAGCGGCGGCAACCCCGTCGCGAGAGCGGACGCCGTGATCGCGGCCGACGGCATCGCCAGCAAGCTGCGCGAACAGCTCATTCCCGGCCACCCCGGGCTACGGCGGACCGGCCGGATGGACCTGCGCGGCATGCTGCCCCGCCCTCCCGGCCTGGTAACAGACCTGCTCGCCAGCCAGTTGGTCGACCGCCGCAGCGGGGCGATGTTCGGCTTGTTCCCCGTCGGCGAGGACCGCCTGTACTGGTTCACCGACTCCGTCCTGCACGGCACGCCGCCCGGCGCGGACGAGGCACGCCGGCAGATGCTGTCCCTGATGGCCGACTGGCACCCCCTCGTCACGGCACTGATCGAGGCCACCCCGCCCGCCGACATCTACGTCGACCCGATCGCTCGTCTGGCCGAACCCCTGCCCTCGTTCACGGCCGGCAGGATCGCGCTCCTCGGCGACGCAGCGCACGCCATGCCACCCGATCTCGGCCAGGGCGCCAGCCAGGCCTTCGAAGACGCGGCCGCGCTAACCCGCCACCTGACCGGCGCAAAGCCGGCAGACGTCGCCCAGCGGCTCCTGCGCTACGACGCCGAGCGCAGGCCCAGCGCCAACCGCATGATGCAGGCGGCGTCCCGGCAATCGCGGCTGACCTCCCAGACCGGCGTCGCCGCGTGGCTTCGCGACGTGTTGCTGCGCGCCATACCATCCCGGCTGGCCACCCGGCAGCTTGCCGCCCTCTGGCGCGCCTAGTCAGTGGTCGTAGGCAATCAGCGATCGGGTGATGGGCCGACGGTGTGGCGGTTTCGGAGCGGCGAGCGGTGGGCCGGGAACGCCCGCACTCGATCGGCGTGGAGGATCCACCACCCACAGCGGGTCGCGCCACAGGTCA
Organism: Nonomuraea sp. NPDC049480; assembly: GCF_044465905.1. NCBI lineage: Bacteria > Bacillati > Actinomycetota > Actinomycetes > Streptosporangiales > Streptosporangiaceae > Nonomuraea > Nonomuraea sp. NPDC049480. The sequence goes on from NZ_JBITMD010000020.1 coordinate 94,783, forward strand.
GTGTCTTCCCCTGCGATGCAGCCGTACGGGGCGCCCTCGGCCGGAGGGCGCCCCGTTCCTGCACGGTCGCTAGAACTGCGAGACCCTCAGCACCACCGCGTAGTGCGAGGACGCCGTCGACCCGAACCGCTGGTTGTTGACGACAGCGCCGTATCCCGCGCCGCTGGCCCAGTTCAGCCGCATGACCGGCGGCCGAGCCCCGAAGTCCATGCGGCCGATCATTTCGGTGAACGCGCTGCTCCCGCCGATGGCCGCCGCGTTGTGGGCGGAGAAGGAGACGGTGTTCCCACGCACCTGGTACCTTCCCCGGAGCGGGTACAAGTCGGTGCGTACGTTGGTGGTGTTGAAGGCGAACGTCCCGTTGGGGTAGAAAATCCAGACCGCGTTGACCACCCGGTTGTACGCCGACGTCCGCCAAGCCACTTGCCCGGCGACCTGCTGGAACTCCAGGATCTGCTGAGTGCGCAGTCGTACCGTGCCGCTGTCTGCGGCAACGGTGGCCTGGGCGCTGGTGGTGGACATCAGCATGGTGGCCGCGAGCGCTGCGGCGACGGCGAGAGTCAGCCTGCCGATCATTTGGTTCCCTCCCTGTCCGGACGTTTGCCGGTGACCTCAACGCTAGGAACGAGGCTCTCCGGCGACCACGAGGTTGGGCTCACAGCTCGCTCACAGGAGCGTTCCGCGTCTATCGTGGGTTCATGGCCGAGGAGTCCTTCGCCCAGCTCCTACGCCGGCTTCGGATCGGGGTGGGGCTCACCCAGGAAGAACTCGCCCACCGCTCCACCGTCAGCGCGCGCTCCATCAGCGACCTGGAACGTGCTATCTACCGCACCGCGCGCAAGGAAACCGCTCGGCTGCTGGCCGACGCGCTGGAGTTGTCCGGCACCGTACGCGCCCAGTTCGAGGCGACGGCACGCGGCCAGGCCACCGACCCGACCCTGTCGGCTGTGCTGTCGCTACCCGTGCCGCTTACCCCGCTGATCGGCCGCGAGTCCGAGATCGCCACCGTCTGCACGCTGTTGCAGCGCCAGGACGTTCGCCTGCTCACCCTGACAGGGGTAGGCGGAGTGGGCAAGACCCGCGTCTGCCTGGCCGTCGCCCAACGCCTGTCCCCCGACTTCCCCGACGGCGTGTTCTTCGCCGACCTGACCGCCGCGGACACCCCCGAGCTGGCGCTGTCGGCGATCGCTCAGGCCGTAGGAGTCCGTGACGACGGTGCCACCCCGCTCGCCCGCACCCTCGTCAGCCACCTGCGTGGACGGCAGTGCCTGCTCGCCGCCGACAACTTCGAGCATCTCGCGGACCGGGCGGCGGAGATCGTCGGCGGCCTGCTCGCCGAGTGCCCCGCGCTGACCTGCCTGGTAACGAGCCGCCGCACATTGCCCCTGCGCGGCGGTCACGAGGTGGCGCTCCAGCCGCTGCACGTCGACCCCGCCATCGCGCTGTTCACCCAGTGCGTGCAGGCCTACTGGCGTGAATGGAGCCCGGAGGAGGCCGGCCCCGAGGTCGTGGCGGAGATCTGCGCACGGCTGGACGGCCTGCCCCTGGCCCTGGAGTTGGCCGCGGCCCGTATGAAACTGCTGTCGGCTGAGGAGCTCCTGGACCGGCTCGCCCTCGGCGACGCCCTTCGCGCCACCCTGGACTGGAGCTACGGGTTGCTCGACGAGCGCGCCCGCACCCTCTTCACCCGCCTGTCGGCGTTCGCCGGCGGGTGGACGCTGGAGGCCGCCGAGGAGATTTGCCGCTGCCGGCTCGACGATCTCGCCACGCTCGTCGACAACAGCCTGGTCCGCCGGTCCGGCGGCCGGTTCGTCGTCTTGGAGACCGTTCGCCAGTATGCCGAGGAGCTCCTGACCGAGGAGGAGGCGGCCGACATCGCCCCGCGCCACCTCGACTGGTTCGTCGCGCTCGCCGAGACGGCCGACCGCGAGCTCGTCGGCGCCGGTCAGCGGCGCTGGCTCGACCTACTGGCCAGCGACCATGACAACCTCCGCCGCGCGATCAACTACGCGCTGGCGACCGGTGACGCCTCCCGCGCGCAGCGGCTGACCGGGGCTCTCTGGCGTTTCTGGGAGATGTGTGGACACCTCGCGGAGGGCCGCGCCTGGCTGGCGAAGGCGCTTGACCTGCCCGGCGACAGCCCGCCGCTGGTCCGCGGGCTGGCCTTCAAGGCAGCGGGAAACCTGGCCAGAGACCAGGGAGACGTGGCGGAAGCGCGGGAGCTGCACACGCGGGGCTTGGAGCTCTTCGAGTTCGCCGGCTACCCGACGGGCGTCGCGACCGCCCTCACCAACCTCGGAAACATCCTGCTCGACGAAGGCGACCACGAAGCCGCAGCGGCCTACTACGAGCAGAGCCTGGAGCGATTCCGCCTGCTGGGCGACGGGCCCCACGTTGCCCTGCTGCTCAACAATCTGGCGCTGGCCCTGCGTAAGAGACCCGCCACGCTCTCCCGCGCCGCGTCGCTGGCGCGGGAGAGCGTGGCGGAGTTCCACAAGCTGAAGGACGAGCGCGGCGAGGCCCGCGCGCTGGAGACGCTGGCCCGCATCCTCGACCACACCGGAGACCACCGCGCCGGGGCTGACCTGCACCGGCAGGCCGTCCAACTCCGTTACGCCGTCAACGACCGGGGCGGGCTGGCGCGCTCGCTCGAGGGTCTGGCACACGCGCGGGCGGCGTTGGGCGAATTGGAGCTGCCCGTCTGGCTCCTGGGACACGCGGCCGCCATCAGGGCCGCCACCGGCGACTTCCGCAACGCTGACGACGAGTTCGAATGGCAGGGCACCGTGCGAGACCTGCGCGGCCGCCTGGGCCCCGTGGCCTTCGACGCCCAGTGGTCCGCCGGCCAGGCCGCGACCGCCGACGAAGCCCTTCGCCGCTGCGGCTAGTTGTATTGACCTGCAGGGTTTACGCGGGTGATCGGGGTGAGGCTGTACGCCCGTCGCGCGTCGCTACACCGCGAGCCAGGCCGCCTGGTCCGGAGCCAGCAGACCGCCCTCGGATCCGCTGGACAGCAGGACCGCGATGTGATCAGGCAGCGGATATGGCTCGGCCGAGAGGTTCACCAGGCAGGCGAAGCCGGGGCCGCGGGTGAAGGCGAGGACTTCCGGGAGAGGACGACGATCCGACCCATGCCTGCGAACTCCTGGAAATGTATGTCGGTCCTCAGGGTGAGCTGGGCGAGGAGCGATTTCAAGTCACCGTCTGCACCCCCGTCGGCCCTCACAGAGCAACTCCGTCACCGTCCCTTTCTCATTGGCCGGCACTGGCTCTTCGTTGCCGAACTTCATCCCGACAAGGTGACCGAGTGGCTGAGCGATCGGATTGCCGTACTGGAAGCTCCAACGTGGGGTGAGCTGGCAGAGAAGATCGGCCGGATCGGAGAGTGGGAGTTCGAGGATTACACCGGCTGAGACATGGCGATCCAGCACAGTGCCGGGAGCCACCCAGCGCGGCCGCGACGTCGAGGTCGAACACCTCCCCGCCCACCTGCCCCGCGCGCTGAGGAGGGCAACCCAATGATCGCTTGCGCAGTCCTGACGAGAGGCGCCGACCAGACTCTCGCCTGTCTCGGTCCCCGAATCGCTCACCTCACCCCGAAGCGGCCCGCAACAGCCGAAGCTGACCAATCTCAGTGACGTTCTTCATCAGCTCGGAATTCACCCAGGCGACCACATGGGCGACGGTGTGCTTGGAGTCCCTTGGCCATGGGAAGGCGGGGGCCGTGGCGTCCAAGTCGGCGTCGGTGAGGCGATCCAGCACCGCCAACCAGTCCTCACGGAGGCTGCGCAACCACTCGATGGTGGTCCTTCCATCACCCGGCCAAGCGATCTCGGTCCTCTCCCGCGGTGTCCGGCCCTGAGCGTGATCGATGGTCACGCTCCACCACCAGCCGATATGCCAGCTCACCCAACCGATCGTGGGAACCGGGACGGGGTCGGGCTCGATCTCCGCCCAGTCAGGCACCCAGGTCCCCTCGACGTCCGGACGCACAGTCCAGCAGCGGGAAGCGGGCTCCCACAGGAAGTCCGCGGGCTCCAGCCGCTCCAGATGGTAATCGAACAGCGACCAGGTCAAGTCGAACTGCCAGCACAGCAGCTCGCATCGGGATACATGCATTGGTGGATCATGACAGAAACTACAGCCCACTGCAAAGATGCAATCGACTTAAGTTTTGCAGTAGGTTCCTCTTATGCAGGAAGGACTGCGGGAGCGCAAGAAGCGGCAAACTCGGCAGCGTATCTCCGAGGTGGCCATCGGCCTGTTCGTGGAGCGCGGCTTCGAGAACGTGACGATCGCCGAGGTCGCGGCGGCCGCCGAGGTGTCGGTCAACACCGTCTACAACTACTTCGAGGCCAAGGAGGACCTCGTCCTGCCGCCCGAGGAGGCCTCCCCGCAGCGGCTGGCCGACATCGTGCGGCAGCGTCGGCCTGGGGAGTCCGCGGCGGGCGCGGTGCTGGCGCGCCTTCGGGAGGAGGTGCGCGGCCGCGAGCGCCGAGTCGGGCTGAGCGCCGGATTCGGAAGCGTACTGGAGATGATGCGAGCCGCGCCCACGCTGTCCGCCCGGCTGGAGGACCTCGGCCGCCAGATGACGGACGCGCTGACGGTTGTGCTCGCCGAGCAGACCGACGCACCCGAGTACGATCCGCTGCCGCGCGCGGTCGCCTGGCACATCGGCTGCCTGCACGCACTGGTCATGACCGAGATCGGCAGACGAACGGCGGCGGGCGAGCGTCCCGACGCGATCGCCGAGGCCGTCCTCGAACTGCTGGACATCGTGGAGAGCCTGCTCGGTGAACGAGTCCTGGGCTATGCCGTACGAGAGGAATGACCGTGTTCAGAGTGACGATCAGAGGCAAGTTCAAGGGGCTCGACGACGCCGGCCGGGCCGCCGTGACAGCGGGGAGCGGCGCCGCCTACACCGAAGTGGGCACGTTCACTCACGACGCGAGCGTATCGGCCTTCACCTTCCGCTGCCAGGTGCCCGCCGGGCCAGACGACGACGAGGACGACGCCGCCCTACATGCGATGGCCGCACTGGAGGCGCACGGGTATGCGCACGAGATCTTGCAGGTCGCGGTGACGGACATGCGTGCGATCAAAATCCGCCGAAAAGGGCGCGACGACTAGCTGAGCGAACCTCCGAGCCTGGTAGGGCCTGTTCTGAGCCCGGATCTTTAGGCAGGTTCGAGACTTCGGATCCATAAGATGGCGCCTCGCAGGCGGAGTCCGGCGAGGTAGCTTCCCGGGTCTTGTCGAAGTGGAGGGCCGGCCCACGCCACTCCTCGATCCACTTGATACAGCGCTCGGCGGTGTTGCGCTCCTCGTATAGAGCCTCATGCTCCGGCCGCCGCGCGCAGCATGCGGGACCGCCAGCGGATGACGAGCAGGTAGAAGACGTCGATCGTGGTCCACAGCGCGAGCTGGAATGCCGTGTCGACCGCGTCGGGGAGCAGCGCGATCGGGTACCACAGCACGAGGGTGTACGCCACCGCCAGATACAGCAGTCGGCGCAGCGCCTTCGCCCGGCGGTCCAGCGGTCCCGGCGCGGGGGCACGCAGGATCAGCCACAGGAGCGCGGCCTTCACCAGGGCGGCCACGAGCAGCGCCACAGTCGTCGGGGTGTCAAACCCGCCGCGCGTGTAGAACTCCGCATAGGCCGGCGGCGACCATTCGACGGCCACCCAGAGCCAGGCGTCACCGAGCACCAGGCCCGCGACCGCCCCCGCAAGAACCAGACCTACTAATCCAAGCCTGATAATCCGCCATAAACCATCCGGAAGCACGGGACGCGATCTTAGCGCGGCACCGCCGTACAGGCGGACACAGCGGAACGAGCGGTCCCGCCCTGCCGATCAGGCTCCGTGATCTTCGACGCGATGCGGTCTCGAAGATGGTGAGGCGCTGGAGGCGACGGATCTACGCTGAGGGGGTTACCGCGGCGGCGATCCCGCCGAATAGCTCATGCATCGTCGCAGCGTACGCCTCCTGCTTGACGAGTGCGTCGTCCAGACGATAGGAGCCGATCTTGTCGGCGGCCCGCGGAGATATAGGCCAGGGCCGCGTCGTGGAGGTCGCGGCTCCTGGTCCGCAGCGCGGCCACCGCCAGTTCGAAGTAGTCGCTCGTCCACGAGTCATCACTGCGTTGCTCACAGCAGGTTCGGGCGGCGATGCTTCTTGAGACCGTGTGGCGGACGAGGGCAGGTGGCAACCCGCACAGCCGCATCAGGCCCTCTCGTCCGCCGCTGAGGAGGCGGTGGGAGTGTGAGGGTGCAGGGTCTGGGTTGAGCGATCAGCGATCCAGTCGGTGACCCGCCCGGCGCCGACGGCGTAGGCCGCACTGTGCAACTTTCCGGCCGCCAGTAGCACCGGCCGCGCCTCGACCCGGGCACCGAGCACGGCGTTGAGCCCGATCAAGCGCATCACCTGACCAGGCCGAGTACGGACGAACACCTCGCTCGGATCGCCGCCATCGGCTCGGCGAAGAACCAGGTCGGACGCCTCAACACGCAACTCCGCCGGCTTGCTGGTCGAGCTCGGCGCGTTCGTCGGCGGTGACGGGCATGCGGAGCAGGTCCCGCTCCCAGGCGGGCAGGGATGCGGGGGTTTTACTGTCGCTCATCGGTCCTCCACCAGTGGGGCTGTTACTTCCTCTCACCTGTTACAGATGGACGAAGGCCGAAGGGCCTGCCAGTTGGGAGCCGCGCCACCACAGCGGAGAGGGGGCGGCCCAGGTCAGAGGCGATCGAGGAGTTCCGCCTTCTTGGAGGTGAACTCTTCGTCTGTGAGCAGGCCCTCCCCGTGCAGCCGCCCGAGCTCGCGGATGCGGTCGTAGATGCTGCGGGTGTCGGCGGCGGGGCCGGCGGTGAGCTCCGCATTCCCGGCCGGCGTGCTCCCCGCGGGCCCCGGCGTCGCCGCCCACAGGTGCGCCGTGACGGTCGCGGCCATCACCAGCGTCCAGGCGTCCTGCTTGGCGCTGTCCTCGGTGAGCAGGCAGGCGAAGTCCTTGCTCGGCTTGGCCGGCTTCGCGTCGGCGTCCTCCTGCCACGTCACGATGCGCAGGTAGCCCTCGTCCATCGACCCCTGCGGGAACCACTCGATGCGCTGGATGTCGGCCAGCGCGTATTCCATCCGGCGTTTCTTGCTCTTGCGGGAGCTCGCAACATCGGACCACTCCAGCCGGATCGTCTGCCCGTCGAACATCGCCGTGCCCTCCGATGTCCGGATGCGCAGCGGCGCGGGCGGGACGAGTGCGAGGGCGTACTCCTCCGGCGGGCGCTGGCCGTCGACGAGCCGGGCGGCGTCGGCCGCGATTCGGAGCTGGTCGGCGTGGTACTCGGCGAGGAGTTCGGTGTCGGGTCCGCCGGTCAGCAGGAACGGCTGTCCCTTCTCGGCGAGCGATGGCCCGACGGCGGCGTAGGGGTCGGCGCGCTCGCGCAGCCGGAGCTGGAGCTGCCAGCCCTTCTTCCCTGCGGAGGTGAAATCGACCGCCGCGATGGCCGGCAGGGGGACCTCACAACGGGCGAGGGCTTTCAGCAGCGCGTGGGTGCGCCACCGGGAGCTGTACTGCATGACGACCTTCTCCTCGTCGAACTGCCATGTCGCCGTCTTTCCCCGTAACTCGTCCATGCGTGGAAGTCTAGGAGCGGTGACCGCCGGGCATCGGGGGCGGGGGAGGGCTCCAGCCGCAGCCGGCGAACGCTACGCGAGGCTGTTCGACCGGACCCGTTCTGGCACACTCGCGTTCGGCCAGGACCGCGCGGTAGACGGACAGACAGTCGTCGACCGCCGCGGGGAACGGGTGATCGGGCGGCATGCGGTAGTCGACGGCCCACACCGTCGCGCCGATTGACCCGGCCATGGCGCCGGCGCCGAGGCGGCACAGGTCACCGCCGCCCTGGATGAAGGCGCCGCCGTGCAGCGAAAGGAAGACACGCCGGTCGTCCGGCGCCGTGCCCTGCGGGGTGGCGACGTGGACCGGTACTCCCTCGACGTCCCGGGCGGTGATGTCGGCGAGGTGGCCCGACGCGACGGCCCCGGTCAGCGACATCACCATCATCTCGGGGGCGTCCACGGGCACCATCGCGTCCTGCTTCGCGATGACGGCGCGCCAGGCGTCACGGTCGTCCGGTCGGGGCCATTCGACCGGCGGCATCATCACCCCTCGGCCGAGCAGTGCTTGTGCCTGCTCGCTGACGGACGTGGGTACCGGAACGTCGCGCGTCGGCACCCGGAGTGCCGGGCGCGCGCTGTCGGTGATCATGGTGTGTTCCTTCATCATCGAGCGGACGTGCCGGACGCAGCTCAGGCACGCGTGGTGGTGCCGCCGTCGACACAGAGGATCTGCCCGGTCGTCCACGCGGCGAGGTCGGAAAGCAGGAAGGCCACGGTGGCGCCGATGTCCTCGGGCCGGCATGGCGCGGCGCCGGCGTGGTGGCGAGGATTGCGTCGCGGAACTCTTCGGGCAGGTTGAGCTCGGTCTGCCAGGTCATGACCAGGCCTGGAGCGACGCCGTTGCACCGGATACCGTCCTTGCCGTACCGGCGGGCGACGCGGCGGGTGAGCGCCCGGATGCCGGCTTTGGTCGCCGAGTAGGCCACCTTGTCGGGCATGCCGGCGTAGACCGCGCCGGAGAGGGTGTTGACGACGGATCCGCCGCCGGCGGCGATCAGGTGGGGCAGCGCGTGCTTGAGTGTGCGCAGATAGCCGGTGAGGTTGATGTCGAGGGTGCGCTGCCACGCGGCCAGGTCGATGTCGACGGCGTCGGTGTCCTTCGCGACTTCGGCCGGGTCGATGTTGGCGGCGACGTTGAACAGGCCGTCGATGCGGCCGTACGTGCCGATCGCCAGGTCGATCTGCTCCTTGACCTGGTTCTCGTCGGCGATGTCGGTTACCGTCGCGACGCCGTCGCCGCCGGCGTCCCGGGCGGCTGGGCGGTGGCTTCGGCCGACGCTTCGACGACGTCTCCGACGACGATCCGCGCGCCTCCGGCGCCGAGGAACTTCATGGTGGCAGCGGCGATCCCGCTGGCGCTGGCGAAGACGATGACCTTGTCGTGCAAGCCTTCCATCAGGTGCTCTGCTTTCGTGGTGAGGTTAGGCGATTTTCGTGACCGGGCCGGTGGTGATGCCGTTCTCGTTGAACGAGTCGATGGCGACCCAGTAGTCGGCTCCGGCGTTGAGGGTTCGCAGGTCGAGGTCGTTCTGTTCGTAGACCAGCCAGCTGTGGTAGAGCTTGCCGGGGGCGATGCCGTAGCGGACGTTGTAGCCGTACGCGGTTGCGCTGGGTTCCCATTCGATGCGTGCCGTCCGGTCGTCGACGCGCTTCGCGCGGGCAGTGGTGGCCGCGGGTGCCGGTCCGTTACCGGTCCCGAAGACGCGCAGCCCGCTGACCGAGAAGGGACCGTCGAAGGGCATCCGGCCGGCGGTGACCCGGACGTACCGGGCGCGCTGCGCGGGTTCGAGTACCACGAAGGCGTGCGGAGCGTCTTCGTCCGATCCGCGGTTGTCCGAGACCGGGTACCACTGCTCGCCGTCCGGGGATACCTCGATGAGCGTCTCGGTCGGCTGGCCGTGGGGGTAGATCGCGCGCTGTGCTGGGGCGACTTCGGCGAGGTCGGTGAGTTCGGGAGCGTGCGCGGCCAGGTCCTGGTCGGCGAGGTTGAGCTGGATCGCGGTGATGGTCCGCTCTTCGCCGAGGTCGACCCGAAGCCATTCGCCCGGCTGTGTCGTCGCGGCGGTCCACCAGGTGCGGACGTCCTCGTTGACGGCGAGTTCGGGGCTGTGCCCTTCGGCCGAAGAGGAGGCGGTCGTCTTCGCGCGGAAGGACTGCAGCATCCAGCCGGCGAAGGTGCCGGTCCACGGATCGACCCGGCGGTCCGGCACGAGCATCGGGTAGTCGCCGAAGTTCTGGTTGCAGAACAGGACTCCGTCGGCGTCGAACCCGGCGGGGAAGATCCCGACGCGCCGTTCGAATTCGTGGTGCACCGAGACGCGCATGGTCGAGGCGTGCCACCAGTTGCCGTGTTCGTCCTGGAAGGTGCTTCCGTGGCCGGCGCCGGTGATGAACCCGCCGGGCTTCGAGGAGAACGGGCTGTTCGGCGCGTACTCGAAGGGGCCGAGGGGTGAGGAGGAGGTGTAGTAGCCGTCGGCGTAGGTGTTCCATTCGGTACCCGGCGCGGCGTACTGCAGGTAGTAGGTGCCCTGGTGCCGGGTCATCCACGCGCCTTCGATGAAGGGGGCGTCGCCGAGGTACTCGGCGATCCTCTTCGCCAGTTCCGTGGTCGGTTCGGTCTTGACGTGGTTCTCGCCGACCTGTTCCCAGCCGTGCCGGTCGGGGTCGCCGCCGAAGAGCGGGACGGGTTCGCCGATGCGGTCCATGGTGTCCGGGTCGACCCGGACACCGGTGACGGGTTCTTTGTTGGAACAGCCCCAGTAGAAGTAGACGGCGCCGTCGTCGTCCTGGAACAGGTGCGGGTCCCAGAACGGGAAGCCCGGGTTCACCAGGGTGAAGTCGTCGGCGAGGGGGTCTTCGCTGCGGTAGAACGGGCTGTCGGTCTGCCGGGACGCAGAGACGTAGAGGACGCCGTTGACCTCGCGGACGTCGGGGGCGTAGTCGAGCGGCGCGAGTTTGGTGCTGGCCCGGTATGCCCAGGTGCGCAGGTCTGCCGAGTGCCAGAAGCCGGCCGACATCGACGCGAAGAGGTAGAACCGGCCGCGGTAGCGGATCACCGACGGGTCGGCGGCCTCGCGGTGGACGGTCCGGCCGCCGGACATGGGACGCAGGTCCTGGTAGCGGTAGGCGAGGTTCACCGGGTTGCAGACGACGGAAGTCATGAAGGCATGCTTTCTGGTTCGGCCGGTACGGCGGAAGTGTTCGGCAGGGACAGCAGCCAGTCGCTGTCGATGGCGCCGCTGGTCAGGTTGAGGATCTGGGTCATCGGCAGCGACGCCACGGCGCGCACCTCGTCGCCGTCATCGGGGTCGGATCCGGCTTGCGCCATGAGCGAGGTCATGCCAGCCCGCAGCGGCGGACCCGCGGTCGGGTCAGGAAAGGGATTCGGTGACAGCCGCGCCGTTCGTGCGGGCGACGCTACCGAGCCATGCCAGGCTCGGCTTCGCTTTGCGCTCGAAGGTCTCCCTGTCGACGGCGGCCAGCCCGAACGTCGGTTCCCAGCGGCCCCACTCGTAGTTGTCGAGCAGGCTCCAGTGCAGGTAGCCACGGACGTCCGCACCGTCCGCCATCGCCGCGGACAGTCCCCGCAGCGCGTCGGTCGTGTAGGCGATTCTGCGGTCGTCGTCGCTTGTTGCGATCCCGTTCTCGGTGACGAGGATGGGTAGGCCGGTCACCTCCCATGCGTGGCGGACGGCCATGCCGAGAGCGTCCGGCCGGTACGCCGCCCCGGTCTGCGTGTTGTCGGGGCGCTCAGGGTGGGGGACGAGTCCGTTCGCGTCCACCTGCTGGCTGGAATAGGACTGGACCCCGATCCAGTCGTCGCCGCGTGATCCTTCGAGGTAGAGGTCTTCGTACGCGTATCGCACTTCAGCGAGTTTCTCTTCGTTGCCCGGTGTTGCGGTGAGCGCGCCGTTGGCGATCGTCCATCCCACCTTGGCTCCTGTCCGTTCGCGCACGATGTCGCGGACGGCGTGGTGGAGTTCGACCATGCGGTGTCCGAATCTCGGTTCGGGCACCGGCAGATTCGCGGCGATCCGTTCCCGCTGCGCCTCGCCGTCGACGGTGGGACTCTGCCATTCGGCGAGCTGCCCAGAGCGCATGGCTTCCTGCAGCATCACCATCATCGCCTGCATATTGGGTTCGTTCATGGTGGCTACCCACTGCACGCCATCGAGGATCTGGGTGGCACTGGTCACGAATGATGCGAACCGGGCGACTGCGTTTTCTCCCAGCCAGCCGCCTTCCTCCGCGAACCAGCGTGGCGACGTGAAGTGTTGCAGGGTGATCACCGGCTCGAGTCCGAGTTCGAGTGCTGTGTCGATCATGCGCCGGTAGTGGGCAAGCTCGGCGCGCGAGATCTGCCCCGGCCGCGGCTCGATGCGGGCCCACTCGATGCCGAATCGGTACGCGGTGCAGCCGGCGTCCGCCAGCAGTTCCATGTCCTCCCGATAGCGGTGGTAGCTGTCCAGCGCATCGCCGCTCGGTTCCATCCCGGGCATCAGGCTCTCGCGGGCCCACCAGTCGCTGTTGATGTTGTTGCCCTCAATCTGGTGAGGTGCGGTCGAAGCGCCCCAGAGGAACCTGGCGGGAAAGGCACTCATCGTGTTCTCGTTCATCGTTTCGCCACCTCAAGCGTGGTCGTCAGCTCGGCGGTGGAGCTTCCGCCGACGTAGATGTCGATGGTCGTGGCGTCCTGGACGAACCCGCCCGTGGCCGCGGCCCAGTAGCGCAGCATGTCGGCGCCGAGACCGAAGGTGACCGTGCGGATCTCGCCGGCCTCGAGGGGGACCCGCTGGAACCCCTTGAGCTCCCGGATGGGACGGGAGGCCGTGCCGTAACGCTGATGCGTGTAGAGCTGCACGACCTCGTCGGCGTCGACGCCGGAGCGGTTGTGAACGTCGACGGACACGGTGACGGTTTCTCCGACCTGGATCTCGGGCCGGTCCAGTCTCAGGTTCGAGTACTCGAAATCGGCGTAGGAGAGTCCGTGACCGAAGGGGTAGAGCGGCACGCTTTCCTCTTCGAAGTAGCGCGCACCCTGGTTCTCGGGCTGGAAAGTCCGGTTGTGCGAGTAGATGATGGGCACCTGTCCGACGTGGCGCGGCCAGCTGAAAGGGAGGCGCCCGGCGGGCGAGACCTCGCCCAGCAGGACGGATGCCACCGCTTCACCGCCGCGTGTCCCCGGGTACCAGGCTTGCACGATGGCGGGCACGTGGGCGTCCGCCCAGCGCAGATCAAGGGGGCGGCCTGACATGACGACCAGCACGACGGGAGTGCCGGTCCGGCTGATCCGCTGGAGCTGCTCCAGCTGCCGCCCCGGCAGGTCCAGGGTGGCGGTCGAGGCGTTCTCGCCGATCTGGTTCTGTCGTTGCCCGACGACCACGATCGCCACGTCGGCGGAGGCCGCCAGCTGCACCGCACGGGTGATCTCGTCGTCGTCGTTGTCCAGGGAGGTCTCCACCACTGTGGGGTCCATCCGATCGAACATGGAGGGGAAGCGCCGGCTCGGGCTGCCCGCTCCCGGCGCGTGCGTCACCTGGACGCGGTCACCGAGACGGTTCCGCAGGCCTTCCAGAACGGTTACGGTCTCGTCGGTGTCGTGGTCGAACACCCACGGGCCGAGGGTGTCTCGCTTGCTGTCGGCCAGTTCCCCGATCACGGCGACCGTTTTCAGAGCGCCGGCGCGAAGCGGAAGCACGGCGGGCTCGTTCTTCAACAGGATGATCGAGCGCTCTGCGGTGGTGCGGGCGAGCTCACGGTGTTCGAGGGCACCCAGGACGGAGGCCGCGGCATCCTCGAGCACGTAGGGGTTCTCGAAGAGACCGAGCCGGAACTTAGCCGTCAGGACCCGCCGCGCTGCGTCGTCGATAACCTCTTCACCGATCACACCGTCGGTGACTGCCTGCGGGAGTCGCGAGAAGGCGGGGTCGAACATGCACATCTCCATGTCGAGCCCGGCCGAGACAGCTCGCACCGCTGCATCCGTGAGGTCTTCCGCGAAGTGCTGGGTCTCCAGGGATCGGACGGCGCTGGCGTCCGAGACCACGAATCCCTCGAAGCCGAGCTCGTCGCGGAGCATGTCGGAGAGCAGGCGGCGATTCGCGGACGCCGGCACGCCGTTGAGGTCCATGTAGGCGCTCATCACAGTGCCGGCCCCGGCTTCGATCGCCGCTTGGAAGGGCGGCAGGTACACGTTCCACAGCTCGGAATCCGACACTTCCGCGTCGTCGTAGTCGCGGCCGCCGCGAGCGGCTCCGTACCCGGCGAAGTGCTTGGGACCCGCGAGCACGTGCTCGGCGTCCAGGTTCCCCTGGAAACCTTGGACCTGGGCCGCCGCGACGGCGGCACCGAGCACGGGGTCCTCACCCGGTCCTTCGATGATCCGCCCCCACCGTGGGTCGCGGGCGATATCGATCATCGGCGCGAACGTCCAGGCGATACCGACGGCACGGGCTTCGCGGGCGGCCACGGCTTGTGCGGTTTCGATCGTGGCAGGCGACCAGGTCGCGGCGAGTGCGATCGGCACCGGGAAGATGGTCCGCAGGCCGTGGATCACGTCGAAGCCGAACAGCAGAGGGATGCCGAGGCGGGTGGTCTCGACGGCGAGGCGCTGCAGGCGGTTCGTCTTCGCGGGGTCTTTGACGAACAGCACGGAGCCCGTGGTGCCGGCGGCGATCGCGGCTTCGACCATCTTGGGCTGTCCGACATATGCCCGTTGCTCAGGCGGGAGCGTCTCCAGGTCGAAGTCCTCGGGCAGTTCCTCCATGTCTAGGTAGAAGAACTGGGTGAGCTGGCCTGCCTTCTCCTCGAGTGTGAGTCGGGAGAGCAGGTCGTCGACGCGCTGTTCTAGGGGCAGGGCCGGGTTCTGGTACGGAAGGTCGCCCGCCCGGACGGCGGCCGGATCGGTGACGCTTTCCGCGGCCACGTCGGTCATCGGTCTCCTTCTGGTTCAGCGGGGTTCGCCCCGCTGAGGATGGTGGTGGAAGGGGTGCGCCGAGTGGTCTTCATCGCAGGGCCAGGAGCGCGGCGGTGACGGGCTCGTCGTCGGGTTCCAGCGACTCCAGCTCGAGGACGACCGGTTCGAGGCCTTCCGCAGTGACGGTCACCGTGATCTCCCCGGCACCTCTCGGCCGGACGATCGCCAGAGCCCGGCCGTCGAACGTGGTGCACTGCGCTGCGTCGAAACGTTCCTCCGAGTCCGGGCGGGCACTGCCGAGGGCCTGCAGGACGGCCGCGCCCTCGACCGTCACGTGCACCAGCTGATCGTGTGCGCCCGCCGGGTTGCCCTGCTCGTCGCGGAGTTCGATGGTGATGAAGCTGAGGTCGGAGTCGTCCGCGTGCAGTTCTGTCCGGTCGGCGACGGCGACGAGCCGAGCCGGGCCGGTGGCCGAGCGGAGCGACGTGCGTCCCTGTTCGACGCCGTCGCGGTAACCGACGGCCACCAGTTCCCCGGGCTCGTAGGTGAGATCGAACTCGGCCAGGAAGGGCTTGGACTCTCCTGGCGTCGCCCACCCCAGAGAGCGGCCGTTGAGCAGCAACTCGACTTCGTCAGCGACGGTGTACACCTCCACGGCGATCGGGGTGCCGATCGGCACGTCCCAGCTCCAGCTGGCGATGGAATCGCTCCACGCCCACATGCCGAAGCCCTCACGCCCGTATACCTCGGGGCGTTGAACGGCGAGGTAGGGCTGGGTTCGGAGGCCGAACACGATCTCCCGGTAGTAGGAGATGGGCCTGCGCAGGCCGGTGATGTCCAGGTCGCCCACCCGCGCGGAGATCCACGGGTAGGGCGCCTCGAAGACCGGGCTCACATCCGCGTACTGGAGCCGGCCGACGCCGGCTTCGCCGAGGTAGTCCCAGCCGGTCCAGGTGAAGTCACCCAGCACGTGGGCGTTGTCCAGCACGAGGCGCCAGTTGTGCGCGATCCGCGGCGGGAAGGTTTCGGTGCCGACGATGATCCGGTGGGGGAACTGCTCGCGATCGGACTCGTAGCGTCCGTCCCCGTAGTTCAGGCCGGCCACGTCGAGAACCGAGAAGGAGGCTTCCGTCTTTTCGCTGACCATCGGCGAGGCGCTGACTCTCGCCATGAAATCGCCTGCGTTCATCATGGCGTTCACGCCGCCCTCCCCGTCGGGCTGCACCTCGGCGGAGCGGGCGCGCATCTCTTTCACCTCGCTGAGCACCGAGACGAACGGGTTGATGCCGTTCGTCACGAAGCGTGTCGGATCGAGGGTGCGGATCTTCTCGGCGAGTGCGCGTCCCCATTCGGAACCGAGCGCGTCGCCGGTTTCGAAGATCTCGTTGCCGATCGAGTAGAAGATCACGCTGGGATGGTTGAAATCCTTTCGTACCAGAGATTCGACATCCCGCTCCCACCATTCCGGGAACGACAGTGAGTAGTCGAACGACGATTTTCCTTCCGCCCACATGTCGAAGGTCTCGTCCATCACAAGCATGCCGAGGCGATCGCAGGCGTCGAGCATTGCGGGGCTCAGCGGGTTGTGGGAACTGCGCAGGGCGTTGAAACCGGCCTGCTTCAGAAGCTCGACCCGACGCTCCTCGGCGCGCGCGATGGTGGCCGCGCCGAGAGGCCCGTTGTCGTGATGAATGCATGCGCCGCGGAGCTTGACCGATTCGCCGTTGATGCGCAGGCCAGTGATCGGATCGAGCTGAAGGCGACGGATCCCGAAAGGCGTGGTCTCCTCCTCGAGGAGCTCATACGAGTTCTCAAGCACGGTGCGGGCCGTGTGGAGGGCCGGACTGTCCACGCTCCACAGGGCCGGATTCGGTACGTACAGCCGCTGGCGGACCACCCCGGACCCGCCCGCGCGCAGGGTGATGGGTGCGGAGTCGCGCGTGACCACCTCGCCGTCAGGACAGCGGATTTCGGTGCGAACTCGAAGCGTCCGGGTTTCGACGCTCTCGTTCACCACCCTTGTCGCCACCTCCACGACCGCCCGATCGGCGTCGATGTCAGGCGTCGCGATCCGGACCTCGCCGAGGTGGGCGAGGTCGGTGACGCGCAGGGTCACATCCCGGTAGATGCCCGCGCCGCTGTACCACCGGGAGTCGTCGTGGGTTCGGGCATCGACACGGATGGCGTTCGATTCCCCGTAGCGCAGGAACGGGTCGAGGGGCACGTCGAACGGTGAGTAGCCGGAGGGTCGCTGAGCCGCGAAGGTGCCGTTCACATAGACCATGGCGTCGCGGTAGACGCCCTGGAACTCCAGCGTGACCCGCTTGCCACGCCACTGCTCGGGAACCTCGAAGTCCTTGAGGTACTCGAACGTGCCACCGGGAAAATAGCCGGTCCGTCCTCCGGAAGGCGCGTCGGAGTTCCGGGGAAGGGCGGCGACGGCGTCGTGCGGCAGGGTTACGGATGTCGCGTTCCCGGCGCCGGCCTGAAGCTGAGCGAACGGGCTCACCTTGGGTCGGACGCGCCAGCCGCGGTTGAAGGAAGTTCTTGTCATGCTGCTCCTCAGTTTGCCGCGGTGGCCACTACTCAGCGGACGCTCTTGACGCGCAGCAGGATCACCAATCCCCCGGTGAGGGCGAAGCCTGCGGAGATCAGGTACAGGACGCCATAGTTGTCCTCCGCGGAGCCGGCTCCGAGAAGGAGGAAAGCGGGCGCGAGCAGGGGTGCGGCGACCTGTGGAATGGACGTCGAGAACTGGGTGATGGCGACGAAGCGCCCCGCCTGGGTGTCCTGCTCGGGGAGCACGTCCAGGTAGAGGGCCTGGTCGACGGCGGAGAAGATGCCGAGGCCCAACTGCAGGGCGCACAGCCCGATCAGCAGCACCGGCAGATCCGGAGCGAGCCAAGCGATGACCGCTCCCACCGCGAAGAGGACTCCAGCCAGAAGGATGAAGGACTTGCGCCGCTTGAGCCGGTCGGAGAGGAATCCGCTGAGCGCCGCGCCTCCCACGGTGCACACGATGCCGAGCAGGCCGGCAATCGCGACAAGTCCTCCGATCTGAGTGACGGGAAGGCCGAGCTTGGCGGCGAAGAAGAACGTCGTGAAGGTGCTGGAGAGTGTGACGCCGAAATTGAACAGGAACCGTCCGAGCCAGTTCCAGGAGAAGTCCTTGTACTTCTTCACGTTGTAGTGGTAACCGGAGAGCAGCGAACCCATCGTCACCTTCTCGGGCGCAGCCGCGTTCCGGAGGTCGGGCTCTTTGACGAAGACAGCGAACAGGAGGATGAAGGTCGCTCCGACCAGGCCCGGAACAAGGAAGATCAGGAGGTTCGAGGTCGCGAACGCGCTGGCCAGGGCGACACCCGCGATAGAGCCCACCATCGTCGCCACCCCGGTCAAGCCGGCCACCTTGCCGCGCTGGGACTCCGGAAGACGATCGCCCATCGAGCTCGTCACCTGCAGCGCGGCGATTCCGAAGCCGAGTTGCGTGACTCCCCAGCCGAGGAGCGCGATCCAGACGTTCGGGGAGACGGAAACGATCAGCAGTCCGGCAAAGCCGACCATGGTGAGGCCGATGAGCCAGGGACGTCGACGTCCGAGCCGGCTGCGCGTGCGGTCGCTGAGAATGCCGACGAGCGGACCGGCGAGCACGACGACGAGCGCCCCCACTCCGGTGACGTAGCCGAGGAACTCCTGGTTCTCGGGCGCAATGCGCGCGAGCAGAACGGAGAGCGAGTATCCGATCGGTCCGACGAGCGCCACTATGGAGCCGAACGTCGCCAGTACGACCAGCCAGATGTAGGCAGCGCTCACCCGGGGACGGCCCTCGTCCGGGGTTGTCTGATTTGTGAGCTGCTCCGCAATCATCGCCGCCTCGTTGAAGGCCGGCGAGGAGGGGGAGGCGACGGGCGCCGGAACATCCACCGGCTCGCCGCCCTCCTCGCTGACGAGCGTGGGAACTGCGTCGACCTTCCGGCGACCGGATGTGGCCGCGGACTCACTCTCGGTCATGCCAACTCCCTTGTTCGGCCAATCTACCGATCGATAGGTTGCGTCTACCGAATGGTAGATTAGGATTGGTGGACACAGTCGTCAATGGCCGCCCGAGGAGATCGATGAATGCAGCAACTGACAGCGCTCCCCGCGCCCAGCGACGGCTGGCGCCCGAAGTGCGGCGCCGTCAGATCGTCCTGGAGGCAGCGCGGCTGATCTCTGCTGCCGGCTTCAACGCGGTGTCCCTGGCAGACATCGCGGACGCGTGCGGCATTCGGAAGCCGTCGGTGCTGCACCATTTCCCGTCCATGGCCGATCTCCTCGCGGCTGTCCTCGCTTACCGGGACGAACTGTCCTACCCCGTGCGACACGAGGTTGAGGATTTCGCCGACCCTGCCGCGGTGAACGAGGTGTTCCGGAGCACGGTGGAGCACAACCAGCAACAGCGTGAGTTGGTCCGGCTCTACGTCGTGCTCCGGGCTGAGGCTCTGGATGTCGGCCACCCCGCGCACGGCTACTTCCTGGAGAGGGAGCAGCGGGCGCTCGACGGTTTCGCGCGGGCGCTGTCCTGGAAACCGAACCCGATGCTCGCCGCGCGGGAGCTGTACTCCTTCTGGACGGGATTGGAGGCGCTTTGGGTCGCCCATCCCACGGTGGACATGCTCGAAGTGTGGGACGCCTTCGCCGCGCGCTTCTTCACCATCAGTTGAGCGTCACCCCGATCCCCGGAGCTCCGTCGTGACAGATCTACCCTCCACCCGCATCGCACGCCTCACCGACAACGGCCTGGTGGTGGACGAGCGGCCGTTTCTCGTCCTCGGCGCCGAGATCCACAACTCAAGTTCCAGCTCTGAGGTCGCCATCCGCTCGAGCTTCCAGCGCGTTGCGGCCCTCGGCGCGAACACCGTGCTCGCCCCGGTCACCTGGCAACTCCTGGAGCCGACGGAGGGAGAGTTCGACTTCACCCTCGTCGACACGATGATCCAGGTCGCCGAAACGTGCGGATTGCGGCTCATCCCCCTGTGGTTCGGCGCGTGGAAGAACGCCACGTCGAGCTATGTGCCCGATTGGGTGAAACAGGACGCCGAACGATTCCCCCGCTCGCACACCGCCTCCAGTGGCGCGATCGAGCACCTCTCACCCTTCGCCCGCGAAAGCCGGCAAGCAGACGCCTTGGCGTTCGGGACTCTTCTGCGGCACTTGAAGACCGCTGACGAGCGCGGCACCGTCATCATGGTGCAGGTCGAGAACGAGGTGGGCCTCCTGGGAGACTCTCGCGACCGAAGCCCCCTCGCCGACCGCGCCTGGTCGAGTCCTGTCCCGGCGGAGGTCGTGGAGGCAATTGCTCGATCGCCGCTGATGCCCGCCCATGCGGAATGGGAGCGGGCGGGCAGTAACCGAAGCGGCACCTGGACAGAACTCTTCGGCGACAACGTGGGTGCTCATGAGGTGTTCATGGCGTGGGCCTACGCCTCACACGTGGAGTCGGTCGCTGCCGCCGGCCGTCGAGAGCATCCTCTCCCGCTGTTCGTGAACGCTTGGCTGGACAGCCCGCTCGAGTTGGACATCCCCGAGGCGCAACTCGCTCTGGCGGGCGGAATGCAGCCCGGCGACTACCCCAGTGGTGGCCCCATCGACAGAGTGCACCCCGTCTGGGCCGCCGCCGCCCCCACCGTCGACCTTCTCACTCCCGACGTGTACTTCGGCGACTTCGACCGCATTTGCCGCGCCTTCAGCGAGGCGTCCAACGGCAGATTGTTCATCCCGGAGATGCGGCGCAGTCCCCGGGGAGTCGCCCAGATGTTCTGGGCGATCGGAGAGCACGGCGCCATCGGTGTCTCACCGTTCGGCGTCGACTCGCTGGCACCCGGTACGACCGAGGAGCGCATTTTGGCCGACGCCTACGCGCTGCTCAACGGGATTGACATCGCCGAGGCAAGGCACGCGAACTCGCCCGCCCGCGCCTTCTGGTTGACCGAGGACCAGCCGAGCGCCACCATCAAGATCGGCGAGTACTGCTTCGACGTCAAGGCCGGAGACGTCTTCGGGATCACGCCGCCGTCGTTCCCGGCATACGGCCTGATCGTCCTGCCGGCCGCCGGGGGTGTCACGATCGCCGGCCGCGGCTTCGTCATGACTCCCACGCGCCTTGACGGACGGAAGGCCGGGATCCTCTCCGTACGGGAGCTGGATCCGATCACCGGCGAGACGGCCCGAATTTTGAACGGCGACGAGACCGGCGGCGGCTCACTGATCCAGATCCCCGCCGTCGACGCCGAGCCCTCCTCGATCTGGCCGATCCCGAGCATCACGACGGGAACGGGACTTCTCCACGTGGATCTCTACACGTACTGATTTACGCCCGCGTTGGGCACAAGCTTCGCTGTAGTGGGTTCTGGTTTTCACGTTGGGGGAGCCGGTTCATGGATGACGTCGACCCACGTTGCCTCGGCGAGGTCGGCGAGTTGTGTGGGGCTGACGCGGACGGCGCTGCTCGGGCTGCCGCCTGCCGGGTAGACGATGTCGAAGGCGCGCAGGGATTCGTCGCAGTAGACGTCGATCGGGTTCGGATGGCCGAAGTGGCCGACGCCGCCCACGGGCTGGCCAGTGAGGGCGCGGCGGTGCCAACGCCACCGTTGCCGCCGTGGCCGTCAGGGCCGCCCGACGTGCGTTCCGCCCGGCACCGCTGAGCATCACCTGACGAACGACACGACGTCGCAGTGCGACGCGCCCTGCACACCTCGATCCTCGGAGCTCTGCTTTCATGGTCACCTCAGTGCCTCATGCCTTGTCGATCGACTTCGGTGGCGACCGGTTCCCGGTGTCCGGACCGCGACCGCGGCTGTCGTGGAAGCCGCCCGCGGACGTACAGCCGGGCTCCGGCTACGACGTCGAGATCCTGATCGGCGACGGCGTCCGGGAAGTCGCCCACACCCGGGAACACCGGTGGGTCGCGTGGCCGGTTCGTCCGCTGCGCAGCGGCGAACAGGTGCGCTGGCGGGTCCGGACGGGCGCGTCGCCGTGGAGCGAGTGGCACGCCTTCGAGGCCGGGCTGTTCGACGAGGACTGGACCGCCTGGTGGATTTCCCCAGTCGAAGCCGCGGAGACCGAGCCCGCAGCCCGGCCCGCGCAGATCCTGCGCGGCTCGTTCACCGCGCCCGCAGGGGTGACCCGCGCCCGCCTCTACGCGACGGCGCTGGGCGTCTACGAGGCGTTCGTCAACGGGAAGCGCGCGGGAACCGCCGAACTCACGCCCGGCTCGACCTCCTACGACCGCACGCTCTACGCGCAGGCGTCGGACGTCACCGCGGCAGTGCGTTCCGGGGCGAACACGATCGAGATCGTCCTGTCGGACGGCTGGTTCCGCGGTCAGGTCGGCGCCTTCCGCGAACCCGCGGACTGGGGACCGCGCGTCGGCGCCCGGCTCGAGCTCCACCTGACTTTCGCCGACGGCTCGACCCGCGTCGTGGGCACCGACGAGCACTGGACCGGCGGCCCCGGCCGGATCACCCGCGCCGACCTGATGGCCGGGCAGACCACCGACTTCCTCGCCCCGCGCGGCCCGGAACGCCCGGTGCTCCTCGACGCGGTCACCGCCCCGCCGATCGACTGGTCGCCCGCCCCGCCGGTGCGGCGCGTCGAACGCCTGCCCGCCGTGTCGGTCACGCAGCTGCCCACCGGCGCCTGGATCGCCGACTTCGGCCAGAACGCCTCGGGCTGGGTCACCCTCACCGACCTCGGCCCGGCGGGCACCCGGACCGTGCTCGACTACGGCGAGCACCTCGACCCGGCGGGCGATCTCACGACCTCCCACCTCGACTCGGCAAGGCCTGGCGAGCCGCCGGTCCCGTTCGTGCAGCGCGACGAGGTGGTCTCCGCGGGCGCGGCGGGAGAGGTCTTCGAACCGCGGCACACCGTGCACGGCTTCCGGTACGCCCGGCTCGACCGCGGTGGCGTGCCGCTCGACCCGGCGGGCATCGTCATGCAGGTCGTGCACACGGACCTGCGTCCCACCGGGACTTTCGCCTGCGGCGACGACGATCTCAACCGGCTGCACGAGGCGGCCCGCTGGAGCTTCCGCGGCAACGCCGTCGACGTGCCGACCGACTGCCCGCACCGGGAGCGGCTCGGCTGGACGGGCGATTACCAGATCTTCGCCCCGACCGCGGTGCGGCTCTACGACGTCGCCGGGTTCACGCGCAAGTGGCTGCGCTCGGTCCGGGACGACCAGCTGCCCGACGGCCGCGTCGCGAACTTCTCCCCGGACGGGCACCGCATCAAAGAGCACCCCGACGTCCTGTTCGCGATGATGACGGGCTCGGCCGGCTGGGGCGACGCCATCGCGCTCGTGCCGTGGCTGCTGTACGAGACCTACGGCGACCGCGAGGCACTGGCCGAAAACTGGGACGCCATGGTCCGCTGGGTCGAATGGGCCCTGGCGACGGCGCGGACGTCGCGGCACCCGTCGCGGGTGGAGCGCTCGGCCGAGCCGTTGCCCCACGAGGAATTCCTCTGGGACGGCTCGTTCCACTGGGGTGAATGGATCGAGCCGAAGGCGCGCGCGGAGGACGGCTCGCTCATCGACCCGGTGCAAGCCGATCCGGCGGGCTGGTTCACCGCCGACAAGGGGGAGGTGGGGACGGCCTACCTGGCCCGGTCGGCGGCCACGCTGGCCGCGACCGCCCAGGTCCTCGGCCGGGCCGACGACGCGGCCTGGTACGCGGAGCTGGCGGACCGGGTGAAGAACGCGTGGCGCACTGAATTCCTCGACGACAGCGGGCGCACCGCCGCCGACACGCAGGCCGGCTACGTCCGGGCGCTCCACTTCGGACTCGTGCCCGACGGCCTGCGCACGGCGGCCGCGGCGCGGCTGGTCGAACTGATCCGGGAAGCGGGCACGCACCTGGGCACCGGGCTCCTGTCGACGGCCGACCTGCTGCCCGTGCTCGCCGACCACGGACACGCCGACGTCGCCTACGAGGTGCTGTTCCAGCGCACCTACCCGTCGTGGCTGGGCATGCTCGACCGCGGCGCGACGACGATCTGGGAAGACTGGGACGGCGTCGACGCCGACGGCACCGCGCACGCGTCGCTCAACCACTACAGCAAGGGCGCCGTCGTCCGGTTCCTGCACACCCACACCCTCGGCCTGCGGCAGGCCGAGGGCTCGGTGGCGTGGGAGTCGTTCGTCGTCGCACCGGTGCCCCACGCCTCGATCACCTGGGCACGCGGGACGTTCGACGGTCCGCAGGGGCTCATCGCGGTCGAGTGGCACGTCGAGGGCGAGGAACTGATGATCATCCTCAACGTGCCGCCCGCGTCCACGGCGACCGTCGTCTTCCCCGGCGGCGAGGAGGTCACCGCCCGGGAAGGCCGGTTCGCGGACCGGCGGAAGCTGTGACGCCGTCCCTCAGACGGCCGACCAGCCGTCGTCAACCGGCAGCAGCACCACATCGTTGATGTCACCGGCGGCGGGGGAGGCGAGGAAGGCAGCACCCTGGTCGAGGAGGCACGCCGGGGCGCGGTGGACGAGCGTGCCGTGGATGTCTGCGTCCGCCGGATGCTGCGGGCCAAGTTCGAGCCCGGCCTCTTCGAGAACCCGTACCCCGCCGAGCACATCGACGTCACCGCCATCGCGGGTGAAGGGGCGGAACTGTCCCGGCAGCTGGCCCGCGAATCGGCCAGGGGCGCTCCGGTCCCGGATGATCGGCTGACGGTTGGCACCTTCCTCGATCGCTGGTTGCTTCACCTACCCGGGCACATCTCTGATGGGACCCTGGACGATTACGAGGACACGGTGCGGCTGCACCTGAAGCCAGGACTCGGCCGTCACAAGCTGACCAAGCTCACCGTGGCCCAGGTCGATGCCCTGTGGCAGGCCAAGCGCAAGGCGGGCTACAAGGCGAACAGTGTCCGCAACATGCGGGCCGTCCTCCGCAAGGCGCTGGGCCAGGCAGAACGGGAGGGCCTCGTCATGCGCAACGTCGCAGCTCTGTCGATGCCTCCACGCGTCCCTGTCGAAGAGGGCCGAACGCTCACGGTGGAGGACGGCAAGAGGCTCCTCGACACGACCGCCGATCACCGTATGGGTGTCCTCGTCCTTCTGGCCCTCGTCTTTGGCCTGCGTCGTGGCGAAGCGCTCGGGCTCATGTGGAACGCCTTTGACCCGGACGCTCGTACCCTCCGGGTCACTCACTCGGTCAAGCGCCTGAAGAATCGCGACCCAAATGCCTCCACCAAGACCCGCATCGTGATCAGCGAACTCAAGACGAAGCGCTCGCGCCGCGTCCTCTGCCTGACTCCCGAACTGGTCGAGGCGATCAAGCGCCACAAGGCCGCCCACAACAAGGAGCGCCTCATGGCCGGTGAGAACTGGACAGAGCACGGCCTGATGTTCCCGACGGCTTTCGGCAATCCGTCCGACCCGGACACCTTCTCGCACCTGTTCTCCCGCTTGGCCAAGAAGGCGGGTCTCGGCCACTGGCACCCGCACGAGCTTCGCCACTCGGGCGCGTCACTCATGCTCGCCCAAGGCACCCCGCTCCACGTCGTCTCTGAAGTCCTCGGGCACGCCAGCATCGCGATCACCAAGGACATCTACGGACACCTGCTGGAGGGCGACCGGCGCGCCGCGACCGAAGCCATTTCCAGCGCTCTCCTGGGGAAACAGGCCCCGGTGGCTCCCACGGTGGCTCCCAGAGACGCTGAAGACACCGGTTGAAGATCGGAAAACAGAAGGCCCCTGACGGCATAATGCCTGCTCAGGGGCCTTTCGGTTGCAGAGCCGACGTGGGGAATCGAACCCCAAACCTTCTGTTTACAAGACAGATGCTCTGCCGATTGAGCTACGTCGGCGCGGCCTATCAGTGTAGACGCTAGAGACGCCTGTGACGAGCGACTTCGTACAGCGCCACTCCCGCCGCAACGCCCGCGTTGAGCGATTCCGCCGCTGCGCGCATCGGGATGCGGGCCAGCGCGTCGCAGTGCTCGCGGACCAGGCGGGAAAGGCCCTTGCCTTCCGAGCCCACGACGATCACCGCGGGCTCGGCCAGGAGTTCGATGTCGGCGATGTCGGTTTCGCCAGAGCCGTCGAGGCCGATGATGAACAGGCCCGCGTCGCGGTATTCCCGCAGTGCCGCCGTCAGGTTGGCGGCGCGGGCGACGCGGAGGGTGGCCAGGGTGCCGGCGGAGGTCTTCCACGCGCCTCCCGTCACACCGGCGGAGCGGCGGGACGGGATGAGGAGGCCGTGGGCGCCGAAGGCGGTGGCCGAACGGGCGATGGCGCCCAGGTTGCGCGGGTCGGTGACGGAGTCCAGGGCGACGATCAGGGGGACCTCGGCCGCCTCCTGGGCGAGCTCCACCAGCTCCGAGGGGTGAGCGTAGTCGTAGGCCGGGATCTGGAGGGCGATTCCCTGGTGGACGCCGCCCTCCGTCAGGCGGTCGAGCTTTTCGCGGGTGACCTCGAGCAGGGCGATGCCGCGCGCTGCCGCGATCTTGATGGAGTCGCGTACGCGGTCGTCGCTTTCCATGCGCTGGGCGATGTAGAGAGCGCTGGCCGGCACGCCGGCCTGCAGGGCCTCGAGTACGGGGTTGCGGCCGCCGATGTGCTCCGGGGCGTCCTCCGAACGGCGTTGCCTGGCCGGTGCTGCACGACGCTCGCCGGTGCGCTCCTCGCGGTCGATGCGCTGTGTGCGCGCCTTGTCTTTGTACCAGTGGCGCATTTCGGCAGGTGGAGTCGCGCCCTTGCCCTGGAGCGACCGGCGTCCCTGTCCCCCGGTGCCCTTGGACGGGCCCTTCTTCTTCGCGGGCCTGCCCGATGCCCTACCCCCTGCTGCCATGGAATCAAGGGTACTCGGGCCGTCAGGCAGCTCAGCCCACGTCGCCATTACCTGTCATCGTCCGCGATCTTCCGGGGTACGGTGCGACAGGCTCACGAATACGCCGTTATGCCGCTTGATGTCGATACCGGATGCCGAATGTCCCGTGACGCGTGGCGTTCGTATGCGGGACAAGCCCAGCAGCCTGACCAGGATGTACGGGTCGCCACTGGCCTGCGCGCGGTGTTCTCTGATCGCCTCCGCGAGAGTCGTACGTCCGGCCGTCATGTCCACCAGGACCTCGTCGTCGGTTTCTATCACGGCGAAGCAGGCCTTCAAGCCCAGGACCGCCCGTCCGTCAGGGCGGCAACGACAACGGACAAGACGATGCACGCGAACGGAAGAGGTGTTCAGCGGCGACGGCGTGAGAGGTGCCGCGGAGCGCATTCCGGACACCGGACGCGCACGCACGCACATGCCGTTCTCCGGGGCCTCAGAGGCTCCCGCCGGCGTCTGTGTCGCCGCGCCTGCCGTCCATGAATCCTTCTGCGGCCTCGGTGCCTCTCATACATGTCCCGGCAACACCGCCGGTGACACCGCACATGGAGGTCGTCGTGGTCGTAGGGATCGCCGTTGCCGTCGCTGCCGTGCTCATCTGCACGTGTAGTGTCGTCGTGCTGCGCCGGAGGGGGCGTGAACGTGGCTGACACGGCGTGGTCGGACGAGCGGCTGATCGCCGCCGCGCGGGATGGTGACGCCGAGTCGATCGCCGCGCTGGTGTCGGGGGCGCATCCGCACATGCAGCGGCTCGCGCGTTCGGTGTGCGCCACGCCGGAGGACGCCGAGGACGCCGCGCAGGAGGCGCTGATCGTCCTGTACCGCAAGATCGGGACGTTGCGCGCCTCCGGAGCGTTGGCTTCGTGGATGTTCCGGATCATTCGCAACGAGTGCATCCGGCGCGCCCGGTTGCTGGTGCGGCCCCATCCGACGCGCTCGGCGGCCCCCGTGCCGTCGGCCGAGGAGGAAATGTTCCAGCGGCTGGAGGCGGCCCGGGTGGCGGCGGCCATCGCGGCGCTGCCTGCCGACCAGCGGCAAGTGCTGATCATGCGGGACGTGCAGGGGATCAGTGGGCGGATGGTCGCCGACGCGCTGGGTTTGAGCACCGCGGCGATGAAGTCGCGGCTGCATCGTGCTCGTGCGGCGGTGCAGCGCCGGCTGTCGGATCCGGTAGGGGGAGATCTCGATGCCGACATCTGATCCGCGGTTTCCACAAGGCGGCATAGTGCTGCGCAAACGGCCGTTCCCGAGGCTGGTGGTATCCGAACGGCCGTTCCCGAGGCTGGTGGTGTCCGAACGGCCGTTCCCGAGGCTGGTGGTGTCCGAACGGCCGTTCCCGGGCCTTGTGGTGGCCGGACGGCGATTCTCGAAGATGGTGACGTTCGCGTGCGGGAGGTTGCGGTGACGAACGGTCGGAGTTTCGCCAGCGCGTCAGTGCCACGGCATCTCGTACGCGGTTTCGTGGGGTTCGGCGCGCTGATCGCCTCGGTCGCGCTCGTCCCGGTGGTGGGCCCGGTCAGCCTGCTGCTCCTGGCGGTCGGGGTGCCGGCCTTTCGCGGGTGCCCGACCTGCTGGGTGATCGGGCTGGCACAGACGATCTCCATGGGACGGCTGCGACGGTCGTGTACGGACGGCGTATGCGGGCTGGAGGTCGTAAAGGGCCCAGCCACCTCGAGACCTTCGGCTACCACGCCGTCGGCACCCGGGACCTCATCATCGGCGACGGCACGCCAGGGTTCGACCCCACCCTCGTCCTAGCGGCGGTCGCGGCCGTTACCAGCGAGATCAAGCTGGAGTTCGGCGTCCTCACCCTTCGCCTCCGCCCGACGGCGTGGTCGCCGCGCAGATTTAGACCCTGCAGTATCTGTCGGGCAACCGGGTGGTGCTCGGCGTCGGCATCGGTGGCTTCCCCGGATCGCCGTTCTGGCCGGCGGCCGGCGCCCCGCGGCCGGGGAGAGCGGGGACGGCGTGCCGACGCCGCGCAGGAGGTCCTGCCGCGTCTCATCCAGGGAGAGGAGGGACTGGAGAACGTGGTCCTGGCGCCGGCGGCTCCGGCACCGCCCATCCTCATCGGCGGAACTCCGAGGCCGCCATGCGCCGCGCCGTGCTCTACGGCGACGGCTGGGCGCCCTCCCTCATCACCCCGCAGGCCCTCGCGGGGAAAGCGGCACGCCTGCGTGAGATCGCGGACGAGCTGAGGCGGCCGGTCCCATGGATCTCCGTAGGCGGTCATGCCCTCCAGGCGGGCGAAAACGGCGGGGGCCAAGGAGGGTTTTGTCCGTTCCTTGGTTGACGTGGACCACATGTCACCCGAGGAAGCGGAGGCCGTAGCGGTCAGCGGCAGCACCGCGCAGGTGGCCGAGCGCCTGGCCGCGTATGCCGAGGCCGGAGCCGAAGCGGTCGGGCTGGGCCTCGACGGCGGCGACTGGCCCCGGCAAGCCGGACTGCTCACCGAGGCGCCGGACGCGTGACGGCAGCGCCTACGCCGTTCGAGCCGTCATGGCGCGCCAGCCGAAGGCGACGGCCCCCATCAGGAGCACCACCCCGGACAGCACGCCGCTGACGAGAGGCACCCAGGCGACGACGGCCGTCGATGCCATGACGAGACCGGCGACCCCGAGCAGGGTGAGAATCACACCGGGTACCGCGATTCCCCAGTCCTTCCAGACCGGCGCCAACGCGATGAAGTGCACACCGACCACGAACGCCACCCATGCCACATTGGTCTGCTCGGGTCGGTCCCAGGCGGCGAGCACCCTGATGCCGCCGAAGAGCAGGACCGCCTCAGCGGCGACGATGATCAGATAGCCGCGGCTGTACATGTTGGGCCGCGAGCCCGCTGAGGGCTTCTCCTTTCGGGCGGTGAGGAACCACATGGCGATGACGCTCGCGGCCGCCAGGCAGGCGGCCACCCGCAGGACGTTGCCGGTCACGGTGTTCAGCGGGCTGTGCGCGTTGACGACGACGAAAACCGCGCCGAAGATCGCGCCAACGAGTAATCCGGTCATTCGTTGCATGACGTTCATTGAACTCCGCCCCGGATTCCGTCCGCATGGGGGCTGGGGCGAGAACATGGTCGGTCTGGCACTACCTCACCATGCCGCGCAGATAGGCGAGCACCGCCAGCACCCGCCGGTTGTCGTCAGGGGTCTCGGGCAGGTCGAGCTTGGTGAACACGCTGGCCACGTGCTTGCCGACGGCTGCCTCCGTGATCGACAGGGCACGGGCGACGGCGCTGTTGGAGCGGCCCTCCGCAATCAGGGCGAGCACCTCGCGCTCGCGGGCGCTCAGCTTGTGCGTCGGCGCGTCGACCTCCCTGGCCCCGGCCCAGGTCTGCTCGAACAGGTCGATGAGGGCGGTGAGGAGACTCTGCTGCCTGATCACCAGGGTCCCGGGCGCGTAAGCGAAGGGGGTCATCCGAAGGAACGCCACAGCGCGATCGAAGATGAGCACCTGCTGAATCGGCTCGTCGACGACCCGGTGCAGGTCACCGGCGGCATGCAGCCGCCTGACCCGGCCCGCCTTGCGAGGGTCGTCCATCACGCTCACGTGAACGATCGTGCGCATCTTCATCCCGCGCTCCAGGGCGTCGAGCACCCTGCGCCTGGTTTCCCGTTCCTCGGCGCTCTTCTCCGCCGTCGGGTACAAGGGGTGCATGGCGCGCAACTCGCCGGCCGCGGGAACGACCTGCGCGATCTGCTGCCGGACGAGCGCGTCGTCATCCACCCGCTCGACGTCGACGGGGATGCCTCGAAGCTCGCCCACCACCTCTTCCAGACGATGGACGAGCCGAGCCAGCGACACACTCTCGTCCACAAGCCTCCTTAGCCGATCGCGCCGCCCTCACCCACGGGTGATGTGGGTTCTGCCAAGTGCGGCATTCTGCGCTGACCGCCGTGGCCGCGCGCTTCCCCGCGCACGTGGAAGCGGGACGGGAGGCCGGCCGGGCGGTCTCCGCGCACAACCGAACAACGCGGGGTGACCGCCCCGACCGGGACCGGACCAAGCACAGGGCTAGCGGGCCAGCTCCCAGCGCGGCCCCTGCGGCGTGTCCTCCACCGTGATGCCCGCCGCCGCCAGCTGGTTCCTGATCGCGTCGGCCGCCTCGTAGTCCTTGCGCGCCCGAGCCGCCTTCCGCTGCTCCAGCGCCACCGCCACCAGCGCGTCCACCACCGGCGCCAGGTCCGAACCGGCTCCCCGCCACTGTGGCGAGCGCGGGTCGAGGCCGAGGACGTCCAGCATGTTCTGCGTCTCCGCCAGCAGTCGCGCCACGGCCTCCTTGTCGCCCCGCGACAGCGCCACGTTGCCCTCGCGCACCACCTCGTGCACGACCGCCAGCGCCTGCGGCGTGCCGAGGTCGTCGTCGAGCGCGTCGACGAACGCCTGCGGCAACGGCGCGTCCGCGTCCACGTCGTGGATCACCTCGGCGGCGCGCGTCACGAAGCCCTCGATGCGCTGGTAGGCGGCCGCCGCCTCCAGCAGCGCCTCCTCGGAGTAGTCGATCGAGGAGCGGTAATGCGGCGCCGCCAGGTAGTAACGCAGCTCGACGGGGCGCACCTTCTGCACCATCTCGGGAATCAGCAGGGAGTTGCCGAGCGACTTGCTCATCTTCTCCGTGCCGATCTTGAGCATCCCGTTGTGCATCCAGTAGCGCGCGAACCCGTCGCCGGCCGCCTGGGACTGGGCGATCTCGTTCTCGTGGTGCGGGAAGATCAGGTCGATCCCGCCGCCGTGGATGTCGAACGTCGGCCCGAGATATTTCGTCGCCATGGCCGAGCACTCCAGGTGCCAGCCGGGACGCCCGGGACCCCACGGGGTCGGCCAGGTCGGCTCGCCCGGCTTCTCGCCCTTCCAGAGGGCGAAGTCGCGCGGGTCGCGCTTGCAGGACTCGTCGTCGGTGTCGGCCGCGGCCCGCATGTTCTCCACCTTCTGGTTGGAGAGCGAGCCGTAGCGGTCGGCATAGGACTGGACGCCGAAGTAGACGTCGCCGCCGGAGGCGTATGCGTGCCCGCGGTCGATCAGCCGCTGCATCAGCGTGATCATCTCAGGCACGTGCCCCGTCGCCCGCGGCTCGACCGTCGGCGGCAGGCAGCCCAGAGTGTCGTACGCCCACGTGAAGGCCCGCTGGTTGCGCTCGGCCACCACGAACCAGGGCACGCCCTCCCCGGCCGCGACCCTGATGATCTTGTCGTCGATGTCCGTGACGTTGCGGCAGAACATCACGTCATATCCGGAACGCGCCAGCCAGCGCCGGAGCACGTCGAAATTCACGCCCGAGCGGATATGCCCGATATGCGGAGGAGCCTGCACCGTGGCCCCACACAGGTAAATCGACGCCCGGCCGGCTTCGACCGGAACGAATTCACGGATGGCGCGCGTGCTGGTGTCGTAGATGTGCAGGCTCACGAACGCAAGGTTAACGCGTGTACGGCGTCATTACGTCGACAAATCAGCTCCGCAACGTGACCCTGTCCGGCCGGATCCGGACAATCAGCCGTTCGACGCCCGGCTTGTCCTCCCATGACTGGCCCCGGTACTTCTGCGAGAGCTCCTCGATGAGCGCGCCCTCGGGGTCGGGCGTCATGGTCGCGCGCCCGCGCACCTCCACGTACCGGTACGGGTCGTCAGGGTCGATGACCAGCAGGCTCACCCGCGGGTCGCGCTCGAAGTTACGCGGCTTCCTGCGGCCCTTCGCGGTCGAGAAGAGCACGTCCTCGCCGTCCGTGCGGATCCACACCACCGTCGACTGCGGGCCGCCGTCGGGGTTGAGGCTGGTCACCGTGGCGAAGTTCGGGGCGTCGAGGAGTTTGCGTGCTTCTTCCGGCAGCTCGGCCATGTCTCTCCCTTGATCGGTTCTCGATCCCATTCTTCTGTAGGCTCGAAACCGCCATGGACGTGACTCCCCCCTCTGTGCTCCGACGCCTGGGCATCGCCCTGGCGGGGCTCGCGGTCGCCGCCCTTGCCGGGGCCGCGTGCGCGCTCTCCTTCGACGACCTGCGTGCGCTGGCCCTCACCGGCGAGGCCAGGCAGGATCTCGCTTTCCTCTATCCGGCGGCCTTCGACGCCCTTCTCGTGGTCGCGCTGATCGGCGTGCTGCTGCTGCGCACCGCTCGGTTGCTGGTACGCCTGCAGGCGGCGCTCGTGCTCGTCCTGCTCATCGTGGCCGCCGCGGCGGTGAACGCGGCCACGGCGGTGCGGTTCGTGTTCGACGTGCGGCAGGCGGCCGTGGGCGTGGCCCTGGCGCCCTGGGTCATGCTGGCCGTGGCGCTGTGGCTCTGGCTGCTGCTGATCAAGCACGTGCAGGCCCACCGGGGCCCTGACGGCGGAGAGGACGACGGCACGGCCGAGCCCGACATCGTGCCGTTCCATCGTGGCCGGCCGGCCGAGACGCCGCCCCCTCTGGTCACCGGGGCGCCCGCGCCGGTGATGGAGTCCACGCCGCTCGTCGGCCCCACCGCCGCCCCGGAGACGCCTCCGGTGCCGGCGCACGAGCCGCCGATCCGGCCCCAGGAGACGCACGTCCCAGGAGACGGGCCACGGGTTCCCGCCCACGACCCGCCGGCTCCCGCCCACGACGCGCCGATCTCCGCACAGGTGGCCGAATGGCGCGCCGAGGAGCAGGCCTACGAATCCGCTCCATCCCAGGAGCAGGCGCATGAGCCCGCCCGTTCCCCAGCGCCCGTGCCGGGGCCTGGCCGTTCCCCAGCGCCCGTCCCGGAGCCTTCCCGCCCCCAGGAGCCCGAGCAGGAGCCGGCGGACGCCCAGGAGCCGGTCCACGGGACCACCCCGGTCCACGTGACCGCCCGCCTCTACGAGGAGTCCCAGGAGCTCTCAGAGGCCGTCCAGCCCTACGCGGAGACCCCCGAAGAGCCCGCACGGGGCCGGGATTCAGCCCACGAGCCCGTCCAGGACGTCCCCGGGCTCCAGGACGTCCCGGAGCCCGCCGCCCCCCAGGACGCGGAGGAGCCGCGTCCCGCTCCCGAGCCGAAGACCCGCCCCGTCCGCTGGGGCGATCGGGTCAAGCCGACCGACGTCCTCGTCCACCCGCGCCCCGACGACCGGGACGCCGACACCCAGCCGCACCCCGTCTACGCGGACGAGGTCCCCGACCCGGTCCACGGCCCCGAGTCCGCCGACACCACGGAGCGCCAGGCGGCCGGACGAGCCGACGACCGCAGTGAGGACGAGTTAGCGGACACCGCCCCGCACCCGGTGATCCACGACGACACCCCGGCCCCGTCGGGCCGCCTGCGCAGCACTCCGCGCCCGCCGGAGGACTGACGACGAGTGACGAAAGGCCCGCCCGGAAGTTCTTCCGGGCGGGCCGATGTATGCCGATGTATTCCGTCTAGACGCTGGTACCCCGCCGGAGCCCGGCGACCAGGCCGACACCGACAATCGCCAGCACCACCTGCATCACCAGCTCGATCCAGTCGATACCGGGCGTCGTCTCCACACCCAGCACCTGCGCGAGCAGCGTGCCAAGGAGGGCGGCCACGATGCCGACGACGATGGTGAGGATCCACCCGATGGCCTGCCTGCCGGGAAGCAGCAGGCGACCGATTGCGCCAATCACGGCGCCAATCACGATGGCGCCAAGGATGGATTGGATTGTCATGACATGAAACCTCCCCGCGAGAGCGAGCGGTTCACTCCCACGAGGAGGTTCGCTACCCGATCTACGACGATTATGCGTCGTCTTTACGTACGACCAGGTCAGGGAGTTGTTCCACGGGTGCGTCCGGCGCGCCCCATGCCCATTCTGGTCACGAGGAGCACACCTACGATCGCGAGCGCGAGCTGGAGTATGTGCTCGATCCAGTCGATCCCCCGCGTGTCGGCCCAGCCGAACGCGTGCGCGATCAGCGTACCGATCAGCGCTGCCACGATGCCGACCACGAGGGTCAGGCCGATGGACATGTTCTGCTTTCCGGGCACCAGCATCCTGGCCAGCGCACCGACGATGGCGCCGATGACGACTGCGGAAACAATCGCGCCGATCATGTGTAGCTCCCCCCGAAGACGTTCCACATGTCTTGGGGAGAACTACCCGCCGAACCAGACAAACAACCCATTAGGGAAGGCGGCGGCCCGTACCGCGCCAGTGACGAACCGCCGCCTCCGAACTAGGCGGGCTAAGGCGACGACCCGCCAGGACACCCTCACGCATCCCGCAAAGAAGACGCCCGGCTATGCGGAAAGGTTGACTACCAACGCGGTCGCGATCGCCGCGATGCCCTCCCCGCGGCCAGTCAGCCCCAGCCCGTCGGTGGTGGTGGCGGAGACGCTCACGGGCGCTCCCAGAGCGGCGCTGAGCGCCTTCTCGGCCTCCGTACGGCGCGGCGCCAACTTGGGGCGGTTGCCGATCACCTGGATGGCCACGTTGCCGATCTCGTAGCCCGCGGCGCGCACCTGGCGCGCGGTCTCCTCGAGCAGCACGGTGCCCGGAGCGCCCGCCCAACGCGGGTCGGACGTGCCGAACAGCAGGCCCAGGTCGCCCAGACCGGCCGCGGACAACAAGGCGTCACACGCCGCGTGCGCGGCGGCGTCGCCGTCAGAGTGGCCCTCGAGCCCGATCTCGCCCGGCCAGTGCAGCCCGGCCAGGTTGAGCTCGCGCCCCGAGGCATCCGAAGCGAACGGGTGGACGTCGACTCCGACGCCCACCCGTGGAAAATTCGCGCTCAGGAGTTGAGAACCTCGTCGAGCAGGGCTTCCGCCTTGTCCTCATTGGTCTTCTCGGCCAGGGCCAACTCACTGACCAGGATCTGCCGCGCCTTGGCGAGCATGCGCTTCTCGCCCGCGGAAAGCCCGCGCTCGCGGTCCCTCCGCCACAGGTCCCGAACGACCTCGGCGACCTTGTTCACATCGCCGGACGCGAGCTTCTCCAGATTGGCCTTGTAGCGACGAGACCAGTTGGTCGGCTCTTCCGTGTGCGGCATCCGTAGGACGTCGAAAACCCGCTCAAGGCCTTCCTGGCCGACAACATCGCGCACACCGACGAGTTCTGCGTTTTCAGCTGGCACCTGGACGGTAAGGTCGCCCTTGTCGACCTTGAGCACCAGGTAGGTCTTTTCCTCACCCTTGATGGATCGCTTGGTGATTGCTTCGATCCGAGCAGCCCCATGGTGGGGGTAGACGACAGTGTCGCCGACCTGGAAAGTCATGTGACAAGTACCCCTTCCGCTGTACTCCAGAGTACCACGCATCCACAGGCTCCCGGAACAGTGAAATCATCATAACTGCAGGTCAAGGCCGCATATTAGGGCTTGACAATCGGTCAACTCTATGAATCTCCTTTCCGGACATAGCGAATGACCTGCGGGGGTGTGGATATGACCATGGATTCAGGTCGATATGGTGGGCGCTGCCCTACACGCATGCGCAAGACCAAGGAGAACCCGCCCGTGACCAGCCGTCGCTGGATTGTCGTAGCCGCCGCGTTCTTGGCAGCCCCCGTGCTGGCCGGCTGCGGGGCTGGATTCGATGCCACCACCAACCAGCCCTACGCCCCGAACGAGGCGCAAGTCTTGATCGATAAGGGCGCCTACGGCACTCGCGGCATTCACATCCCACAGGCGTTCATTCTCGGCCCGGACCCGGGGGCCCAGCTCCCGTGGCGCGGCTCCGCCCCGATCTACCTCAACATCCTCAACACGTCCGGCACGCCCGACACCCTGAAAGCGGTCTCCGCCGGGACCATGGGCACGGTGAAGATCACGGGCTCGATCCAGCTTCCCGGCAACCAGCTCGTCAACACCGGCAAGCCCAGCCCGCAGCTCATGCTCGAATCGATCCCCAAGAGCCTCAGGGGCGGCGAGAGCATCAAGCTGGACCTCACGTTCGCCAACGCCGGGACCGTGTCCATGAACGTGCCTGTGGTCACGCGCAGCCGCGAATTCGCGGCCTACCCCCCGGCCCCGGGCGCCACCCCGGCTCCCACGCCCACTGCGACGCCGACGCCGACCGCGCACGCGGACGAGTCTCACTAAGACATGGCAGAACCCTTGTTCCGGTACGGCGAACCGCGTACCGGAACAAGGGTTCGTCAGTCTTCCACCGCGTCGAACTTGTAGCCCAGGCCGCGCACGGTGAGGATGCAGCGCGGGTTGGACGGGTCGGCCTCGATCTTGGCGCGCAGGCGCTTCACGTGGACGTCCAGGGTCTTGGTGTCGCCCACGTAGTCGGCGCCCCAGACGCGGTCGATGAGCTGGCCACGGGTGAGCACCCGGCCGGCGTTGCGCAGCAGGACCTCCAGCAGCTCGAACTCCTTCAGCGGCAGCTGCACCTGCTCCCCGCGCACGGCCACGACGTGCCGGTCGACGTCCATGCGCACCGGCCCGACGGCCAGCACCGCGGTCTCCAGCTCCTCCACGACGTCACCCTGGCGGCGCAGCACCGCCCTGATGCGGGCCACCAGCTCACGTGAGGAGAACGGCTTGGTGACGTAGTCGTCGGCGCCCAGCTCCAGGCCCACGACCTTGTCGATCTCGCTGTCCTTGGCCGTCAGCATGATCACCGGAACCTTGGAGCGTTGCCGGAGGGAGCGGCACACCTCCGTACCGGGCAGACCGGGCAGCATCAGGTCGAGCAGCACCAGATCAGCGCCATTGCGGTCGAACGTGTCGAGCGCCTCGGGCCCGGTCGCCGCGACCGACACCTCGAAGCCCTCCTTGCGCAGCATGTAGGAGAGAGCGTCGGAAAAGGACTCCTCGTCTTCGACAACAAGGACTCGAGTCATGAGTCCTCCTTCGCCGGCCTCGTGCCTCGAAGGGTGATGTGTCTCATTGTTCCTTCGCTCCGCTCAGTCACGGGCTGCCTCCAGGGGAATCGAGGGTGGTACTGCCACCGCCGTGCCGCCGAAGGCGGGCAGGCGGAGCGTGAAGGTGGAGCCGGAACCTTCCTTGCTCCAGACGGACACCTCGCCGGCGTGCGCCGCGGCGACGTGCTTGACGATAGCGAGCCCGAGCCCGGTGCCGCCGGTCGCCCGGGATCTGGCCGCGTCGACGCGGAAGAAGCGCTCGAAGATGCGTTCCAGCGCCTCCTCGGGGATGCCGATGCCCTGGTCGCTGACGCTGATCTCCACGGAGTCGTTCGCGGGGCGGACGCTGACCACCACCCTCGTGTGCTCGGGGCTGTAGGCGACGGCGTTGTCGATCAGGTTGCGCAGCGCGGTGACGAGCAGCTCGTCGTCGCCCCAGATGCGCAGGCCCTCGACGCCGCCGGAGACGAGCGC
The DNA here is from genome assembly GCF_044465905.1 of Nonomuraea sp. NPDC049480. Taxonomy (NCBI): domain Bacteria; kingdom Bacillati; phylum Actinomycetota; class Actinomycetes; order Streptosporangiales; family Streptosporangiaceae; genus Nonomuraea; species Nonomuraea sp. NPDC049480. The sequence goes on from NZ_JBITMD010000020.1 coordinate 132,473, forward strand.
GATGTCCTTGGCGGCGGCCTTGGTGTTGCAGTGGTCGATCGCGTCGTGGATGGCCTCGTCGATCGAGACCTGGCCCGGGGTCGGGATGGGCTCGGCGCCCTGGATCCTGCTGAGTGTGATCAGGTCCTGGACCAGGTAGTTGAGCCGGGCCGCCTCGTGCTGCATGCGGCCCGCGAAGCGGGTCACCGCCTCGGGGTCGTCGGCGGCGTCCTGGATGGTCTCGGCCAGCAGGCTCAGCGCGCCGACCGGGGTCTTCAGCTCGTGGCTGACATTGGCGACGAAGTCGCGGCGCACGGCCTCGACCCGGCGCCGCTCGGTCTGGTCCTCGGCGAGCACCAGCACCTGGCCGTAAGTGCCGAGTGGCGCCACGCGGACGGCGAAGTTGGTGGTTTCCTGGCCGAACTTGTGCCCGGCGACGTCGATCTCGCTCTCGCGGATCTCGCCGTCGCGGCGTACCTGCCGGGCCAGCGCGAGCAGTTCGGCGGCCATCAGCCGCTCGCCCTTGACCAGCCCGAACGCCCGCGCCGCCGAGCTGGCGCGCAGCACGCGGTCGTGCGCGTCGAGCACCACGGCCGACGAGGGCAACACCGCGAGGACGGAGGCGACACCCTGCGGCAGCGCCGCCCCGGTCTCCACGCCGTCGGTCTCGACGATGCGGCTCGGAGCCTCGATCTGGTTTCGGTAGAACAAGACCGCCAGGGCCCCCACGGCGAACCCGGCCAAGGCCGCGACGCTCATGGCCAACTCACTCATGTCTCCGATGGTAGGCGGCACTTCCCCAGGGACAGACCCCCTCATCAGGGGATGAACGTCCCTTTCCTGGAAAGTTCATTTACCTGTTGGAGTTCGTTCATCGACCGGGCCGTACGGTGACGACATGCGCGACGCATACCATGAAGAACTCGACGGGCTCAACGACAAGCTGGTCGAGATGACCAGGCTTGTCCGGTCGGCCATCTCCCGTGCCACCACGGCCCTCCTCGACTCGGACCTCCCGCTCGCGGAAAGCGTCATCTCCCGCGACGACGAGGTGAACGCGACGTTCGCCGAGGTCGAGTCGACGATCTTCGACCTGATGGCCAGGCAGCAACCGGTCGCGGTGGACCTGCGGACCATCATCACCGCACTGCGCATGGGGACCGACCTGGAGCGCATGGGCGACCTGGCCGTCCACGTCGCCAAGGTCGCCCGCCTGCGCCACCCCGACTCGGCGATCCCGGCACAGATGCGCTCCACGATCCTGGAGATGGGCCAGATCGCGGAGACCCTCGTCACCAAGGCCGGCGGCTGCGTGGCGTCCAAGGACGTGGAGTCGGCGCTGGAGCTGGAGCAGGACGACGACGCGATGGACCGGCTCCACCGCAAGTTGTTCCGGAACATCCTGGACAAGGACTGGCCGCACGGGGTGGAGGCGGCCATCGACATCACGCTCATCGGGCGCTACTACGAGCGGTACGCCGACCACGCGGTACGGGTCGCTCAGGACGTCGTCTACCTGGTGACCGGCACCCGGCCGGCATGATTTCCGCCGGCCGCGACGATTCCGGCCGGCACCGGGAGTCCTACCTGCGCACGACTCATTCCAGGAAGGACGACCGGCATGCCCACCACTCACACCCTTCACGTACCCGGCGCGCGCCTGCACTACGAGGTCCGCGGCGCGGGCCCGCTGCTGTTCGTCATCGGATCACCGATGGACGCCGAGGCCTTCGCGCCGTTCGCCGACGCGCTCGCGGGCGACCACACCGTGGTCACGCTCGACCCGCGCGGCATCTCGAACAGCACCCTTGACGACCCCGGGCAGGACTCCACGCCCGAGCTGCGGGCCGACGACGTCGCCGCCATCATGGACGCCCTGGGCGCGGAGTCGGCCGACGTGTTCGGCAGCAGCGGCGGCGCGGTGACCGGGCTCGCGCTGGTGGAGCGGCATCCGCGCCGGGTGCGTACGCTGGTCGCGCACGAGCCTCCCGTCCTGGAACTGCTGCCCGACGCCGCCGAGCGGCGGGCCGTGGTCGAGGACATCATCGAGACCCACGAGCGGGAGGGCGTCGGGGCGGCGTGGATGAAGTTCATGATCAGCGCGGGCTTCGACATGGAGGCCGAGGGCGCACCCGCCGGGCCGCCCGGGGAGCCGTCGGCCCAGGACCTGGCCAACAGCGCCCGCTTCTTCGCGCACGAGCTGCGCGGCACCACCCGCTACGTGCCCGACGTCGCCAAGCTGACCGCCGGACCGGCCCGGGTGCTGGTCGGCGTCGGGGTGGAGTCGGGCAACCTGATCACGTACCGGACGTCGGCCGTGCTGGCCGAGCGGCTCGGCACGCCGCCGGTGGAGTTCCCCGGCGATCACGGCGGATTCCTCGCGCGGCCCGCGGAGTGCGCCGACGTGCTGAGGAAGGCGCTCGCGGGCTGAGCGGCCTCAGCCCGTGGCTCGGCCTGTGACGCTGCTCAGCCACCCGCTCGCCTGACGTTCCCGCCACGTCGGCTGTGATCACCCAGCAGTCGTGCTCCACCGCCCGGGCGATGAACGTCGAGCGAGACCTGACGCCGAGGACCCGGCCGTCGCGGACGACCGCCGCCGAGCTGTGCAGGCCGCCGAAGTAGCACTCGGGGAGGACGAGCAGCTCGACGCCCTCCCGCGCGCACCGTCGCAGTGCCTGCGGGAGGGCGCCGGCGGCGGCGCATGTCAGGTCCGCCTGCAGGGCCGCGACCTTCACGACGAGCTCAGCGGCCCTGGTTGGCCACAGCCTCGATGGCGGCCTTGGCGGCCTCGGGGTCGAGGTATTCGCCGCCGCGCTTCAGCGGGCGGAACTCGGCGTCCAGCTCGTAGCGCAGCGGGATCCCCGTCGGGATGTTGAGTCCGGCGATGTCCTCGTCGCTGACGCCGTCCAGGTGCTTCACCAGGGCCCGCAGCGAGTTGCCGTGCGCGGCCACCAGGACTGTGCGACCGACCGCAAGGTCCGGCACGATCTCGTCGTACCAGTACGGCAGCATGCGGTCGACCACGTCCTTCAGGCACTCCGTCCGCGGCATCAGCTCCGGCGGGAGCAGGGCGTAGCGGGGGTCGCCGGCCTGGGAGTATTCGTCGTCGTCGGCGATCGGGGGCGGCGGCACGTCGTACGAGCGGCGCCACAGCATGAACTGCTCGTCGCCGAACTCCTCGCGGGTCTGCGCCTTGTTCTTGCCCTGCAGCGCCCCGTAGTGGCGCTCGTTGAGCCGCCAGCTGCGCTTCACCGGCAGCCAGAGCAGGTCCGCCTCCGCCAGAGCCAGCTGGGCCGTCTGGATGGCCCTGGTCAAGAGGCTGGTGTGGACGATGTCCGGGCGCGCCCCGGCGTCCAGGAGCAGCTTGCCCCCGCGGCGGGCCTCGTCCTCGCCCTTGGCCGAGAGGCTCACGTCCACCCAGCCGGTGAACAGCCCCTTCGCGTTCCAGTCACTCTCGCCGTGCCGTAGCAGCACCAAAGTCGCCATGTGCCTAATGGTACGGATTCAGCGGTCCGGGTCGGCGAAGCGGGCGAACGCCTGCAGATTGGCCAGCGACTCACCGCGCTTGGCCCGCCACTCCCACTCGCGCCTGATCGACGAGGCGAAGCCCAGCTCGAGCGCCCGGTCGAACCAGTCGTCGGCGTACGTCAGCACGCAGCCCAGCAGCCGGTCCACCTCCTCGTCGGTGACGGCGGCGAGCGGGAGCCGGCCCACGAGGTAGACGTCGCCGACGGCGTCGAGGGAGAAGTGCACCCCGTACATGGAGCCGTTCTTCTCCAGCAGCCACCGGTAGAACTCGGTGTGGTTCTCGTCGGGCTGGCGGCAGAAGAACGCCTCGACGTGGAGCACGCGTTCGCCCACGATCAGCCAGGTCATCGTGGCGAGCTTGTGCTGCCCCGGGAGTTTCACCAGGAACGCCCCGGGCCGCGGCTCGTCATAGGAGACGTCCGCGGCCTCGAGCGCGGCTTCGACGACATCGCGCATAGAAGTGCACGTTACAGATTGACCGCCACGGGCGTCTTGTGCAGGTTGGCGATCGCGGCCGCGTACACCTCCATGAGGCGCGCGGAGGTGGCCTGCCAGCCGAAGGCGGCGGCGTGGGTGCGGGCGCCCTGCGAGAGGTGGTCCCGCCAGTGCGGCGAGATGATGAGGCGGTCCAGCGTCCGCGCCCATTCGGCGGGGTCGTGGCCGTCCACGAGCACGCCCGAGACGCCGTCCCGTACGGCGGTGCGCAGCCCGCCGACGGCGGCCGCGGCCACGGGCGTGCCGCAGGCCTGCGATTCCAGGGCGACGAGGCCGAACGACTCGCTGTAGGAGGGCACGACGGTCACCGACGCCGCCCGGTACCAGTCGGCGAGCTCATTTTGCGGAGCCGGGGGAATGAGACGTACGACGTCGGAGATGCCCAGCTCCACCGCCAGTTCCGCGAGGATGGACGGCCGGGCCAGGCCGTTGCCCGACGGGCCGCCGACGCAGGCCACGACCAGGCGCTCGCGCAGCGACGGGTCCTCGATGAGCATCCTGGAGGTGGCGCGCAGCAGCACGTCGGGGGCCTTGAGCGGCTGGATGCGTCCCACGAACAGCAGCACGTGCGCACCCAGCGGCAGGCCGAGGCGGTGCCGGGCGGCGGCCTGGGAGCCGGGCTGGAAGACGGTGAGGTTGACGCCGGGATTGACGACGGCGACGCGGTCCTCGGGGGCGGCGTACAGGTCCATGAGCTCATGGGCCTCGTCGGCGGTGTTGGCGACGAGGCGGTCGGCGATCTGCACGACCTGCTCCTCGCCGACCACGCGGGCGTGCGGCTCCGGCTCGTCGCCCTCGGCGAGCAGGAGGTTCTTGACCTTGGCCATGGTGTGCATGGTGTGCACCAGCGGCACGCCCCAGCGTTCCTTGGCCAGCCAGCCGACCTGGCCGGACAGCCAGTAGTGGGAGTGGATGACGTCGTAGCGGCCCGGGTCGTACATGGCCTCGGTGCGCAGCACCTCCGACAGGAACGCGCACAGCTGCGCGGGCAGGTCGGCGCGGTCCATCTCCTCGTACGGGCCCGCGGTCAGGTGCCTCACCAGGACGCCTGGGGCGAGCTCGGCCACGGGAGGCAGGTCGCGGGCGGTGGCGCGGGTGAAGATCTCCACCTCCACGCCGAGCTGGGCGAGCCGCTTGGCGGACTCGACGATGTACACGTTCATGCCTCCGGCGTCGCCCGTTCCGGGCTGGTCCAGCGGCGATGTGTGCATGCTGATGGTCGCGACCCGGCCGACCCGTCGTCGCCTCACTCGACACCACCTCCAAGAGCGTTACAACCATGGAAATTTTTCCGACATTCCCGACAGGCGGTGACAACCTGGGCCGGACCATGTGGGGCTGGGCGGGGAACCCAGATTGGGGCGGGACTGGCAGGATGAGGTGCATGCGGAAGACGGCTGTGGTGACCGGGGCGAGCAGCGGGATCGGCGAGGCGACGGCGCGCCGGCTCGCCGCCGAGGGCTATGAGGTGGTGGCGGCCGCGCGGCGGCGCGAGCGGCTGGACAAGCTGGCCGCGGACGAGCCGCTGATCAGGGCGATGACGCTGGACGTGACCTCGCAGGAGTCGGTGGACGCGCTGGCGGCCTCGCTGGAGCGCTGCGACGTGCTGGTCAACAACGCCGGCGGCGCGCTCGGCCTGGAAACGGTCGCCGACGGGCGGCTGGCGGACTGGCAGCAGATGTACACGGTGAACGTGCTCGGTTCGCTGCGCATGACCCAGGCGCTGCTGCCCAAGCTCGTCGAATCGGGCGACGGCGTGCTGGTGATGCTGACCTCCACGGCGGGACTGGTGTCGTACGAGGGCGGGGGCGGCTACTGCGCGGCCAAGCACGCCCAGACGTCCATGACCGAGACGCTCCGGCTGGAGCTGGTCGGGCAGCCGGTGCGGGTCGTCGAGATCGCGCCGGGCATGGTGAAGAGCGAAGGGTTCGCGGTCAACAGGTTCCGCGGGGACGAGGCGGCCGCGGCCCGCTTGTACGAGGGCGTGCCCGATCCGCTGACCTCGGACGACGTGGCCGACGCCATCGCGTGGTGCGTGACGCGGCCCGCGCACGTGAACGTCGACCGCATGATCATCCGCCCCCGCGCCCAGGCCGCACAGCACAAGGTGCACCGCGTCACGTGACCAGGCCCATCGGGTCGGTCACGCGGGGAACGACCGCCCACAACCGGCTGCGGCGCTGCGACCGCTGGATCGCGGCCGTGCATGGGCGGCGGCTGCGGGCGGTCGACCGGCCGCTGGTGGTGGACCTGGGCTACGGAGCCTCGCACGCCACGACGCTGGAGCTGTTCACCCGGCTGCGCCGGGTCTCGCACGGCGTCGAGGTGGTGGGGATCGAGATCGACCCGGCCAGGGTGGCGCTGGCGAAGCCGTACGAGCGGGAGGGGCTGAGCTTCCGGCTCGGCGGCTTCGAGCTGCCCGTGTCCCGGCCGCCGGTGCTGGTCCGGGCGTTCAACGTGCTGCGCCAGTACACCGAGTCGGAGGCCTGGCACTACTGGGAGGTGCTGCGCGGCCGGCTGGCGCCTTATGGCGTGCTGGTCGAGGGGACGTCGTCGGAGAACGGGCGGCGGGCGGTCTGGGTGGGGCTGTCGTCCGGCGGGCCCGAGACGATCACGTTCTCCGCCCGGTTCGACGCCTTCGAGCAGCCCTCCGACCTGGCCGACCGGCTGCCCAAGACGCTCATCCACCGGAATGTCCCGGGCGAGCGGATCCATGCGTTTCTGCGGGACTTCGACCGCGCCTGGGCGGTCAGCGCGCCCTACGGCGCGCACGGGGCCCGGCAGCGGTGGCTGGCGGCCGTACAGGCGCTGGCGGGCTCCTGGCCCGTGCCGACGCGGCCGCCGCTGGGCGGGCCGGCCAGGTGGCGGCTCGGCGAGCTGACACTGCCCTGGTCGGCGGTCGATCCTCGCTAGGCGTTGAGCCGTACTGGCCGGTGGTCGTCCCGCTAGCCGTTCAGCCGCGCCTCGAACACCGCGTAGGCCGCGCTGTCGAAGAGCACGAACCTGACGTCCTCGACGGACGTGTCCGCCTGCCGCACCGTCTCGAGTGCGATGCGGGCCCCGTCGTCCATGGGCCAGCCGTAGACACCGGTCGAGATCGCGGGGAAGGCCACCGACCTGGCCTCCAGCTCGTCGGCCACGCGTAGCGATTCCGTGTAGCAGGAGGCCAGCAGCGCCGAGCGGTCCTCTGACTTCGAGTAGACCGGTCCCACCGTGTGGATCACCCAGCGGGCGGGAAGCCGGCCCGCCGTCGTCGCCACCGCCTGGCCCGTCGGCAGGCCCTTGCCGTAGCGGGAGGCCCGCAACTTCCTGCAATCCTCCAGGATCTCCGGCCCGCCGCGGCGGTGGATCGCGCCGTCCACGCCCCCGCCACCCATGAGCGAGGAGTTGGCCGCGTTCACGATGGCGTCCACCTGCTGCTCGGTGATGTCGCCTTGGATCAGAGTGATGTCCATCACTTCGACCCTAGCCGGAGTCAGGGACGCGGCGCAGCAGGTACGTGTCCATGATCCAGCCCTTGCGGGCCCTGGCATCGGCGCGGAGCTCCCGGATGCGGTCGCCGACCTCGGCCACCGGGCCGGACACCAGGATCTCGTCGGGGGTGCCCAGGTAGGCGCCCCAGTGGATGTGGAAGTCGTCGAGGCCCGCGAAGGAGCAGTGGGCGTCCAGCATGACCACCACGTCGTCGGCCGTGGGGCCGTCCTCGGCCAGGCGGCGGCCGGTGGTCAGGTGCACGGGCCTGCCGACCTGGGTGAGGCTGGTGCGGTGGCGGGCGGTCAGCGCGGCCACGCTGCTGATGCCGGGGATCACCTCGTAGTCGAAGGTGACGTTTCCGCGGCTCAGGATGTCTTCGACGATGGCCAGCGTGCTGTCGTACACGCCGGGGTCGCCCCACACCAGGAACGCCCCGGTCTGGTCCTCGGCCAGTTCGTCGCGGATGAGCGACTCGCAGGCCAGCGCGCGGCGGGAGCGCCAGTCCTCGACCGCGGCGGCATAGGCCGGGCCGGGGGTGGTGCGATCGCGCTCGGGGTCGCGCGCCTCGGCGATCCGGTACGGCGGGCGGCCGTGCCGCTCGATCAGGTCCAGCCGGAGGCGTATCAGGTCCTGCTTGACCTCGCCCTTGTCGACGATGAAGAACACGTCGGCGGCGGCGATGGCCTTGGCCGCCTGGAGGGTGAGATGGTCGGGATCACCGGCGCCGATGCCGATGACGAGTAGCCGCTTCACCCGCATGAGTCTGCCAGACCTGCGGTTATACGATATGCCTCGCAAATCACCCAAGGAGGCTCGTGAACCTGGTCGAGCAGGGCGCCGTGTTCGCCGCGTTCTGGCAGGAGCGGCACCTGTGCACGCTGTCCACGGCGCGTCCAAGCGGGCCGCCGCACGTCGTGCCGGTGGGCGCGACCCTGGATCTGGAGACCGGCGTCGCCCGGGTGATCACGTCGGGGAACTCGTACAAGGCCAGGCTCATCGGCGCGTCCGGCGCGCTGGTCGCGCTCTGCCAGGTGGACGGCCGGTGGTGGTCGACGCTGGAGGGGCGGGCCGTGCTGCGTACCGAGCCGGAGCAGGTGGCGGACGCCGAGCGCCGCTACGCCGCCCGCTACAAGCCGCCCCGGCCCAACCCGGCGCGGGTGGTGGTGGAGATCCAGGTGACGCGCGTGCTGGGCAACGTGTGATCACCGTCGTCGGCATCGGGGCGGACGGCTGGGACGGGCTGTCCGCCGGGGCGCGGCGGGCGCTGGAGGCCGCCGAGGTGCTCATGGGGTCCGCGCGGCAGCTCGACCTCGTGCCCTCCGCCGCCGAACGGGTGGCGTGGCCGTCGCCGCTGCTCCCGGCGCTGCCCGGGCTCGTGGAGCGGTACACCGGGCGCGAGGTGTGCGTGCTGGCCAGCGGCGATCCGATGTTCTACGGCATCGGCTCCACGCTGGTGCGGCTGCTGGGTGCGGCGCGGGTCCAGGTGATCCCGCATCTGTCGTCGTTGTCGCTGGCGTGCGCGCGGCTGGGGTGGCCGGTGGAGCAGGTGGACGTGGTCAGCCTGGTGGGGCGTCCGCCGGCCGCGCTGAACGCCGCGATCCTGCCCGGGCGGCGCGTCCTCGTGCTGGGGGCCGGCCCGTCTCTTGTCGCGGGACTGGTGATCGGGCTCGGGTACGGACCGAGCCCGATGACGGTCCTGTCGGATCTCGGCGCGGCATCGGAGTCGATCCGGGGAGGAACGGCCGAGGCGTGGGCCGGGATCTCGTCGTCCGAGGCGGGCACCGTGCCGTCCGCTCTGAACGTGATCGCCCTCGAGTGCGTCGCCGGTCACGGCGCCGAGCCGCTCGCCCGCGTTCCCGGGCTGCCGGACGCGGCGTTCGAGCACGACGGGCAGCTCACCAAGCGGGAGGTCAGGGCCGTCAGCCTGTCGCGGCTGGCGCCGCTGCCCGGGGAGCTGCTGTGGGACGTCGGCGCGGGCGCGGGCAGCATCGCCATCGAGTGGATGCGCAGCCACCCCTCGAACGCCGCCGTGGCGGTCGAGAGCCGGGCGGACCGGGCCGCCGCCGTCCGCCGCAACGCCGACCGGCTCGGGGTGCCGTCGTTGCGGGTCGTGGAGGGCAGGGCGCCCGAGGCGCTGGCGGGGCTGGCCGCGCCGGACGCGGTGTTCGTCGGCGGCGGCGCCACCGTGCCCGGGATGCTGGAGACCTGCTGGGCGGCGCTGCGGCCGGGCGGCAGACTCGTGGTGAACGCCGTCACCGTGGAGTCGGAGGCCGTGCTCGCCGCTTGGTACGCCAAGCTCGGCGGCGATCTGGTGCGCCTGGCCGTGCAGCGGGCCTCGCCCGTCGGCGGGTTCACCGGCTGGCGGGCCGCGATGCCCGTGACCGTGTGGTCGATCACCAGGGAGGACGTGCCGTGACCGTGTACTTCATCGGGGCGGGCCCCGGCGCCGCGGACCTGATCACGCTGCGCGGGCTGCGGCGGCTGGAGTCGTCGCCGGTGTGCCTGTACGCGGGCTCGCTGGTGCCCCGTGAGCTGCTGGAGTCCTGCCCGGCGGGGGCCAGGCTGGTGGACACGGCGAACCTGACGCTGGACGAGATCGTGGCGGAGCTGCTCACCGCGCACCGCGCCGGGCTGGACGTGGCGCGCCTGCATTCCGGGGACCCGTCGGTGTTCAGCGCGGTGGCCGAGCAGATGCGCAGGCTGGACGCGCTCGGGGTGCCGTACGAGGTGGTGCCGGGGGTGCCGGCGTTCGCGGCGGCGGCGGCCGCGCTGAGCAGGGAGCTGACCGTGCCCGGCGTCGGCCAGACGGTCATCCTGACCCGCACGTCGGCACGGGCCACGCCGATGCCCGAGGGCGAGGACCTGGCCACGCTGGGCGCGAGCCGGGCCACGATGGTGCTGCACCTGGCCGTGCAGCGGATCGACGCGGTGGTGGCGGAGCTGCTGCCCGCGTACGGGTCCGACTGCCCGGTCGCGGTGGTGGCGCGGGCGAGCCGGGCCGACGAGGTCGTCCTGCGCGGCACGCTGGCGGACATCGCCGGGAAGGTCCGAGAGGCGGGGATCCGGCGGACGGCCGTGATCGTCGTCGGGCGGGTGTTGTCGGCGTCGCAGTTCCCCGACAGCCATCTCTACAGCTCGGAGAGGGCACGGGCATGAGGCGGGTCCTGAGCCCGGGAACGCGCGGGATCATGGCGTGAAGCGGGTCCTGATCCTGGGTGGCACGGCCGAGGCGCGGGCGCTGGCCGCCGAGCTGATCGCCGATCCCGGCGTCCACGTCGTGTCGTCGCTGGCCGGGCGGGTGAGCAAGCCGCGCCTGCCGGTGGGCGAGGTGCGGCAGGGTGGGTTCGGAGGGGCGGCCGGGCTGGAGGCTTTCCTGGCCGGCGAGAAGATCGACGCCATGGTGGACGCCACCCACCCCTTCGCGGCGCGGATGACCGCGTCGGCGGCCGAGGCGGCGGCGAGGTCGGGCGTGCCGCTGCTGGTCCTGCGCCGGCCGGGCTGGCAGGAGGGGCCGGGAGACTCCTGGCAGCGGGTCGCGTCCCTGCACGAGGCCGCGGCCCGGTTGCGCGCCCCGATGCGGGTGTTCCTCACCACCGGGCGGCGGAGCCTGCCGGTCTTCACGGGGCTGCCCGGCGTGTGGCTGCTGGCCAGGTCGGTCGATCCGCCGGAGCCGCCGGTCCCGGACGACGTCCACGTGCTGCTCGACCGCGGTCCCTACACCGTCGACGGCGAGCTGGCCCTCATCCGCGAGCACCGTCTGGACGTGCTGGTCACCAAGGACAGCGGCGGCCGGCTGACCGCCGCCAAGCTCGTCGCCGCCCGCGAGCTCGGCCTACCGGTGATCATGGTGAACCGGCCGCCGCTGCCGCCCGGCGTCCGGCTGGTGGACACCGTGGCGGCCGCGGCCGCCTGGGCTCAGGAATAGCGGCGCGGCGTGTAGACGACGCCGCGATCCGTCACCTTCGTCGTCGACGACCCGACGATCAGCAGGCAGCGCATGTCCACCTGCGAGGTGTCCAGCTCGCCGAGCGTCGTGACGGTGACGCTCTCCTCGGCCCCGCCCACGTCGCGTCCGATCACCACGGGTGTGCCGGGGTCGCGGTGTTCGAGCAGCACGTCCCGGGCCGCGCCGAGCTGCCACGTACGGCTGCGCGAGGCCGGGTTGTACAGCGCCAGCACCAGATCCGCCCGCGCCGCGGCGGCCAGCCGATCGGCCACCACCTCCCACGGCTTGAGCAGGTCGGACAGCGACAGCACGCAGTAGTCGTGGCCGAGCGGCGCACCCGCCCTGCTCGCCACCGCCTGGGCCGCGGTCAGCCCGGGCACGATCCGCACCGGCACGTCGGGGAACCCGGCCGCCGCCTCCTCCAGCACCGCGCTGGCCATCGCGAACACGCCCGGATCGCCCGACGACACCACGGCCACCCGCGCGCCGCCCCTGGCCAGCTCAAGCGCGTGCCTGGCGCGCTCGGCCTCGACCCGGTTGTCGGTGCGGTGGCGGCGCTGTCGCGGGTTCGGCGCCACCCGGTCCACGTACGGGCCGTACCCGACCAGGTCGGTCGCCGCCGCCAGCGCCTCCTGCGCCTCCGGCGTGAGCCACGGCCGACCCGCCGGGCCCAGCCCCACCACGGCCACCTCGCCCCGCCCCTCCGTCGCCGGCGGCTCGGCGACGAAGGTCCGCTCGGCCGGGCTGGCGAGCAGGGCCAGCGAGAAGTACGGGACGCCGTCGGGGTCCACGTCCTTGAGCGGCGCGACACGCTCGGCGCCCATGGTGGCGCGCTCGACGTACCAGGCGTCGTCCAGCCGCCCGGCCTCCGCCAGGGCGTCGCGGACCTTCTCGAACGTCCTGCCCAGCTTCAGCACCGCTGCCGAGTCGGTACCGCGCAGCCGCTCGGCCAGCGCCTCGGCGGGCAGAGTGCCCGGCAGCACGGTCAGCACCTCGTCCCGCTCCACCAGCGGCCGTCCCAGCACGGCGGAGGCGGCGCTGACCGAGGTCACGCCGGGCACCACCTCGGTCGGGTAGCGGTGGGCGAGCCGCTTGTGCATGTGCATGTAGGAGCCGTAGAACAGCGGGTCGCCCTCGCTCAGCACGACCACGGTCCGGCCCGCGTCCAGGTGCGCGGCCAGGCGTTCCGCGCAGTCGGCGTAGAAGTCGTCGAGCGCGCCCTGGTACCCGCCGGGGTGGTCGGTGGTCTCCGTGGTCAGCGGGTAGAGCAGGAGCTCCTCGATCTGGCCTTCCCGCATGTACGGCAGGGCGATCGAGCGGGCGATGCTGCGGCCGTGCCTGGCGGCGTGGTACGCGATCACGTCCGCCTCGCCGATCAGCCGGGCCGTCTTGACCGTGACCAGCTCCGGATCGCCCGGGCCCAGTCCGACCCCGTACAGCCGTCCCGTCATCGCCGTCACTCCGTTTCGTTCGCGATGGCGTTGACCGCCGCCGCCGTCATCGCACTGCCGCCGCGGCGCCCGTGCACCACCAGGTATTCCAGGTCGCTGTCCGCCAGGGCTCGCTTGGACTCGGACGCGCCGATGAAGCCGACCGGCACGCCGAGCACCGCCGCCGGCCGGCCCGCGCCCTCGGCGACCAGTTCCAGCAGCCGGAACAGCGCGGTCGGCGCGTTGCCCATGGCCACCACCGCGCCGTCCAGGCGGTCGCGCCACAACTCCAGGGCGGCGGCGCTGCGCGTGGTCCCGAGGCGTTCGGCCAGCTCAGGCACTCGTGGATCTTGTAACGTGCACACGACGTCATTGGCTGCCGGCAGCCTCCGTCTGGTCACGCCGGATGCGACCATCATGGCGTCGCACAGGATGGGCGCGCCGCCACGCATCGCCGCGCGGGCCGCGGACACGACCTGGGGCGACCAGGCGAGGTCGGTGACGAGGTCGGTCATGCCGCAGGCGTGGATCATCCGTACCGCGACCTGGGCCACGTCCGGGGGCATCCCGGTGAGATCGGTCTCAGCGCGGATGGTCGCGAACGAGCGCCGGTAGATCTCGGCGCCGTCGCGGATGTAGTCGGTCACTGATGCCTTTCCTCGTATCCGGTGGCGGTGGCCACCATCTGGACGACCCGGCCACGCGGGAGCCCGCACCGCCGCTCGCAACCGGCCCAGTGCACGGGTGCCGGGGGCGGGCCGTCCAGAGCCGCCACCCAGCGCCTTGCGTCCTCCTGCACGTCGGCCAGCGATTTCGCGCATCCGGGACGGCCGGTGCACGCGCTCACCCCGGCCCAGGGCGATCCGGGGTCGGTCGCCAGCCCGGCCGTCTCCAGCGCCTGTGCCGCCCGGTCCGCTGCCGTGGGTGCCAGGTCCAGCAGCACGACGGTCCGCCACGGGGTGAACCGGATGGGCACGCCGTCGCCCGTGGAGGCCGCGCCGGTCGAGTCGCCCGCCTCGACGCCGGACGTGGGCGCGGCCGCCTGGTCGGCGGACGTCGCCGCGTCGGCGATGGCGTGCGCCTGGGCGGGGGAAAGGCGCCCGAGCGGCACCACGGCCTCCAGCGCCACGCGGCCGTCCTGTTGCGCGATGCGTCCCGCGTGCCGCTCGAACGCCCCCGGCCCGCCGTCCTGAGGCGGTCGTGCCGATGCGGCGGGCCGGGGGTTCGGGTCCGCATCCGCCTGCGGGCGGGACACGGTGCCGGTGGCGCGGAGGCGTTCGGCGATCCGGGCCCCGCCGTCCTCCAGGTCCGCGATCCGCCACGCCGCCCGGTCGCGGTCGGAGAGCCCGCGTTCCCGCTCGTCGAGGAAGACCTCGGCGGCGGCGATCAGGTGCTGGACCGCTGATCCCACCGGCACCGTCAGGCCGGCGTCGCAGCCCGCGAGCAGCAGCCGGCCGCCCGTGGCCCCAGGCATGAACGTGACGTCGGCCCCGAGAGCCCGCGTGTCCCCCGTCCCGTCGTCCACCGCGAACAGGAACCGCCCCGGCAGCTCAGCCAGCCGGGGCCGCGCGCACAAAGCCAGGTCCAGGGCCTCCACCAGGGGCTGCGTGCCCAGGAGCCCGATGCGGCCGCCGAGTGGCGAGGCGACGATGTTGCGTACGCGCTCGTGCGCCGCCGACGGCAGCAGTCCCGCGGCCGCGATCCGCTCGGCGAAGGCGGCCGGCGATCGCAGTCCCCGCACCTGGACGTTCGCCCGAGACGTCAGCTCGATCACGCCTGAGCCCAGGTCCACAGCGCAGGACGCCAGCTCGCGGAGCTGCCCGGCGGAGATCGCGCCGCCGGGCAGGCGGACGCGGGCGAGAGGCCCGTCGGCGGCCTCGTGCACCTGGAGCGCGCCGGGGCAGGCGTCGGGGCGCGCACGCCCGGCGGTTCCGGATATGTCGGCTTCTATGTCGGCTATGGACACGAAGAGGATGCTAACGCCAGTTCTGGCGGGGGTCTCTTCTGTCGTAGGCTCCTCGGTAGACGATGGCAAAGGGAGGAAGCCGGTGCGAATCCGGCGCGGTCCCGCCACTGTGACCGGGGAGCGAACCCCACCGCAGGCCACTGCCCGGCGACGGGCGGGAAGGCCGGGGTGAGCGGCGATCCGGGAGCCAGGAGACTCCTGCCGTCGCAACACCCGCGACCGGGGCGAGGACCCCGAGGGAGGATTGCGCCGTGTCTGGGGACACCCGTACCGTCCTGCTGCTCTCGACCTCCGACACCGACCTGCTGAGCGCCCGCGCCAGCCGTGCGGCCTACCACCTCGGCAACCCGGCCAGGCTGGACCCCGATGACCTGCCCGGCCTGCTGGAGGGCGCCGACCTGGTGGTGGTGCGCCTGCTCGGCGGCCGCCGCGCCTGGGCGGAAGGGCTCGACGCGCTGCTGGCCGGGCCTCGTCCCGTCGTGGTGCTGGGCGGCGAGCAGGCGCCGGACGCCGAGCTGATGGAGCTGTCCACGGTGAGCGGCGGCGTCTGCGCCGACGCGCACGCGTACCTCGCGCACGGCGGGCCCGCCAACCTGGCCGAGCTGCACGCCTTCCTGTCGGACACCGTCCTGCTGACCGGGCGTGGATTCGCGCCGCCCGCGCCCACGCCCTCCTGGGGGCTGCTGGAGCGCGAGGCGAGGTCGCGGCGGGGACCCGTGATCGGCGTGCTGTACTACCGGGCGCATCACATGGCGGGCAACACCGCGTTCGTCGAGACGCTCTGCGCCGCCGTCGAGGAGGCGGGCGGTCAGGCGCTGCCGGTCTTCTGCTCCTCCTTACGGACCGCCGACCCCGAGCTGCTCGACACGCTGCGGGCCGCCGACGCGCTGGTGGTGACCGTGCTCGCGGCGGGCGGCTCGCGTCCGGCCACCGCGGGCGCGGGCGGCGACGACGAGGCGTGGGACGTGGGCGCGCTGGCCGCGCTCGACGTGCCGATCCTGCAGGGGCTCTGCCTGACCACCAGCCGGCAGGCGTGGAACGAGAACGACGACGGCCTCTCACCCCTGGACGCCGCCTCGCAGGTGGCCATCCCCGAGTTCGACGGGCGCATCATCACCGTCCCGTTCTCGTTCAAGGAGATCGATCGGGACGGGCTGACCGTCTACGTCGCCGACGCCGAGCGGGCTGCCCGGGTGGCGGGCATCGCGGTGCGGCACGGCCTGCTCAGGCACACTCCGCCTGCCGAGCGGCGGCTGGTCGTGATGTTGTCGGCGTACCCGACCAAGCACTCCCGGGTGGGCAACGCGGTCGGCCTGGACACCCCGGCCAGCACCGTACGCCTGCTGGCCCGGCTCGCCGAGTCGGGCTACGACCTGGGCGAAGGCTTTCCCGGCGTGGCCGAGCAGGACGGTGACGCGCTCATCCACGCGCTGATCGCCGCGGGCGGCCAGGACCAGGACTGGCTGACCGAGGAGCATCTGGCGGGCAATCCGGTACGCATCTCCGCCACCTCGTACGAACGCTGGTACCGAACCCTCCCCGACGACCTCCGAGCCGAGATCGAGCGGCACTGGGGACCGCCCCCGGGCGAGCTGTTCGTCCACGACGGCGACATCGTCCTGGCCGCGCTGCGGGCCGGGAATGTGGTGGTGATGGTGCAGCCGCCGCGCGGCTTCGGCGACAACCCGATCGCGATCTACCACGACCCCGACCTGCCGCCCAGCCACCACTACCTGGCCGCCTACCGCTGGCTGTCGGCCGAATTCGCGGGCTCCGGCGCGCACGCGATGGTGCATGTGGGCAAGCACGGCAACCTGGAGTGGCTGCCGGGCAAGTCGGCGGGCATGTCCGCCTCGTGCGGCACCGACGCGGCCATCGGCGACCTGCCGCTGATCTACCCGTTCCTGGTGAACGACCCGGGCGAGGGCACGCAGGCCAAGCGGCGGGCGCACGCGGTGCTGGTGGACCACATGGTGCCGCCGATGGCGCGGGCGGAGACGTACGGGGACATCGCCCGGCTGGAGCAGCTCCTGGACGAGCACGCCTCGATCGCCGCCATGGACCCGGCCAAGCTGCCCGCGATCCGGGCGCAGATCTGGACGCTGATCCAGGCGGCGCGGCTCGATCACGATCTGGGGCTGGCGGATCGGCCGCACGACACCGAGTTCGACGATTTCCTGCTGCACGTGGACGGGTGGCTGTGCGAGGTCAAGGACGCGCAGATCCGCGACGGCCTGCACGTGCTCGGGCAGGCGCCTGCCGGTTCGGTCCGGGTGGATCTGGTGCTGGCGATGCTGCGGGCCAGGCAGATGTGGGCAGGCCGCGAATCCCTCCCCGGCCTGCGCGAGGCCCTCGGGCTGGCCGAGGACGGGACGGCCGGGGTCGCGGTCGTGGACCGGGCCGAGGCGACCGCCCGCGCTCTGGTGGAGGGGATGGAGGCGCGGGGATGGGCGGTGGAGGCGGCGGCGGAGGTCGCCCGCACCGTCGGGGCGCACCCCGACGCGGATGAGGCTCCGGACGGCGCGGCCGGGCTTGCGGAAGGCGGCGCCGCCGAGCGGGTGGAGCTCGTGACGCGGATTCTCGCCTTCGCCGCCGCCGAAGTCGTCCCGCGCCTGGCCCGTACCACCGACGAACTGGATAACGTCCTCCATGCCCTGAACGGCGGGTACGTGCCGGCCGGGCCGAGCGGATCGCCGCTGCGCGGCCTGATCAACGTCCTGCCGACCGGCCGCAACTTCTACTCGGTCGACCCCCGGGCGGTGCCCAGCCGCCTGGCCTGGGAGACGGGCCAGGCGATGGCGGATTCGCTGCTGGAGCGCTACCGCGCCGACACCGGCGACTGGCCGCGTTCGGCTGGTTTGTCCGTCTGGGGCACGAGCGCGATGCGCACGGCGGGCGACGACGTGGCCGAGGTGCTGGCCCTGCTGGGCATCCGCCCCGTATGGGACGAGGCGTCACGCCGGGTCACGAACCTGGAGCCGATCCCGCTCGCGGAGCTGGGCCGCCCGCGGATCGACGTGACGGTCCGCATCAGCGGTTTTTTCCGCGACGCGTTCCCGCACGTGGTGGCCATGCTGGACGACGCCGTACGGCTGGCCGCCGGGCTGGACGAGCCGCACGAGGACAACTACGTACGCGCCCACGTGGCCGCGACCGGCGGCGACGAGCGCCGGGCGACGATGCGGATCTTCGGATCGGCCCCGGGCGCGTACGGGGCCGGCCTGCTGCCGCTGATCGACAGCCGCAACTGGCGCGACGACGCCGACCTGGCCGAGGTGTACGCCGTGTGGGGCGGCTTCGCCTACGGCCGCGACCTCGAGGGCGTGGCCGCGCGCCCGCAGATGGAGGACGCCTACCGCAGGATCGCCGTGGCGGCCAAGAACATCGACACCCGCGAGCACGACATCGCCGACTCGGACGACTATTTCCAGTACCACGGCGGCATGATCGCCACCGTCCGCGCGCTCACCGGCAGGAGCCCGGCCGCGTACGTCGGCGACAGCACCCGCCCCGACGCGGTCCGCACCCGCACCCTTTCGGAGGAGACGTCACGCATCTTCCGCGCCAGAGTGGTCAACCCGCGATGGCTGGCGGCGATGCGGCGGCACGGGTACAAAGGCGCCTTCGAGCTGGCCGCGACCGTGGACTACCTCTTCGGCTACGACGCCACGACGGGTGTGGTGGCGGACTGGATGTACGACAAGCTCGCCGAGACGTACGTGCTCGACCCCGAGAACCAGGAGTTCATGGCCCGGTCGAACCCGTGGGCGCTGCACGGCATCGCCGAACGCCTCCTGGAGGCCGCCGAGCGCGGCATGTGGGAGCACCCGGACCCGGAGATCCTGCGCGGCCTTCAGGAGGCCTATCTCAAGACCGAGGGCGACCTGGAGGACGAGACCAGCCGGTGAGCGAGGGCCGGCGCCCCGGCCCAGTGGAGGTGCAGGTAGGACGCGGTGACGAGGGGGTCGCCGTACCCGTCCGTGCCGCCGTCCTGCCAGCGGAACAGCGGCTCACCCCCGTACGCGACGGCGGTGCGGTGGAATTCGTGCCCGTGGAAACGCTCGCCCGCCCTGGTCAGCGGCGAGTCCCCGAGGGCGACGGCCTCCCGGTAGCCGAGCGTGAGCCTGCCGGTCATCCGCGCCCGGCCCGGCACCCGCCCGCACATGCGCCGTCCGTCCAACTCCTCGCACAGGTAGAGCAGCCCGGCGCACTCGGCGGCGATCGGCCCGCCGAAGGACGCCACCTGGTCGCGCAGCGGCTCGTTGGCGGCCAGCTCGGCGGCGTACACCTCGGGAAAGCCGCCCCCGATCACCAGCGCGGCGGTCCCGTCCGGCAGCCTCTCGTCGCGCAGCGGGTCGAAGGTCGCGACGTCCGCGCCCGCGGCCCGCAGCAGCTCGACGTGCTCGGCGTACCCGAACGTGAACGCCGCCCCGCCCGCCACCGCCACGACGACGCCCTCCCCGATCCGCCGGGTTTCCCTCGCCGGGTCCCAGGCCCTGCCCATGAGCGGGGGCGCCGACGCCGCCAGCCGCATCAGCCCGTCCAGGTCGCAGCAGCGCGCCACCAGGGCACCGAGCCGCTCCACGGCCTCCACCGCATCGGCCTCCCGTTCCGCGGCCGGGATCAGCCCCAGATGGCGGGAGGGCGTGGAGACGGCGTCGTCGCGCCGGATCGCGCCGAGCACCGGCACGCCCGCCGCGTCCAGCGCTCCCCGGCACAGCTCCTCGTGCCGGTCCGAGGCCACCCGGTTGAGCACCACCCCGCCCACCCGTACGCGCGGGTCGAACGTGGCGAACCCGTGCGCCACGGCCGCCACCGACCGGCTCTGCCGGGCCGCGTCCACCACCAGCACCACGGGCGCGTCCAGCAGCCGGGCGACGTGCGCGGTGGAAGCGAAGTCCGCGTCCCCCTTGCCGTCGAACAGCCCCATCACGCCCTCGACCACCGCCACGTCGCACCCCGCCGCACCGCGCAGGAAGAGCGGCAAGACGCGTTCCTCGCCCGCGAGCCACGGGTCCAGGTTGCGGCCGGGCCGCCCGGTGGCCAGCGCGTGGTAGCCGGGATCGATGTAGTCCGGCCCCACCTTGTGCGGCGACACCTTCAGCCCACGCGCCCGCAGCGCCGCCATCAGCCCGGTGGCCACGGTCGTCTTGCCGCTGCCCGACGACGGCGCCGCGATGACCAGCCGCGGCACTACCACTCGATGCCCTTCTGACCCTTCTGCCCGGTGTCCATGGGATGGCGTACCTTGCCCATCTCCGTCACGAGATCAGCGACCTCGACCAGCCGCTCGGGAGCGTCCCTGCCGGTGATCACCACGTGCTGGTTGCCGGGGCGCCCGGTGAGCGTCTCCAGCACGTCGTCCAGGTCCACCCAGCCCCACTTCAGCGGATACGTGAACTCGTCCAGCACGTAGAACCGGTACGTCTCGGCCGCCAGATCGCGCTTGATCTGCGCCCACCCCTCGCGGGCGTCGGCCGCGTGGTCCTCCTCGGCGCCCGGACGCCGGATCCACGACCAGCCCTCGCCCATCTTGTGCCAGGTCACCGAGCCGCCCTCGCCCGTACCGCCGAGGATCTTGAGCGCCCGCTCCTCCCCGATGCGCCACTTGGCGGACTTCACGAACTGGAACACGCCGACCGGCCACCCCTGGTTCCAGGCCCGCAGCGCCATCCCGAACGCGGCCGTCGACTTGCCCTTCCCCGGCCCGGTGTGCACGATCAGCAGCGGCCTCGTACGGCGCTGCCGGGTCGTGAGGCCGTCGTCGGGCACCACGGCCGGCTTCCCCTGCGGCATGATCAGACCGCCTTCCTGTGGTCGCGTACGACCGAGCCCAGATCGGAGAGGGCGTCGAGCGAGACGAGGCGGGCCCGCAGCCGGGCGGCCAGCCGGACCGCCAGGCCGAGCCGGACAGGGCCGCTCTCGCAGTCCACGACCACGCTCGCCGTACCCTCCAGCAGGGCGGCGGCCCGGTCCACGTCGCCGCCCGCCGTCACACGCCCATCGGTCACCAGCACCAGCAGCGGCCGCCTGGCAGGATCGCGCAGCCGCTCCAGGCGGAGGACCTCGGCCGCCCGCACCAGGCCGGCCGCCAGAGGCGTACGGCCTCCGGTCGGCAGCGAGCGCAGCCGGGCCGCGCCCGCCTCCACGGACGAGGTCGGCGGCAGCGCCACCTCGGCGGTCGCGCCCCTGAAGGTGACCAGCCCGATCTTGTCGCGCCGCTGGTAGGCGTCGAGCAGCAGACTCAGCACCGCCGTCTTGACCGCGGTCATCCGCTTGCGCGCCGCCATCGATCCGCTCGCGTCCACGACGAAGAGGACGAGATTGCCCTCCCTGCCCTCGCGCACCACCTCACGCAGATCGTCCCCGCGCAGCACCAGCCCGGTCCCGGTACGCCCGCGCACCGCCTGATAGGGCGCCGCCGCCCGCAACGTCGCCGCCAGGTGCAGGTCCCGCACCCGCCCGGCGGGCCGCCGCGCGCCGGTGGCCCGGCCGCGCGCCGTACGCGCTCTGGACCGCCGCCCCGCCGCCCCTTCGCCCAGCCCGGGCACCTGGATCAGAGGAACGCGGTACGGCGTCCCGGCCGCGGCCACCCGCCCAGGCCCTTCACCCGCCGAGCCGCCGCCGGCGGCCGATCGCGGCCCGGCACCCTCATCGGCCCCGCCCGACTCCTGCCCACCGCCTTCCTGAGGACCGGCCGCCCCGGTGCCTTCCTGAGGAGCGGCCGCCCCGGTGCCGGACGCCGATGGATCGAACGGCTGCCCCTCCCCAGGCATATCGCCGTCCCAGCCGGGTGGCGCGGCATCCGGGGAGCCGTCCCCGCCGCCGGGGTCGTCCGGGTCGTCGTCTCCCGACGTGCTCGCCAGCAGTTCGTCCAGCAGCGCCTCGTCCAGCCCCGGCGCGTCGAACGGGTCGCGGCGGCGCCGGTGCGGCAGCGACAGGCGGGCCGCCGCGCGTACGTCATCGGTGGTCACCACGTCCCGGCCCGACCAGGCCGCGTGAGCGATGGCGGCGTTGGCCGTGACGAGGTCGGCCCGCAACCCGTCCACCTCGAACGCGGCGCACACCGTGGCGATCTGCCGCAGGCGCGCGTCCGGCAGCCGTACGCCGGGCACCCGGGCCCTGGCCTGGGCGATCCTGGTCGCCAGCGCCGACTCCTCGGCCGTCCACCGGGCCGCGAACGCCTCAGGGCCGGCGTCGAAGGCCAGCCGCCGCCGCACGACCTCCGCGCGCTCCCCGGGATCCCTGGACGCCTTCACCTCGACGGTCAGCCCGAACCTGTCCAGCAGCTGCGGCCGCAGCTCGCCCTCCTCCGGGTTCATGGTCCCGACCAGCAGGAACCTGGCGGCGTGCCGTACCGACACGGACTCCCGTTCCACGTAGCAGATCCCCATGGCGGCCGCGTCGAGCAGCAGGTCCACGAGGTGGTCGTGGAGCAGGTTGACCTCGTCCACGTACAACACGCCGCGATGGGCGGCGGCCAGCAGGCCGGGCTCGAACGCCTTCACCCCCTCCGTCAGCGCCCGTTCCACGTCGAGCGAGCCGACCAGGCGGTCCTCGGACGCCCCGACCGGCAGCTCCACCAGCGCGGCCGGACGGCCGAGCCCCTGTACTCCGGGTTCGTGCGGGCCGTCCGGGCATCCGCCGTCCGGCGCGCCGGGGTCGCAGGCGAACCGGCACCCGGGCACGACCGTCACGGCGGGGAGCTGGGCGGCCAGCGCACGCACGATGGTGGACTTGGCGGTGCCCTTCTCACCGCGTACGAGTACGCCGCCCACCCGCGGCGAGACCGCGTTGAGCACCAGGGCCAGCTTGAGGTCGCCGAGCCCGACGACCGCGCTGAACGGATACGTGACGATCAAAACAGGACCTTCCGGTTGACGTGGGCGACCCGCCAGCCGTCGCGCGTGGCGGTCAGCTCGGTCACGGACAGCGGCGCGAGATCGAAACGGGCGGTACGGGACGGTTCCAGGCCCAGGGCATGGCCGAGCGCCGCCCGGATGACGCCAACATCGCAGACCACGACCGCCTTGGGGCCGCCGCGTCCCGGAGCACGCTGGGGCGCGACACCCACCGCCTCGTCCTGGGCGCACACCGAGTCGAGCCAGCTCGCCACCCTCGCCGCCAGGTCGGCCAGGCTCTCGCCGCCGTGTGGCGCCGCGTGCGGGTCGGCCAGCCACCGAGCCAGCGCGTCCGGCTCCTCCCGGGCGACCTGCTCGTACGGCAGCCCGCGCCACCGTCCGCAGTCCGCCTCCGCGAGGGCCGGAACCACGCCCGCCACCAGGCCTGCGGCCGCGGCGGTCTGCCGCGCGGCGGCCGCAGGCGCGACCCACGCCACCGCGCCGGCACCGGCCACGCTGTCACCGGCCACGCTGTCACCGGCCACGCTGTCACCGGCCACCGCGACATCGGCCACCCCGGCGCCGGCCGCCCAGGAACCGGTCGGCGGCGCGAGGACAGCGGCGGCTCTGGCCAGGCTCGCCGCGTCGGCGTCCTCGTCACCGGCGGGAAAGCAGGCAGCACGCATCGCCGCCGTGGTCGCATGCCGGACGAACAGCACCCCGCTCAACTCATCGGGGCGGAACGGCGCGCCGCCCGTTCGCTCGCCCATCCGAACAACACGCCGAGCGCCGTCCAGAAGACCAGCTGCGTGCCGAGCGAGGCGAGCCTGAACTCCCACAGGAGCGTGGCGGGAAACCCGTCGGGCACCTCGTCGACCGCCGGGAGCAGCCACCACGCCGCCGCCACCGGCACGAGGAAGGCTGCGACGGCCGCGCTCCACCTGGCCCAGGGCCCTGCCGTGACGTGCCGGGCGGTGGCCACGGCGATCGCCGTCGCGGCCAGGCCGACGGCGATCATCACGACGTACAGGAGGGTCCGGTCGTTGATGGTGTCGGGGTCGCCGACGGCGGGCGGGTTGGCTGGATATTTCAGGAACGGTATGAGGATGACCGCTGCGAAGGCCGTCCCCGCTGCGGCGAGCGCCAGCCCACCCTCCGACCGGGGGCCGACCCGCCCGCGCAGGGCCGCGTACACCAGGGCGAAGACCCCGCCCACGGCGAGCCCGTACAGGCCGGTGGCGAGGAAGAGCCCGGCCCGCTGCACCGGCCGGGAGACGAGCGCCTCTTCGCCGTGCTCGTGAGCCTCCCCGCCGAGGGCGTGATCCGCGCCGGCGTTTTCCAGCGCGATCGCGCTCTCCACCCGCGGTTCCCCGAAGGCGAAGGCGAAGGCGCCCGCGATCAGGCCGGCCAGAAGGCCCAGGAGCAGGCCCCTGACCAGCAGGGTGCGTATCACAAAGCGCGCCTAGTGGCAGGGCACGCCGAGCAGGTGGCGCCCGTCGTGCATGAGCTCATGCAGGTAGGCGCCTGTCTGCGAGATGGCTCCGTTGTCCATCAGCACCAAGTAGGCGATCAGCAGCAGCACCGGCACGGCGAGCAGCCACAACCGCAGGCGGAAAAGGGGAATCGTGGTCGGAGTGGACAGGCCACTCATACAGCCTCCTCTGGGATGACGCGTCCCGGCAACGAGGTCACGGCCGGCCAAGCGACCTGGCTCCCGGGATCAACGTCCCGGATACAGTGGCGCGTCCGCACCGGCATCTCACCGGATTTCCCTTGGACAACCGTGAAATCTTCCGGAATGTATCCCTTCCTCCTGTTAGCGTCAATGACGTGACCCCGGCGGCGAGCCTGTGATATCGAGCACCCGGATATCAGCTCGACGCTTTGTAGAGCTACCCTGAAGGACGTGAAGGGTCTTGGCGAGCTTGAGCGCAGCATCATGGACATTCTCTGGGCGGAGAGCGGTGCGCTGACCGCCCGCGAGGTCGGAAGGCTCATCGCCGACCGCGACCTCGCCCCGACCACGGTGATGACCGTCCTCGATCGCCTCACCCGCAAGGGATTCCTGCAGCGGACCCGCGACGGCCGCGCGTGGAGATATGAGCCGGCGGAAAGCCGCGACGCGTACATCGCCGAGCTTATGCTTGAAGCCTTGGATCTGACGGGCGACCGGTCGGCCGCCCTCACCCGCTTCGCCCAGGCCGTGTCGGGCCCGGAGGCGGAGATTCTGCGCAGAGCCCTCACGGAGCTGGAGGAAGAGTGATCACGGCAGTGGCGCTGGCAGCGCTCGCCACGGCGTGCGCGGTTGGCTCCTGGCGTTTCACGACGGCCCGGTGGACCTCGCGCGCGCCCCGGCTGGCCATCATTCTCTGGCAGTCCCTGGGCGTGGCCTGGGGGCTGGCGACGACGGGCGCGATGCTGGCGTACGCGGTCCAGCCGTACGACATGGGCGTGCTGATGGGGCTGATCGCGTTCGCGCGCGGTGAGACGCCGCTCGCCCGCTGGGACGCCCTGCACGTGCTGGCCATGATCGCGGGCATCACCGCGCTCGCCGTGCTGATCGTGGTGCTGCTCACCGCCGGCGTGCAGGCGCTGCGGGCTCGGCGGCGGCACCGCATGCTGCTCGCGCTGATCGCCCACGACGACCCCGCCATGCCGGGGGTGCGGGTGCTCGACCACCCGAGCGCGGCCGCGTACTGCGTGCCGGGTCTGCGCTCGCAGGTCGTCGTCAGCGAGGGCGCGCGGAAGTTGCTGTCGCAGGACGAGCTGGCGGCGGTGCTGGCGCACGAGGTCGCGCACGTACGCGAGCGGCATGATCTGGTCCTGCTGCCGTTCGCGGCGCTGCGCCGGGCACTTCCCTGGTCGAAGGTCGTGGCCGACGCACAGGCGCAGGTGGAGCTGCTGATCGAGATGGCGGCCGACGACCGCGCCCGCCGCTACTGCTCGCCGCGGCGGCTGGCCACGGCGCTGCTCAGGTTCGGCACGGCCGGGGCCATGCCGACTCCCCACGGCATGCTGGGCGTGCACGCCCACAACGTCATGGCCCGGGTGGATCGCCTGGTCAAGCCGGGTCCTGAGCTGGCCGCGTCCGTGCGTTACGGATATATCGCGCTCTCTGTGATGTTGGTCACCGCTGCGACGTTCCTCTGGATTATCCAGGTCTAATGCTTGCTGCAGTTAACCACCGCGTTTGCAATTGCAAGCAGCGGGAGGCAGACTATGGGTATGGCACTACCCAAAGTCGGTTCGATCGGCGAGTACATCCGTGAGCAGCGGCAGCAGGCGAAGATCTCGCTGCGCCAGCTCGCCGCGGCTGCCGGGGTCTCCAACCCCTACCTCAGCCAGATCGAACGCGGGCTGCGCAAGCCGAGCGCGGAGATCCTCAACCAGATCGCCAAGGGTCTGCGCATCTCCTCGCAGGCGCTCTACGTGCAGGCGGGTCTCATCGATGACCGCGAACCGCCCAGCGACGTGATCAGTGCGATCAGGGCCGACACGGATCTCACCGAGCGGCAACGCCAGGTGTTGATCGACATTTATGAGTCGTTCCGCAAGGAGAAGCGCGCCGAGGACGAGCAGACCTCCCAGAACGCCCGCCCTCAGCACGACTCCGAACCGGACGACGAACAGCCGCTGCCCGAGGAGTTTCTCGCCGCTCTTGAGCCCTTCGCGGCGACCCCAAGCAACGGCAACGTCACCCAGGAAACCAAGGAAGGTTAACCCATGACGCTCGCCACCGAGGTCAAGAAGCTCACCGAGTCCAAGCCGTTCTACGCGGTCGCAGGCGCCGGCGACTACGCCGTCGAGAAGCTGCGCGAGCTGCCCGAGCAGCTGCGCAAGCTCCAGTCCCGCCGCTTCGAGCTCACCAGGGAGCTGCCCGAGCGCACCCGCGCCGCCGCCGACAAGGCCGAGGGCTTCGCCAGGGAGTTCCCCGAGAAGGCCCGCGAGTACGCCGACCAGCTGACCCACAAGGCCACCGAGGTCTACGAGGACTTCGCCTCGCGCGGCCGCAAGGTCGTCAGCCAGGCCACCGGCGAGGCCGCGCTGGAGCTTGAGGAAGTGTCGGAGGCCGCCGAGCCGCCCGTCGCCGAGCCCGTCAAGAAGACCACGCGCACGACCCGCACCCCCAAGGCCAAGGCCTGAGGTCGAACGGGAAGGCCCGTCTCCTGTGGAGGCGGGCCTTTTCGCTTCGGGTTGCCCGGTTGCCGGTCGCTCCTATTAGGCTGGGGACCGATTCATTGCGCGTTGGGCGGAGCTGACAACATGAGCATGATCAACGGCGTCTTCAACCTTCTCTTCATGGTGCTCGCCGCCGTCATCTTCGGCATGTCGATCTACGCTTTCGTGCACGCGGTGCGCGTGCCGGGCAACGCCTTCATCTCGGCGGGCAAGCTGAAGAAGAATCTCTGGCTGCTCATCACGGGCCTGGCGACGCTGTTCTCCGGTGCGGGCGCGTGGATGTACTTCGATGCCTTCCTGATCGCCCTGGCCATGGGCAACCCCCAGTTCATCGGCATCGGCCTCGGCCTGTTCTCGATCCTGGCCGTCATCGCCGCCACCGTCTACATCGTCGACGTCAAGCCCGCCGTCAAGGGCATGGGCCGGGGCAACAGCGGCCCGTACGGCCCCTGGTGATCGCCGGAGCATCTAGGCTGCGGACATGACCTACGACCTCCACGGACGCACCCAACGGCTGGAACTGTCGGACCAGGGCCTCCGCGACTTCGAGGCCGTCGTGCTGGACGCGACGCCCGAAGGGATCGTGCTCAGCAAGTCCGCCTTCTACCCCGGGGGCGGCGGCCAGCCGGCGGACCACGGAGTGCTGATCTGGCAGGGCGTGGAGACCCGCATCGTCGGGGTGCGCAAGGGCGACGACCTCTCCCTCATCCCGGCGGAAGGCGACCCGATCCCGCCGGTGGGCACCGTGGTCGAGGGCGCGGTCGCCGACGCGCGTCGCTCGGCCCTCATGCGTACGCACTCCGGCCTCCACGTGCTGTGCGGAGTGGTGTTCAGGGACTACGGCTGCCTGGTCACCGGCGGCAACATGGACGAGCTCAGCGCGCGGATGGACTTCAACCTGCCCGAGGTGCCCCCGGGGTTCAAGGAGGCGGTCGAGGAGGCCTGCAACGCCGAGATCGTCGCCGACCGGCGCATCGACGTGAAGGTGCTGCCCCGCTCCGAGGCCTTCGCCATCCCCGACATCATCCGCACCGCCACCAACCTGGTGCCGGAGACCGTCCAGGACGTGCGCATCGTCGACATCGTCGGCCTGGACACGCAGGCGGACGGCGGCACCCACGTGGCCTCCACCAAGCAGATCGGCCACATCAAGGTGGCCAAGATCGAGAGCAAGGGCCGCGGCTTCCGCCGCCTGCGGATCCAGATCTCCGACTAGTGCGACGCCTGCCGGCCGTCCTCCAGAGCTGACGCAGCCGATCCGGGAGGCGGCCGACGCCATCACGCTCAAGACGTATCCCACCTAGTCGATCAGCCCGGCGAGCCCGTCGAGCAGCGGGCGCAGCCCGAACTCGAAGAGCCGGTCGAGGTCGAGATCGAACTCGCCCAAGTCCTCCAGGAACTCGGCGAAGGCGGGGTAGCGTCCCGACTGGCTGATCGCCCGCATGCGGTCCTCCTGCGCGCTCATCCACTCCTCGTCGGTGAGCCCCGTGGCCGCGCGGGCCCGCCGCTCCAACTCGAGGTTGGCGGCGATGCCCTGGACGTAGCTGTAGACCAGGATCTGCAGGTGCATCTTGGTCGTGGCGTCGAGGCGGGTGCCCGCGAGCGCCGCCATGGCCCACTCCGTGTGCTTGATCAGGCCGGCCGAGGGCAGCGGCCTCATCAGCGAGGTGACCCCGGCCAGCCACGGGTGCCTGCGGTAGGCGGCCCACTGCAGGCGCGCGGTCGTCTCCAGCGCGGCCCGCCACCCTGGCGGCGGGTCCGCGGGGAGCGGGAAGTCCTCGATCGCCGTGTCGACCATCAGCAGGATGAGGTCGTCCTTGCTGCCGATATGGCGGTAGAGGGACATGGTGGCCATCCCGAGCCGCTCGGCGAGGCCGCGCATGGTCACCTCGGAGAGCCCTTCGGCGTCGGCGATCTCGATGGCCGCCCGCACGATGCGCTCCCTCGTCACGGCATATCCGGATATTTCCGGACGTCGCGCCGCCTTTCCGCGTGGCTCCGCCACCACCGTCCCGACCCGGGGCTCCGCGACCACGACCCCCTCCTGCGCCAGGACCGTGAGCGCCTTGGCCGCGGTGGCCAGGGCGACGTCCCAGTCCCTGGCGAGCTGTCTGGTGGACGGCACCCGGTCGCCGGGCCGCAGCCTGCCGTCGGCGATGCGCCGTTTGATGTCGCCCGCGATGCGCGCGTAGGGCGGGGTGCTCACATGGACCTCCTGTACTAGTACAGATTGACTCAGCATACCGTTGCTACCTGCTGTATGTACGGCGTACATTCAGTTCTGCGTACAACGTCAACGAAGGAGCAACTCATGAAGGTTCTCGTCTCCGGCGCCAGCGTCGGTGGTCCGGTCCTGGCCTACTGGCTGGGACGGCACGGGTACGAGGTGACGGTCGTCGAGCGGGCCCCGGCTCCCCGCAAGGGCGGCCAGGCCATCGACATCAGGGGCGCCGCGCTGACAGTGGCCGACCGGATGGGCGTCCTGGAGCGGGTCAGGGCCCTGCGGACGACCATGCGGGGCATGTCCATGGTGGACGGCGACGGCAATGAGATCATGCGCAGCACCGAGGAGACGCTCAGCGGCGGCCGCTTCGACAGCCCGGACGTCGAGATCATGCGCGACGACCTGAACGCGATCCTCATCGGCGCGACCGACGCCGACTACCGCTACGGGGACTCGATCGCCACGCTCGCCCAGGATGCCGACGGTGTGGACGTGTCGTTCGAGAGCGGCGGGCAGGACCGCTACGACTACGTGATCGGCGCCGACGGCCTGCACTCCAACGTGCGGAGCCTGGCCTTCGGCCCGGAGGAGCGCTTCCTGCGGCATCTCGGCATGTACGTGTCCATCTTCACCGCCGACAACTTCCTCGGTCTGGACCACTGGCAGACCTGGCACTACGAGGACGGCGTGGGCGGCGCCGTCTTCGGCGACAGGGACCCGGCCGTGATGCGGGTCAACCTGGGCTTCTCCGCCGGTCCCATCGCTTACGACCACCGTGACGTCGAGCAGCAGAAGGGCCTCATCCAGGAGCACTGCGCGGGCATGCGCTGGGAGGGCCCCAGGTTGCTGGAGGCCATGTGGAAGGCCGACGACTTCTACTTCGACACCATGGCCCAGGTGACGATGGAGCGCTGGTCGACCGGCCGGGTGACGCTGGTCGGCGACGCGGGCTACTGCGCCTCGCCGCTGTCCGGGCAGGGGACGAGCCTGGCCATGGTGGGGGCTTATGTGCTGGCGGAGGAGCTCGGCGCGGACCCCGCCACGGCGTTCGACCGGTACGAGGAGCGCATGCGCCCGTTCGTGGCCAAGAACCAGGCGCTCGCGCTCGAGAACCCCGGTCAGGGCGCCGCACCGGAGAGCGTGCAAGCGGCCGCGAACAGCATCACCCTCTAGGGGGACGAACCGATACGATTTCCCGCCATGGGTATCAGACGCACGATGGCCGCCATGGCGGCCACCGCTCTGGCGTTGATCGCCACCCCCGCCGTGGCAGCAGGGGCGGGGATCACGGACGACGTGACGCTGACCCTCCGCAAGGACGGCACCCTGCACGTGGTCGAGAAGATCAGCGGGGCGTCGGGCGGTCTCAAGCGGACGTTCATGACCCGGACGCGGTACGACGACAGCTACGACCGCGTCTACCAGATCTCGAACGTCAAGGGCGGCACTCTCGACGGCGACGTGCTCACCGTGACGGGCCAGACCGTCGAGTACGACGTCAAGGGCACGGTGACGACCTCGGGCGGCGTCGAAGAGCTGCGCTGGTTCGCGGTCAACGGCTGGAACCAGCAGGTCGCCAAGGCCACCGTCAAGGTGGACGGCCCCGGCCAGGTGCAGAACCTGTCCTGCTTCGCCGGAGAGCTGACCTCGGCCATCGGCTGCACGGCGGCCTCCATGGACCACTCCGCCACCCAGGCCGACTTCGAGCAGGAGAACATCGCGCCCGGCCAGGCCCTGACCGTCGTGGTCGGATACCCGAAGGGCTCCAGCGGCGGCGCCCCCATCCTGGAGAAGCGCTTCTCGCTGGCGGCCGCGTTCACCCTCGACACCGTCACCGGCGGCGCGCTGGCGGGCCTGCTGGTGCTGCTGCTCGGCGGCGTCGGCCTGCTCTACTGGACACGCGGCCGGGACGCCAGGATCGCGGACCACGAGAAGGGCGCCGTCGATCCCGTCCAGAACGGTCACTTCACCCCGCCCGACGGGGTGCGTCCCGGACAGATCGGCACGCTCGTGGACGAGCAGGCCGACGTGGTCGACGTGACCGCCACGATCGTGGACCTCGCGGTGCGCGGCTACCTGCGCATCGACGAGCAGCCCCGCCAGACGTACGACGCGCCCGACTGGATGCTGGTCAGGCTGCCGAACGCGCCCGTCAACACGCTCCTGGCGTACGAGCGCGCGCTCTACGACGCCATCTTCGACGGCCGGGACGCGGTGCTGCTGTCGCAGCTGTCCGGCTCGTTCGCGGCCCACCTGGGCAAGGTCCGCGACGCTCTGTACACCGACGTGGTCAAGCAGGGCTGGTTCGCCCGCCGCCCGGACACCGAACGCACCAGGTGGACCACGATCGGCGTGGTGCTGATCGGCGTGGGCCTGCTGGCCACGGTGGCGCTGGCGTGGTTCACGACGTACGGGCTGCTCGGCCTGGCGGTGATCATCGCGGGCGGCGCGCTGGCCGTCGGCGGGCAGTACATGCCGGCCAAGACCGCCAAGGGCTCGGCGGCGCTGGCGCACACGCTGGGCTTCCGCCAATACCTGTTCTCCGGCGAGCTGGGCAACATCCCCGAGCAGCACCGAGTGGAGCTGTTCTCCCGCTACCTCCCCTACGCCGTGATCTTCGACGGGGTGGAGCACTGGTCACGCGTGGTCGCCTCGGTGACCGGCAACGGCAACCAGACCGACAACCTCTACTGGTACCACGGGCCCGCGGAGTGGGACCTGTCCAAGTTCGCCGGCTCGATGCGCACGTTCACCACGACGACCTCGGGCGCCATCTCCGCGACCCGCCAGTTCCGGACTCTCTAGGAGCGGATCCGCACCTCGCCGACCGGGCGGCCGCCGCCGTGGATCGGCGGGGCGGCCAGCTCGGCCAGCTCAGGGGCGTCCAGCCCGAGCGAGCGCAGCGCCGCCACCGTGACCGGCACGCGGGCGCGCTGCGAGCCGTCCTCGATCTTCACGGTGCCCGCGCGCCCGTCCTCGAACGCGAACGCGTCGAACGCCTCCGCCCCCACCTTCAGCATGAGCCCGGGCAGCGCCCGCATGAGCTTGGCCTCGGGGCGGTCGGTGCCCGACGTCCACTCGGGGTAGGTGCGCATGGCATCGAAGATCTTGCGTTCGTACGAGTCGGGCGACGACATCGGAAACGCCCGGAACGCCTTCGTCACGCCCACCATCGACACGAAGAACAGCGGCGCCCCGCACCCGTCCACGCCGGAGGCCGCCACCCGCTCCCCGGTCAGCTCCTCGACCGTCTCCCTGATCGCGCGCTGCAGCGGATGCATGGGCTGCAGGTACGTCTCCAGCGGCCAGTCGTTGAGCACACACGTGGCCAGCATGGCCGCGTGTTTGCCGGAGCAGTTCATGAAGACCCGGCCGCGCTCGGTCGCCGCACGGTCGAACGGGTAGTCCTCGGGGCAGAGCAGCGCCGACTCGTCGAGCCCCGCCCCCGCCAGAATCTTCCTGACCCCGTCCACGTGGAACGGCTCACCCGAGTGCGAGGCGCAGGCCAGCGCGAGCAGCTCACCCTCCAGCACGAGCCCGCCGCGAAGCATGCCGAGCGCCTGGAGCGGCTTCATCGACGACCGTGGCGACGCGGGCACATCCACCGCACCCTTCGCCTCGACCGGGCGTCCTCCAGCGTCCACGGTCAGCATGCGAGCCTGATGCGTGGACTCCACGAACCCGGACCGGACGACTTCCACAATCAGCGACATTTCCCCACCCCTTCCGGCACGAGTCTACGAATGGTTTTTCCTGGTCCAGAATGGGATCCCATGCGAGCAGTGGTGCAGCGAGTGAGTTCAGCCTCCGTCGAGGTCGAGGGCCGGACCGTCGGCGCGGTCGCCGAGCCCGGCCTGCTGGTCCTGGTGGGGGTCACGCACACGGATACGCGCGCGCAGGCCGCCAGGCTCGCCGCCAAGCTCTGGGGCCTGCGTATCCTGCACGGCGAGAAGTCCTGCTCGGACGTGTCCGCGCCGCTCCTGGTGATCAGCCAGTTCACGTTGTACGGCGACGCCCGCAAGGGCCGCCGGCCCACCTGGCAGGCGGCAGCCCCGGGATCGGTCGCCGAGCCGCTGGTGGACGCCGTGGTGGAGGAGCTGCGCGCGCTGGGAGCACACGTGGAGACGGGCGTCTTCGGCGCGGACATGAAGGTGTCCCTCGTCAACGACGGCCCGATCACCCTCGTGCTGGACGTCTAACGGATGCGGCGGCGCAGGGCGGGGTCGATGCTGACGTTGCGGCCCGCGTCCGGAGGCACCACGACCTCCTGGGCCGCCGCGACGCCCCCGGCCAGCAGCGGCGCGTCCACCGGCACCGTACGCTTGATCACCGCCAGGGCGATCGGCCCCAGCTCGTGGTGCCGGGCGGCCGAGCCGACCACGCCGACCTCCTGGCTCTCGAAGATCACCGGAGCGCCGTGCGCGGGCAACGTGTCCACACTGCCGTCGAGGTGCAGGAACACCAGCCGACGCGGCGGATGCCCGAGATTGTGCACCCGCGCCACCGTCTCCTGCCCCCGGTAGCAGCCCTTGCCGAGATGCACGGCCGCGCCGATCCAGCCCACCTCGTGCGGGATCGTCTTGTGGTCGGTCTCGAACCCCAGCCGCGGCCGGTACGCCTCGATCCTGAACGCCTCGTACGCCCACAGCCCCGCCACGGGCCTGCCCAGATGCTCGGCGAGCTCGGCCCGCGGCACCAGGAAGTCCTCCGTGGCCGTGGACAGCACGGCCAGGTCATCGGCCCGCGACACCTCGACCCGCAACATGAACCGCATGCGGTCGAGATAGTCGATCAGGCTCTGCGCCGTGCCCGGCTCGACGTGGGCCAGCACGCTCTCGCCGTCGTCGACCAGCGTCAGGTGATGCTGCACGCGGCCCTGGAGATCGAGATCCAGCGTCTGCGTCCACTCGCCCGGTTTCAGCGTGTCGAGCTTTTGAGAGGTGAGGTCGTTGAGCCATTTCAGCCGGTCGGCGCCCGAGATCCGGATCACCTCGCGGTTGCTGCGGTCGACGACCGCCTCCCCCTTGGCCAGCGCACGCTGCTCGGCGAACAGATCGCCGTAGTGCGCGGCTACATCGGAGTCCGGCGCGTCGGCCGCGACGGCGCCGGGAAGATCGAGCAGAGGGCTACGCATGTCATCCAGGCTACCGAGCGTCTCGGACAACCTT
Source organism: Nonomuraea sp. NPDC049480 (assembly GCF_044465905.1). NCBI lineage: Bacteria > Bacillati > Actinomycetota > Actinomycetes > Streptosporangiales > Streptosporangiaceae > Nonomuraea > Nonomuraea sp. NPDC049480. The sequence continues at coordinate 166,703 of NZ_JBITMD010000020.1, forward strand.
GTCAGCGGCAGTTTCGGCAGCGCCCGAACACGGTCAGGTGGTGGACGTCGGCCACGAACCCCATCTCGTCGTCCAGCCCCTTGACCAGCCCTTCGGCCAGCTCCGGCCGCACCTCGAACACCTCGTCGCAGCCCCGGCACACCAGATGCACGTGGTCGGCCTCGGCCGCCAGATGGTAGGTCGGCGCGCCGTGCCCCAGGTGCGTGTGGGTGACGAGACCGAGCTCCTCCAGCAGCTCCAGCGTGCGGTAGACGGTCGAGATGTTGACACCGCGCGCCGTCTCACGGACCTTGACGCAGATCTCCTCGGGAGTGGCGTGCTCCAGCTCCTTGACCGCCTCGAGGACGAGCTGGCGCTGCGGTGTGACCCGGTAGCCCTTCGCGCGGAGTTCCTCGTGCCACTGCGTCTCGGTCATGCCCCGAGTCTAGGCGCAGCCCGCAGCCTCCGGTGGCCCGCTGAACGCGGCCCACCGTACGACCCGGCGATATTCACTTGCCCCCTGCGCGGGAGACCGCATAGCTTCGTGAGTACGCGGAAAGGAGGTGGTCCGAATAATGGTTTCTCATAGTCGGGCTAGCGAGGTGGTTGTCCGCTGACGTCGCGGACACTTGTCTCGTCTCGTGACGTTGGCGAATTCGAGGCAACCACCGGGGCCCCTGGCAGCCGGAGGGCGGGACTCTGCTCCCGACCATGGTCCATCCGGCCCGTCTCCTAGGAGGCGGAGTGATGCCTGGGGCCCTTTTTCAATGTTCGCCGCGGGCCGGAATGCCGAGCTTGCCGCAGGCTTCCCGATAGAGCGTCACCACGGCCTTGCGCACCTGCGCCCGCTCGGTGATCGTCTCGCCCCAGGGCACCCGGATCCGCTCCCCGCCGTCGATCGTGAACTCGATGGCCTCGGCGTCGACGTCGCTCGTCACGGCGGACGTGGCGTCGGGCCGCCCGCCGAGCCCGCGTACGATGATCAGCGCATCGTCGGCGTGGTCGTCGTTCATGTGGCGCTTGATCGCCTCGATGGCGTCAGCGGTGAAAGGCGTGCTCATATCTGATCAAGCTACCTTCTTCAGCTCCGCCGACATATGGTCCGTGAGCGGGTGCCCGACGGCCGCCATCTCGTAGGCCCACATGAGGTTGCCGTTGACCAGCCCGTAGAGCCGGTGGCCCGCCGTGTATTCCTTGGCCGACGACGTGCGCGCGACGACGTCCGTACGCAGCTCGATCTTGTGGAAGACGACCTCGCCGATGTAGATCTCGACGATCCCGGTCGGGTGCGCGAGCACCACCTCGATCTGCCGGTCCGGCTGCGGCCGCCAGTATCCCGACTCCGTGGCCAGCGGCCTGACCCGGTTTCCGGCCTCGTCGAGCAGCCAGGTGCGGCTCACATAGGTCAGGAACGGCTTGCCGTTGTGACCGAACTCGATCTCCTGCCCGAAGTTGAAGCTCTCGATCGTCGGGTAGCCGCCCACTCCCGCGCCCTCCCACCGGCCGAGCAGGAACGCAATCGGCTCCAGAGCAGGGTGCACCTCAGGTTCTTCCATGTTCCCCAAGCGTAGCGGCGCGGCGCGTTCGTACGGCATCCGTGTAGAGCTCGGCACGGTGACCAGGGTGGCGAACAGGTCACCGACGACTGCCTTCAGATCGGCCTCCACCCGCATTCGGCCTCCTTCGGGACTAGGGTGGCGGATATGGCACGATCTCTGGTGATCAAGGTGACCGCCGGGGCCGACGCCCCCGAGCGCTGCAACCAGGCGTTCACGGTCGCGGCCGCCGCGCTCGCGAGCGGTGTACCCGTTTCCCTGTGGCTGACCGGCGAGTCGTCGTGGTTCGCGCTGCCCGGCCGGGCCAAGGAGTTCGCTCTCCCGCATGCCACGCCGCTCGCGGACCTGCTCGACGTCATCCTCGCGGCCGGGCGCGTGACGTTGTGCACGCAGTGCGCGGCGCGCAGGAACATCACCGTGGACGACGTCATCGACGGGGTCCGCATCGCCGGCGCTCCGTCGTTCGTCGAGGAAGCGACGGCCGAGGGCGTGCAGGCCCTGGTCTACTGACAGCCCCCTCCAGCACCGCCAGGTGCTTGCTGACGGACTGCCTGGCCATGTCCAGCTCGGAGCACGACTCCCGCAGGGTCTGCCCGTCGCGGGCGTTCAGGGGTGTGGCAGGCTGCTTCGATGGCAGAGCACTTGATCGCGGTGGTGGGCAGCAGTCCCGGGGTGGGGAAATCGACCCTGTGCAGTGCGCTGGCTCGCTGGATCGACGGCACAGGAGCCGTGGTCGATCACTTCCAGGAGGCCGATGTCCTCACTCGCGCCTCATTTCGCGCGGTGGCCGAGGAGTTCGCCGGAGGAACCGGCAGCGTGCGACCTCGGACACTGGTCCAGGCCACCAAGGTCTACGTCGAGCAGGCCCGGGCGGGCGGCGTGGACGTGCTGGTCACGGATGCGCTGATTCCTTTCGTCCCTTCGCTGGTGGCCTGGGGGCACGACGAGACGTCGATCGCCCAGGTCGTTCACGATCTGGAGGAAGCCGTGGAACCGACGCGGGTCAGCGTCGTCTTCCTCCGGGGCGACCCCGAAGCCGCCTTGCGACGAGCGGTCGAGCGCGAAGGTCCTGAATGGACGGACTGGTATGTCGGCAAGCTGCGGCGCTCGCCGGGCACCCGTACCGTCAACGACCTGGCATCAGCGGCCGATCATCTCCGCCGTGAGAGTGAACTGACCTTGAGAGTGTTGGCGGCGACGCGGTGGAACGTGCTGGTCGTCGAAGTCGGTGAGCGCGATGCCGCGCAGACCGAGGAGTACGTCCGGGAACGGTTGCGGGGACTGCTCGGCGAGGACCTCCCGGGCCATGGCACGCAGTCATGGCCCGGAGGCGACACCAGCCCAGGCGAGGAGGCATGAGCCGGCGTGCGGCCCGGGCGGAAAGTCAGGCGGACAGGACGGTGGACAGGCGTTCCCGGCGAAGGGCCTCGTAGCGGGAGTCGTCGAGCGGGGCCAGCTCCCCCACCCGCCACGTCAGCAGCAGATCAGCCAGCGCGGGATTGCGGGCCAACGCCGGCCCGTGCAGGTAGGTCCCGACCACGTGTCCGGCGTAGCAGCCTTCGAACCCGTCCCCGTTCCCCACGCCCTTGACGGTCTTGGACAGCGGCTTGACCCCGGGCCCCAGATGGGTCACGCCCATGTGGTTCTCGAAGCCGGTCAGCGTCGGCAGGTTGAGTGCGGCGTCCACCTCGGCCACCAGCTCCCCCACCGCCCGCGCGGGGCCGCGGGAGCTGGCGATGTCCAGGAGCCCGATCCCGTCCACCGGCTGGCCTTCCTCGCCGCCGAACGTGCTCCCCATGATCTGGTAGCCGGCGCACACCGCCAGCATGGCCGCGCCGCCGGCGATGGCGCGGTGGAGACCGCCGTCCCTGCGCAGGCGCTCGGTGGCCAGGATCTGGGGGCGGTCCTCGCCGCCGCCGATGAGGTAGATGTCACCGCTCTCCGGCACCGCGTCCGCCGAGCGGACGTAGATCGTCTCCGTCTCGATCCCCCGGCGTCGCGCCCGCTGCTCCAGGACGAGGACGTTGCCCTGGTCTCCGTACGTGCTCAGCAGGTCGGGATAGATCCAGACGATGCGAAGGGCGCTGTCAGACGGCACGGCCGAACTCCGATCGGATCTGCTGGAAGGCGGTGTAGTTGGCGATCACGTCGACCCGGCCGGGCGGCTGCATGGCCAGCGCCTCCGTGAACGTGCCGCACAGCGAGAACGGCACCTCAGCCACGTCGAGCCGGAGCGCCAGGTCGAGGCGGCGTTCGCCGGTGACGAAGACGGGACGGCCGCGCAGGATGCGGTAGTCGACGTCCCACAACCACGACGTGTCGCGACCGTCGGGGCCCTGAGCGTTGACCGACAAGATGATCGGCAGCTGCGGATCGGCGACGTCGAACGCCTCCAGCCAGCCCGCCGGGTTCTTCGCCAGCAGCAGGCGGGCGTGGCGGCCCTCACGCTCGACCGTCGTGTAGCGACCCGCCACCGAGGTGACCTCGCGCAACCGGGGCAGCGCCCGCTCCACCGGCAGCCCGAACGCCTCCGCCACCGCCAGCGCCATCACCGCGTTGGAGCGGTTGGCCAGGCCGGGGAGCTGGATGTCGAGCAGCCACCGCTGCCCGCGCGGGTCGATCGCCGTGTCGTCGTCGAGCGCCCACTGCGGCTCAGGACGGTGGAACGTGCACTCGCGGCAGGCCCAGAAGGCGTCCTTGCGGTCGAGCGGGCCGCCGCACTCGGGGCAGCACCAGGAGTCTTCCTTCCACCGCTGCCCGCCGGCGACCCAGGTGACCTTGGCCGCCGTGGAGGCGCCCCAGGTGACGAGCGGGTCGTCGCAGTTGGCGATGACGTGGGTGGGCTTGCCGGACAGCGCCCTGCGCCACTTCTGGGCCAGCAGCCAGATCTCGGCGGCACGGTCCATCTGGTCGCGGCTGAGATTCATCAGGCAGACGACGCCGGCTCCGGTCGTGTCGAGCACCTCGGGCAGATATTTCTCATCCACCTCCAGGACGCCGTAGGGGGCGGCCTTGTGCTGGGACAGCGCCGAGACGTGGCCGGCCGGCATGTTGGCGCCGAACGCGTTGGTGGCCACCTCGCCGAGCTCGAGCAGCGCCGAGGTGATCAGCCTGGTGGTGGTGGTCTTGCCGTTGGTGGCGCTGACCAGGGCCAGCCTGCGATCGCGGGCCAGCTTACGCAGCAGGTCGGGCTCAAGCAGCAGGCCGACCCGCCCGCCGATCACGGAGCCGTCGCCGCGTCCGGTCATCCTGGACAACGTGGCGGCGCTCCGGCCCAGGGCGCTGGCGAGCTGGGCCCGCAAAGGGAGCTGGGTCATGACCATGGATCCTAGTCGGGGTTGGACCGTACTCAGGTGACGCGCGCGAAAACGCGGGGACCGCGTTCGTCCCCACGTTGCCGGTGCGGGTCAGGGGGCTGCGGCGGCGGGGTCGGCGAAGGACATCTCCGGGGCGCCGCCGTGGTCGAACGGGAGAACGAAGCGGCGCGGCCAGGACAGCACGCCCTCCAGCCACCCGGCCCCCATCGTCTGGCCCACGTGCCTGATCCTGGCCGACGACTCGATGCCGATCGCGACCGTCGTGATGTCCCGCTGGACGCACTCGTTCTCGTCGTCTCCCAGGATCACCCGCCACGCCAGAGCCCGGTTCCGGTCCACCTCCATCGACAACGGGTGGTGCCGGAGCGCCTTGGCCCGGTGGCCGAGCAACTCCGTGTGCACCCGGTCCCCGTTGCCGTTGACGCCGTTCGGGGAGCGGAAGAGGGCGTACTCCATCGGCGGGGCGGGGTTGCGCAGGTTCGGGGCGGGCCGGCCGTACGGGAAGAGCCGGTCGACCTCGTGCAGCCACCGCACCTGAGGGATGACCCACGACGCCCCGGGACGTTCGCCACCGGCCTCCAGCCCCGCGAGCAGGCGCGTGGCCTTCTCCGCCGCCTTCTCCGTGAGCAGCGACGGGTCGAACCAGGTGCGCAGCGACCAGGCGCGGCGCTGCACCGAGCGTTCGATCAGGGTGGCCAGCAGGCATTCGCGGCGCCGCGCGGGCAGCTCGGCCCAGGCGGACGACAGGGCGCGCGGAACCCCGGGCAGCGGCCGGTTGCTGACGAAGGCGAGGATGACCGTGTCGCACCAGATGCGCAGCCAAGCCCATTCCGGCGCGTCGGCGAGCACGTCCGCCTCGCGCAGCTCCACGAGCGTGCACGCCTGCCCGGTGCGGCACTGGGCGCCGCACGCCGCCGACCTGCGGCCCCGGATGGGCGGGGGCGGGCCTGGGAGCACCTTCTCCCTGGACTCGCCGAGCGGCACGCGGACCCGCAGCGGCCGGTCCATGCCGTCGGCGAAGACCGCGGCCGAGCCCGGCTGGAGCGAGACGACGTGGCGAGACTGCTCGTCGCTCAGGTTCATGGCGGCGCCGACGAGCTTCCTGTCGTCCTCGGCCGGTAGCCGGTGCACGACCTTCAGCGCGGTGTTCTTGACGACGTCGGTGACGAGCTTGGTGGGGATCTGCTCGGCCACCACGATGCCCTCGCCGTACGCCCTGATCTCGGCGAGCAGCCCGGCCAGCAGCTCCACGGCATGTGTGGAGGCCCGTCCGTGGCCGCGGTCGCGCAGCAGCCGGTGCGCCTCCTCGATCACGATGACGTGGCGCAGCTCGTGGGTCTTCTCCGTCCGCGCCCGCATGCGCAGGTGCTCGACGATCCTGATGATCAGCGTGCCCATGAGGAACGCCTTGTCCTCGTCGTTGGCCACGTCCTCGATGGCCAGCACGACGTCGCGTTCCAGCAGGCCGCCGATGTCGGCGGGGTGGCCGCCCTCGAAGAAGCGCCCGGCCGAGCCGACCCGCAGGGACCGGAGTCTGAGCGAGATGAAGCCCTCGACGTCGGCCTGGACCTCACGGCCGTAACCGATCTCCTTGATGACGTCCATGGCGTGCTGCTGGAGCTGTTCGAGGGTGGGGACGCTCGGCGGGACGTTCGACCCGGGGACCGCGCCGCCGGTGACGACGTCCCAGCCGGTGGCCTCGTAGACGCGCTGCAGAGCCAGCGACATGATCTGCGGGAACGGCTCCTCGGCGTCGAAGGCCGCCATGAACAGCGCCCTGACCATGTCGATGTGGGCCTGGACCGGGTAGCCGGGCTCGGGTTCGAGCGGGTTGATGCTGAACGGCACGCCGTCGGGCGCGGACGGGTTGATCACGGTGACGGGCTCGTCGACGCGGCCGGCCATGGCGGCGTACTCGGACTTGGCCGGCTCGATGGCCAGCCACGGGATGCGCGCCCTGCTGAGCTGCTCCAGCAGGTGCCGGACCGTCTGCGACTTGCCGGAGCCCGTGGCCCCCGTGACGAACGCGTGCCTGTTGAGCGTCGCCAGCGGCACCCGGAACGACCCGACGCCCCGGTCCTGCCCGTCGAGGATCTCCCCCAGCTCCAGCTCGCCGCCGTCGGCCTCGGACGTCACGTCGAAGAAGCCCGAGTCGAGCACGCGTACCCCGGGCACCTCACGCCTGGGCAGCCCGGCCAGCGCGGCGAGCGCTCCCGCGGTGGCGGCGAACGGTACGGCGGCGCCGTCCGCCGGGTCCTGCATGGTGATGGCGAGGGCCTCGGACAGCGCGTGGACCGCGCCGTGAGAGCTGCGCAACCGGTACGGGTGGTGGCTCATCTCGACCGACCCCACCAGCACGGGCGCGATCTGCCGCAACTCGTCGGCGGTGGCGCCGCCGGCCAGCACGCGCACGTTCCAGAGCCCCGCCTCCCTGAACGCGTCCAGCTCCTGCATGCGCCGCTCGGCCCGCTCGGCGTCGAACCGGGAGCGCTCGGAGGCGTCGCCGTACTGCCTGAGCACGTTGAGCTGGGTACGCAGGTGCGCCACCTCGGCGTCCAGCAGATCGGTCGGCTCGGCCACGACGAGCCAGGCGAACGGCCGCGACATGAGCGTGACCAGCGTCGCCTCGAACAGCGTCGGCTGCCGCAGCTCGTCCGGGTCCCGCCTCCCCAGAGGAGGCGCCTGGCGCCCCGGGCACGGCGTCCACACCAGGTCCGCCAGGTCCGCCAGGTATTCGTCCGACAGCTGGACCCCCCGCGCCCCGCCCGGGAACAGCAGCGGCTGCGGCCCGCTCGGGAGGTCGGGCGCGTCGGTGGCCCGGCGCGGCTGGCGCGGCGGCGACAACGGCCCCGCGTTGGTGATCAGTTCGAGCGGCGCGCCGGACCCCCGCGACAGCCACCCGATGACGAACGGCCGGTCACGCTGCGCCGCCGAGAGCACGGCGGGCAGCACGGTGACGAAATCCCACTCCGCCGACGAGCTTCGCGAGGGCGCGGCGATCGACTGGATTCGGTACCAGGGCCCACTCAGCGACACGCTCGGCTGCATATCAATCCCCCAGAGACGGTTCTTCGTTAAATTCCGCCAACCGTCAGCTCGTCACGTTGACATTGACCATGTCATTGCCTGCCCTTTCGCCAGTCCAGGCGTGGCGGTGGTGGCCCGAGGTTGGGCGGCGCCTCCCCGTCGCCGTCCTGGGCCTGGGGGTCGAGCGCCATGACGGCCTCGCGTACGTCCTCCAGCTCGCCGAGCGTGGTCTTGGGGAAGGTGAGAATGGCCGGGTTCGCGTCGGCGAGGCGTACGCGCCGGCCCTGGGCCGTGGCGTCGGTGACGATCACCGAGGTCGTGGGCAGCTGCTGGAGCTGGTGCGGCTCGACGAGGAACTCGCGCGAGCGCTGCAGCACCCGCTCCTTCTCGGAGATCTTGTCAGCGGTCCTGCCCCACTCGGTCGACTCCGTGATGTCCCCGGCGAGGTCGGCATGGCTCTCGTCCCGTTCCTCCCACTCGTCGTCCACCTGCGAGATCGTCGAGGTGTAGCCGCCGTCCAGCCCCGGCAGCGAGTCGCTGATCGTCTCGGTGAGCTGGGCGAGCTCCAGCCGGTGCTCGGTCCCGACGTGCTCGCTGGCCACCCTGGCGTCCTCGGCGTTGCCGAGCCGCATGAACGCCACCGCCGCGTGCCCCCTGCCCAGACGTTCCCGCACGGTTGGGGTCAAGGATCGATAAGTCAGAACAAGTCCGGTACGGGAGGTCTCGCAGGCGTCCATCAGCCGGTCCAGCACGTCGCCCCTGAGCTTGTCCGCGCCCGCCACGATGATCGTGTGGTACCAGGGCCGGTCGGAGGCGGGCGACTGGCGCAGGATGTGGGTGAGCGCGGTGGCCACGTACGTGCCGAGCACCCGGTTGCCGAACACGCCCGCCTGCCGGTCCATGCTCACCACCCGCAGCCGGGCGGGCGGCAGGCGTACGGCCTGCGTGCCGAGCGTCTCCAGCTTGCGCAGCTGCGACTCCAGCGCCCACGCCCGCTCGATCACCACCCGGTCGCTCACCCCGCGCCCGAACAGCGTCCCGATGCGCTCCAGCTGGGTCGCGGTGATCAGCCCGAACCTCAGGTCGTCGCGCGGGTCGCCCACCTGCGCCAGCGCCCGCAGCGCGGCCGTGACCTGACTGATCGTGGCGTTGTCCCCGAGCACCTCCAGCACCCGTTCCAGGATGGCGTTGTCGAAGCTGAGGTCACGCGTCGTGCGATGCTCCTCGCTCACGCTCACCACGTGCGCCAGCACGTCCGCGAACGCCTCCGGCTTGAGCGTGGCGCCCAGGTCGAGCCGGGGCAGGTCGACCGGCAGCACCCAGACCAGCGGATCGTCGCCGCCCTTGCGGGCCAGCTCGATCAGGTCCTTGGCGATCGCGCCCTCGGACAGGTCCAGCACGGTCAGATGCCCGCCGCTGTAGAGGCGCGTGGCACCGAGCAGGGTGATCAGCGCCGACCATCCCGGCAGCGTGCCACCCGCGACGTCGATGCGGTCGATCTCGTGCGGTACGGCCACCGCGTACCACGTGAGTTGCCGGTCGAAGCGCTCCTTGGACTCCTGCCACTCCCGGTAACGCTTGGCGTGCTCCTCCTGCGCGCGGAACAGCTCCTTGTCACGTTCCTTGCGCTGGCGTTGGTCCCTGGCCTGCTGCTCCAGCACGCGGTACTTGACCGCCCGATCGCCCTGGAGCAGCGCGTAACTGCAGATGGCCGCGACGCCCCCGGCCGCGACCAGCCCGACGATCGCGAACGACCAGGCCAGGTAGCCGGCCACCGCCACGGCCAGGATCAGCACGCTCAGCACCAGCATGAACAGACGGAAGAGGCGTACCGGCCGGTTGAGCATGTCCTCCTGGAGCCGCTCCCGGCGCATCAGCTCCATCTCGGCGGGATCGGGCGCGGCGGCGGCCTGCTCCTCGACGGGTGACGGGCGCTTCGGCGGCGGGCCCGGGTCGGGGTGCAGCAGGATGTACTGCCAGCCCAGGTAGATGCGGTCCGCCTGGAGCTGGGCATGCTCGGGATGCACGTCCGTCACGTGACCCTCCGGCCGCGATATGTCGTTAGGTGTAGGGACCAGCCCTTTCCGCTCCGTGACAGCGTATGAGCTTCAAGCCCTTAAGCGGCAGGGTTTCTCGGCAATTCGACCAGTCCGATGGGAGCATTGCGGCAGATGGGATAAGCGATAACGACTAGCATCGTTTCCCATGACGGAACCCTCCGGCGGCAGCACTGACAAGCCGAGACGCCCGGTAGTGGTACCCGCCATCGGCCTGGTGGCGTTGACCGCCATCGGCATCACCGCCCTGCTGGGCGGACTCAGCGAGGCCCCTGAAAATCCGGAGCCGCTGAGTCAGGGCGCGGTGCTCGACCAAGGCAGATATCAGACCAAGTTCGTCGAGTCGCGGGTGACCGTGGAGAAGGCTCGTTTCGACTTCGAAGAGGACAAGCGGTTCGTGGAGCTCGTCTTCGACGTCACCAACACAGGTGACGACACCTCCTCGGTGGGGAATCCACCCGAAAAGATCGAAAGAGCCTTCACCTCCGAGACCTTCGCCGGCTCGCTCGTCAAGATCACCCCGGCATTCCCCAAGGAAGCGGGCCCGTTCACCTTCGTTCGTGTCAAGGGGGGCGAGAGCAAGCAACTCCACCCCGGGGTGAAGAGCCAGGTGATCGTCAGATACGAGCTGAAGGGGAACCAGCAGCCGCCGGAGAAGATCGTTCTCGACGTGGGCACCTTCGAGTTCGAGGAGGACACCGTCCTCAGCGTGCCGCACTGGCAGTTGGTCAGCAAAGAGGTCGGCGACACGTTCATGCCCGAGATCAAGGCGCGTGTGACGCTGCCGGTCAAGAAGGGTGACGCGGCGTGACGGCCACACAGCAAGGCTCCGCCGTGGCGCCGTCCCGCCGCACCAGGCGGACGGAGCGCCGGCGCGGCGGCGGGTCCAAGGCGCTGGGCGTCGTCGCGGGGCTGCTCCTCATGGGCGGCGCCGTGGGGATGCAGACCCTCCATCTGTCGGACAACGAGCTCAGCGATCCGCTCACCTACGCGGGAGCCAAGGGCGAAGCCGTCGACGCGCGGCGTTTCAGCCTGCGACTCGACTCGCTCGCCACCGCGAAATCGATCCAGAGCGGCACCAGCACCGTCCCGACCGATCAGGTCTTCCTCATCGTCACCGTCTCGGCCAAGTCCAGCATCAAGCCCTACCACCTGGGCCAGCCGGTGCTGGTGACCGCCGACGGGAAGAAGTTCGACGCCACGGACCGGGTGGACAACACCCTGACGCTGGCACAGAAGTGGGTGCAGCCGGACATCTGGACCAGCGGCCGGTTCTTCTTCGAAGTGCCGCCGTCGGCGCTGGCGGACGCGAGCGTCGTCTTCGGCCTGCGTGCGTCCGTCGTCGTCGAGTCGTACCGGCCGGAGGTCGAGATCGATCTCGGACTGGACGAGGACGCCGCGCGCAAGTTGGCCGCCTCGGCGCAGAACGTCTACTCGACCGACAAGAAGTGATCGCCGCATGAGCACGAACGACGACGAGCGCGACTGGTTCTCCCCCAAGGGCGACAAGCGGCGCGAGGAGGACCCGCCACCGCCGCCGCCACCCAGCAGGCAACCGCCGCCCGGCCTCGGCTCACACGCCACCTGGGAGGCCCCGCCGGCTCACGGCACACCGCCGGCCTATGACACTCCTCCGGTTGACGAGACTCCTCCGGGCCAGGGCATGCCGCCGGTCACCGGCCAGGGCCTGCCACCCCGGATCGGCCGGCGCCACAGTCACGGGGCACCGCGTCCCGGCCATGACGCGCCGCACGAGCAGGGCGCGCCGCACGAGCAGGGCGCGCCGCAGGGACGGCCACCATCGCCGGCTTCAGGCATGCCGTTCGAGCCGGGCACGCCTCAGGCCTACGGCCCGCCGCCCGGACAGGGCATGCCACCCGGCTACGGCCCGCCACCCCGACAGGGCGTGCCACCCGGACAGGGCGCGCCGCAGGGCTACGGCACGCCGCAGGGTCAGCATGCGCGGCCTGGTCATGACGCGCCGCCCGAGCAGAGGCCGGCGCGCGGGCGAGGCGCCAGGCATGGACAGCCGCCGTCGCAGGGCCAGCCACCATCGCAGGGCCAAGGCGCGGCGCAGGGGCAAGGTATGGCGCACGGGCAGGGCATGCCGGGATACGGCACACCACCCGGCTATGGAGGGCCTCCGGCGCACGGCGGGCCCCCGGTTCAGGGCAGGTACCCGGGCCAGGCTCGGCCTGCGTATCCCGACCAGCAGGTCTGGCCTCCTGCCCGGCGCGAGGTCGGCAGCGCCACCCAGCCGATCCCCGTCGTACGGCCGCAGGCCCCAGGCGCCCCACCCCTGCCACCGCCAGGCGCGCCACCCGCGCAGGCCCCAGGCGCCCCGCCCCTTCCACCTCCAGGCGCCCCGCCCCTGCCGCCCCCAGGCGCGCCACCCGTGCTGCAGGCCCGGGGCACCCCGCCCCTGCCGCCTCCAGGCGCGCCACCCGCGCAGGCCACGTCGCCCGCCGCCCCGTACGACGGCCGGCAGCAACCGCCGGCAGGCCCTGAACAGGCGGACGCGACGCAGCAGTCCGCGCCCGGCCGCCCACGACGCCGTCGCACGGTCTTGATCGCCACGGGCGCCGTCGTCGTGTCGCTGCTGATCACAGCCGCCCAGAGCTACGACGGTTACCTGTTCTACGAGACGAGCACGACGAGAGGGATCGAGACCAAGGAGATCGCCGTCGCCCCCGGCCAGATGGCCAAGGTCAACAACGTCGAGTGGAAGGCTTCGGTCAAGCCCATGAAGCCGCCCGCGGACAACAAGTACGGCCCTGAGGTGACCTGGTTGCAGGTGGACATCGTCAAGAAGGTCGTCGACGAGAGCAGCGCCACGATGACCGGCCTGCCCTACGAGACGAAGCTGACGGACCGCGCCGGCCGCACCTGGGTCGTGGAGTTCGTGAACGACACCGATCGGCCGACGGACCGGCTGGAGGTGGGCAAGGAGTACAAGATCCTGGGCGCGGCCATCGTGCCGACCGCGGTGGCCAACGAGGTCGAACTGTCGTTCCGGCTGAGCAACTACCGTTCGGACACTCCCACGGAGGACCTCTTCAAGAAGGAGGCCGTCGAGAAGATGCCGTCGGACACCGAGGTCCTGCGGTTCAGGCGTCGCTGAGCGACTCTCCCTTGAGGCGCGCCCGGGTGGCCGCGATGTCGTACGTGGCCGCCAGCAGCGCCATGGTCAGCACGGTCACGATGAGCTGATGCAGGAACGACAACGGCGGCCCCTGGAAGGTCCAGGCCCACTCCGTCCGCCCGCCGATGAGCATGCGCAGCCCTCGGTCGGCGTACTGTACGGCCACCGCGATGGTGACGTAGCACAGGCACATCATGCCGAACAAGGGGAAGCCGCCCTTGATGATCATCCGCAGGGAGTTGGCAAGTGGCAGCCAGCGATCCCGGAAACCGCTGGTGACCTGGTCGAACGTCTTCTGCGTGAGATCGTGGCTGCTTTCGAGGCGCTCCACGCCCTTCTCCAGACGGGTGCCCTTGACCAGGGTCCGGGCCTGGTCGGAGTAGGCGCCGAAGACGAGCATCGCCACGGTGAGCCAGGCCAGCGGGACGGCGACGGCGTCGAGGAACAACGGCCAGACCTCGCCGAACCCGTCGGTGATGGCCTTCCACACCGGCAGGGTCTTCTGGGCCTCGTTCCAGACGTCCTCCGTGCCGGCGACGACGGTACGCTGCTCCATCCAGTCGGAACGCGCGCCCGCGAAGGCGACGGTGACGTTGAGCCCGTAGAAGACGAAGGCGAACTCCGAGAAGGCCGCGCCGAAGCCGGGGAATTTGCCCTTGCCCTTCTCCACGAGCTTCGCGAACAGCAGCTTCAGCCCGAACATGGCGGCCATCGCGCCGAGTGACACCCACAGGTTGAGGTCGATGAGCAGCCGGCCGACGACGTTCTCCTCGCCGAACCAGTTCGCGCTCGCGCCCTCGTAGTAGTGGTGGAAGAAGTCCATATCGATGAGGTCTCTGGCGTCCTCGTTCTGGAATCCCCATGCCAGATAGAGCACCGCGAACGTCGGGGCCACCCGGTCCAGCGCCCTGAAGAAGGGCTCGTTCGTCGCGCCTTCCCCGGTCCTGGCGCGGATCTCCCACAGGGCGCCGCGCAGGCTGTAGAGCATGCCGGTGGTGACCGTCATGGCCGCCAGGACGATGACGGTGAGCAGCGCCATCACGACGATCAGGCGGGCCTGCCGCCATTCGCCGTAGGCGACCTCGGTGGCGGCGTACATCAGCCCGTAGCGCACCGCCTCGCCGGCGGCGAACCAGAGGATCAGGGGCAGGGCGCACTTCCCCGCCAGGCGTAGTGCGTGCAGGGGGAGCGAATACGGCGACGGCATTCGCTGAGCCGGTGTCGGCTCTGGCTGGGGCGGTGCCGTCGCGACTGTCGAACCGGACATTTGTCGAATCGTATCGGTCTGTCCCTGGTGTCGCAGCCGCAACCACGGAAACCGTCGCTGAGCAGTTACAGAAGGATTATCCGGGCGGGAATGCCCGCGACGAAGCGCGATGCGTGCGGCACCATGGCGGTATGGAGCCGCTGCCCGCCTTCGACACCGACCCTCGCGTCGTGGGAGATCGCCTGCGGCGGCTGCGACAGGCGCGCGGCGTCTCGCTGTCCGAGCTCGCCAAGCGCGCCGGCATCGGCAAGGCCACCCTGGCAGGGGTCGAGACCGGCACGCGCGATCCGACGCTGGAGACGCTCTGGGCCATCACCGCGCAGCTCGGGGTGCCGATCGGGGCCATTCTCGACCCGCCGCCCGAGCCGCAGATCATGCGAGGCACGGCGATGGAGGCGGAGCTGCTCGAGGTGTTCGAGGACGACCGGGTCACGTACGAGCTCTACCGCGTACGCGTCCCGCCCGGCCTCACGCAGACCTCGCCCGCGCACCACGAAGGTGTGACCGAGCACGTCACGGTCTTCAGCGGCACACTGAGCGCGGGTCCGATGAAGGAACCGCTGACGGCCGGGCCTGGGGATCATATTTCGTGGCGCTCCGACGTGCCGCACGGCTATCGCGCGCACGGACCCGACATCGTCCGGGCGACGCTCCTCATGCGCTACCCCACCAAGCCCTGAGCCGGGCGGCAGGTGCGGCACGGACGGTAGCCGGCGGCTCTGGCCTGGGCGAGGGTGCGGAAGCCGTGCCGGTGGGCGGGCGTGATGCGCCTGGCGTTGTGACACGTGGGGAAGCACACGACGCCGGTGGTGTCGCTGGCCAGGTAGAACACCCGCTCCCCTGCCAGCCGGCGCAGCCGCTCCAGGTCGACGCCCTCGGCCAGCAGCAGCCGTTCCTTGGCCGCCGGGCCGAACACGTAGTCGCCTGCCACGCCGTCCGACCTGGTCACCCGGTGGCACGGGACCAGCAGCGGCACGGGGTTGTTCGCCAGCGCCGT
Organism: Nonomuraea sp. NPDC049480; assembly: GCF_044465905.1. NCBI lineage: Bacteria > Bacillati > Actinomycetota > Actinomycetes > Streptosporangiales > Streptosporangiaceae > Nonomuraea > Nonomuraea sp. NPDC049480. The sequence continues at coordinate 182,045 of NZ_JBITMD010000020.1, forward strand.
CCCGACCGCGCGCACGGCCTTGGGGCGGCCGATCCGGGCGGCGATCCACGAGTAGGGTCGCACCTCGCCGCGCGGGATCGTCCGCGCCGCCTCCAGCACGTCGCGCTGGAAGTCGCTCAGCCCCCGCAGGTCCAGCCGCACCCTGGGCGCCCGGCCGGCGCGCAGCGCGGGCAGCAGCCCCGCGGGCGGCCGGGCGGCGGGCAGCAGCGGGCGGCCGAACCGCTCCCTGAACGCCGCCGCGAAGCCGGGGCCGGAGTGCACGTACGCCACTCCATGGCCGGTGAACGCCACCCGAAGCTCCCCGATCGGCCCGGCCACGCTCACCCAGCGGGCGGCGATCCGATCGAGCAGCCCCTCCGGCGCGTCGGCGGCCAGCGCCGCCAGCCCGGCGAGCAACCGGTCCTCGGTCATCGGGCACCTCCCAGTGCGCGCAGCCGCTGCAGTCCCCGCGACACGTGTGACTTGACCGTGCCCTGCGGGATCTTGAGCACGGTGGCGATCTCGCTGACCGGCAGATCGACGACGTGCCTGAGCACCACCGCGGCCCGCTGCTCCTCCGGGAGCCGGCCGAGCAGCTCGGCCAGCTCGTCGCCGGTCTCTCGACGCACCGCCGCCGCCTCGACGTCCTGGCCGGGATCGACGGCGTCGACCGGCTCGTCGCGCAGGTCGGGCGGCGGCTTGCGGGACTTGGTGCGGACCGCGTTGCGCCAGACGTTCATGAGAATCGTCATCAGCCACGCCCGCGACTGGAGCGCGGCGATGCGGTCGCTGTCGTAGCCGGCCAGCGCCTGGTACGCCCGCAGGAACGCCTCCGCGGTGAGGTCCTCGGCACAGGCCCACCGCCCGCTCAGCCGCAACGCGGTCGAGAAGACCAAGTTGCGGTAGGCGGCGTACATCTCGGCGAACCCCTCGTCGAGGTCGTCGAGCAGCGCCCTGGCCACCGGGTCGATCGCATTCACGTGAGATACAACACCGGCGCGCCCGGATCGGTTGCACGCGAAAGGCCCGCGTCCGGAAAGACGCGGGCCCTCACGTGAAGATGGCTCAGACGGCGACGGCGAGCGAGGCGACCTCGCCCAGCTTGGCCTCCACCTGGACATCCCTGGTGACGCCGCCGCCCGCGATGATGCGGACGGTCCAGTCGCCGGGAGCGGCGAAGAAACGGAAGATGCCGTCGTCGGACACGACGACCTCGCCGGTGAACTCACCGGAGTGGTCGAGCAGCCGTGCGTACGCCGTGCTCGCGCCTGTCACCACGCCCTGGATCACGGCCTGGGTGGCCAGGTCGATCCCGGCCGGCAGGGCGATCGTCTGCTCCGGCGCTCCGCAACCCTGTGCAGTCATTAGCGGGCCTCCCCCAGCTCGATCGGCACGCCCACGAGCGAGCCGTACTCGGTCCACGATCCGTCGTAGTTCTTCACGTTGTCCTGGCCGAGCAGCTCGTGCAGCACGAACCACGTGTGCGCCGAGCGCTCGCCGATGCGGCAGTAGGCGATGGTGTCCTTGCCGAAGTCGACCCCGGCCTCCTGGTAGAGGGTGCGCAGGTCGTCGTCGGTCTTGAAGGTGCCGTCGTCGTTGGCCGCCTTGGACCACGGGATGTTGCGCGCGGTCGGCACGTGGCCGGCGCGCTGGGCCTGCTCCTGCGGCAGGTGGGCGGGAGCGAGCAGCTTGCCGGTGAACTCGTCGGGCGAGCGCACGTCCACCAGGTTGAGCTTGCCGATGGCGGCGACCACGTCGTCGCGGAAGGCGCGGATCGCCTTTTCCTGCTCCTGGGCGACGTACTGCGTCTTGGCGCGCTGCGGCACGTCCTTGACCAGCTCGCGCGAGTCGAGCTCCCACTTCTTGCGTCCGCCGTCGAGCAGCTTGACGTTCTCGTGGCCGTAGAGCTTGAAGTACCAGTAGGCGTAGGCGGCGAACCAGTTGTTGTTTCCGCCGTAGAGCACGACGGTGTCATCGTTGGAGATGCCGCGGTCCGACAGCAGGGCCTCGAAACCGGTCTTGTCCACGAAGTCGCGGCGGACCGGATCCTGCAGGTCCTGCCGCCAATCGACCTTGACGGCGCCACGGATGTGGCCCTTGTCGTAGGCGCTGACGTCCTCGTCGACCTCGACGAGGACGACACCTGGGGTGTCGAGGTTGGCCTCGACCCAGTCGGCGTCCACCAGGGCGGCGGAGCGGCTCATTGGGAAACCTCCATGTTGGCGGCGGGCAGTAGACGGCGAATAGGCGGATACGTGGCGCAGCCAAGGCTGGATCCCCAGGCTGCGTTGAGGAACTTCGGGAAGGGCATCCGGGACGTGACCGCGGGCAACCGAAGGCGCCCCGTCACGGGGACGAGGGCGGTAACCAAGGAGGTGGCTGCCACGTCTGGGCGCGGCGCTCTAAGGTCGGCAGGCATCGCGGGATGCTCCCTGAAGGCTCGATTGGGGCGGACTCGGACGTCCGCGTTATCGTCCTCAGGCAGCGCGACAGAGCGCGGTGGCGACGCGGCAGAAATCAACCGCCCGCCGCTTCGTGAGCAGCTCTGTCGATGGGTTCATGCGCACGACACTACTCGGCGTCTCGTCATCTGTCACATCTCGTCCGGTTGGTGAGACGATTCGTGAGACGACGCGGGGGTCACGGCGGCGGCGAGCGCGACCAGGACGTCGGCTTTACGCGGCTGGCCGGAGGCCCGCCGGACGATCCTGCCCGCCGCGTCCAGCACGAGGACGGTCGGCGTGCCCGTGACGTCCAGCCGGCGCACCAGGTCGAGCCGGGACTCGGCGTCGACCTCGACGTGGCTCACGCCGGGCACGAGCGCGCTCACGTCGGCGAGGACGCGCCTGGTCGCCCGGCACGGCTGGCAGAACGCGGTCGAGAACTGCACCAGCGTCGCCCGCTCCCCCAGCGCCACGCCGAGCTCGGCCTCGGACAACAAACCCGTCACCCCTGGTGCAACGGCGCGCGGCCGCGTTTACTTCCGCGTGGAGACGCTGACGAGGATTTTGCCCTTCTGGTCGACGACGTCGAACCTGGCGATGTCCTTCATGGCGAGCGTGGTCATGCTCTTGAACGCGGGCTTGTCCTGGTAGGGCTCGTTGCTGACGACCCAGCCGTCCGTGGTCTCCCGCTGCCCGTTCCTGCCGACGACGACGAGGCTGCAGGTCGTGCCGGCGGGGACTCCGCTGACGCCCACGCCGAGCTCGGTGCCGCCGTCGCGGGGCCAGGCCATGACGGTGGCGTTGTAGCCCTTGGCGCGGTTCTCGCCGGTGAACTCGCGGCCGGCGAGCGCACTCTTGGGCGTCCTGCTGGCAGAGGGGGTGGGCTTGGGTGACGCGGAGGGCTTGGTCGCCGGCGTGGGATCGCCGCTGAAGTTCTCAGCCTTGGACGCCTGGTCGCTGTCGTCCGCCATGCGGGGCGCGACCTCCTCCGACGCCTGCCGGGACGACACGGGGGCCGCCGCCGTCCCCGCTTCCGGGCGGGATTCCTGCACGACCGTCCAGACCGTGCCGCCCAGCCCCAGCAGCGCGACGCAGGCCGCGGCCACCAGCAGCAGCCGGCCGCGCCTACTCCGCTTGGCGCGGTCGTTGAGCAGCCGGTCGAGCACCTGGCGCGGGGGGCTGGCCACCAGCTCGACGTCGCGTTCCGACACCTTCCCCAGGAACGACGCGACGCCCCCAAGCTCCAGCAGCTCGGCGCCGCACGCCTCGCAGGTCGCCAGATGGGTGTCGATCTCCAGCGCCTCGTCGGCGTCGAGCGCGCCCAAGGCGTGCGCCCCCAGGGCCAGCCGTACCTCCTCGCACGTCATCACGGCGCCAGCCCCCGCTCCTCGAGCGCGAGCTTCAGCGCGCGCAGCGCGTAGTAGGAGCGCGACTTGACCGTCCCCGGCGGAATGCCCAGCGTCGCCGACGCCTCCTTCACCGATCGCCCCCGGTAGTAGACCTCCAACAGCACCTCGCGGTGCTCCGGCCGCAGCGCGGCCAGCGCCTCGGCCACCGCCCACGACTCGACCGCGCGCTCCAGCTCGTCCTCGGCGGGCAGGACGGCCAGCGCCTCGTCGCCGGTCTCCTGCGGCCTGGCCTTCTTGGCGCGGTGCTGATCGACGACCAGGTTTCGGGCCACCGTGAACAGCCACGCGCGGATCGGCCGGTCGGAGAGCGCGTCGGGGTGTCGCCAGGCCCGCAACAGCGTCTCCTGCACCACATCCTCCGCCCGTCCCGAGTCACCGGTCAGTCGCAGCACGTATCCGTAGAGTGGCCCGGCGTGCTCGTCGAAGAGGGTTCTCACGAGTTCCTCGTCGGCGGTGCCGGCTGTGCTCACACCCTCATCACGTACGGCGGGGTCAGCCGGTTCACGGTCATCCACGGATCGGCACGTCAGACGCTTCGGCCGAGATCTCCAATCCTTCGGCCACGCTCTTGACCCCGGTCACCTTGACGTCGAAGGGCAGCTTGCCCTTGAACGGGATCGTGTAGGAAACGAGCTGCGCGGCCTGGGCGGGCAGGCCCTCGATCTTCTCGGCCTGGATCCTGATGCCCCCGTCGGCCAGCTCGACCCGCAGCTCGGCGTTGATCTTCATCTTCGTCACCCCCACCGTCACCTCGCCCGACGCCGTGAGCCGCTGCCCGTTGCCGCCGATCTTGACACCCTGCGGGGCGTACTTGTCGATCGTCGCCCTGGTCAGGGTGCCGCTGATGGTCACGCGGCCGGCCTTGGCCGTGGGTCTGTTCTGCAGGACGTCGGCCAGGGGAGCCGTCACGTCGTAGGCGGCGCCCCGCAGGTTCTTGACCGGCACGCCTCCGTAGTTGAACGTGCCGAGATTGAACCGTACCTCCGGATAGCGTCCGGAGATGGCCTGAGTGAGAAACGGGATGCCCTCAATGGTGACGGTGGGGGGGCCACTGAGGTCCGCGGCGGCCGCGATCCTGTTCGCCAGGTCGCGTTCGACTCCGGCCGCGGCGACCCGGTCGACGGCGACAAGGAGAACGACCAGCACGATCAGGAAGACGATCAGTTTGCGCATGGGGCTCCCTGTCTAGGAGGGGGCAAGAGCCTATCGACTCCTTCCCCGGGGAGACGACCGATCACCCGCCGGCGAACGGCGGGAGCACCTCCACGGTCGCGCCCTCGCCCAGAACGACCTCGTCGTGGGCCCGCTTGCCGACCGGCGAGCCGTCCACGAGGAATGAGCAGCGTCGCACCACCCGTGCCAGATCTGCACGATTTTGTGTGATTTTGGTCATTAGTTCACCAAGAGTGACCGCTTCGAACGATTCCTCGGCGACACCCGCCGCCTCCTTGGCCGCCGCCCAATACCGTATTTTTCCTGTGGCCATGCCAACCTCACCATCTTCCGGTGTTCCATTGTGCGTCGCCCTTAACCGGGTTGTTTCAGGAGACCCGCTGTTCACCTGGTGGACGCGCAATGGACGCGACCTACTCGTGGGATATCCTCACGTACAGGACCTGGGCGACGTAGCCCCCGGGTCCTTGCGCGTTTGAGGAGGCCGTAATGAGCAACCTGCTCCTGCTGACCAACGCCCTCGAGCCCTCAGCCGAGGTGCTGCCGGCGCTGGGGCTGCTGCTCCACTCGGTCCGCGTCGCTCCAGCGGAGGCGTCCGCACTGATCGACACGCCTCCCCACGACGCCGTCCTCGTGGACGCGCGTAAGGAGCTCGTGCAGGCCAAGAGCCTGTGCCGGTTGATCCGCACCACCGGCATCGACTGCCCGCTGCTGGTGATCGTGACCGAGGGCGGGCTGGCCGCGATGACCGCGGAGTGGGGCGCGGACGACGTGCTGCTGGACAGCGCGGGACCGGCCGAGGTCGAGGCGCGCCTGCGCATGGCGACCGGGCGCATCTCCCAGGCCGCGGCCGAGGACGTGCCCGACGAGATCCGCAGCGGCGACCTGGCGATCGACGAGGCCACCTACACCGCCAGGCTGCGCGGCCGGGTCCTCGACCTGACGTTCAAGGAGTTCGAGCTGCTCAAATACCTCGCGCAGCACCCCGGCAGGGTCTTCACCCGCGCCCAGCTGCTGCAGGAGGTCTGGGGCTACGATTACTTCGGCGGCACCAGGACGGTCGACGTGCACGTGCGGCGCCTGCGCGCCAAGCTCGGCACCGAGTACGAATCGCTGATCGGAACGGTCCGCAACGTCGGATACCGCTTCGTCCCCGACCGCACCGAGACCGCACACATCTGATCCCTTTCTTCGCAGGCTCGATCCGGCCGATTGACAGCGGGGCCCGCCGATGTGACACATTGGTGTTCGGTCCGTTTTACGTCTGTCATGCCAAGGACACCGCCGTCCGCAGGGGGTGGTGTCGGGGTGGGATCGTTCAGGTCGCTGGTGGACGAGGGCGCCCGTCCGCGCGTTTTCCGGCGTAACGAGACCGTTTGCTCGCCGTTGCGGCCCGCCAACCGCGTTTACCTCATCGACTACGGCTACGCCCGCGAGTACAACACCCCGGCCGGAGAGCGCGACGCCATCCACGACCTGCGCGGCGACGGCGACCTGATCGGCGAGCTGGCCTTCTGGAACCCGAGCGAGCGGGTCAGGATCGACGCGCTGACCGAGCTCCGGGCCTGGCCCATCGACATGCGCCGGCTGCGCGAGCACGCCGCCGCCAGCCCCGCCGTGGCCACCGCGCTGGTCCAGGAGTTGTTCGCCAGGAACGTGGCCGCCCGCAGGCACGAAGCCCTCGCCCGCGCCCCTGTCGCCGCCCGGCTGGCCGTGTGGCTGCTGCATCTCGACGAGCGGTACGGTCTCGCCTCGGCGTCGGCCCCGCCGCTGTCCATGGAGACCCTGGCCGACCTGGTCGGCAGCTCGCCCGACGTGGTGCAGCGCCAGCTCCAGCAGTGGGTGCAGCGCGGCTGGCTGGTACGCCCCGGCTACCGGCGGCTGCGCATCGAGGACCCGCCCGCGCTGCGGGCGGCCGCCGCCGGCTGGGAGCACCTGTCGGCGCCGTGGACGGGCCGGGTGACGCCGTTCCTGACCCGGCCCGGCGCCGCCGCGGACCCGTTGCCGGTCGGCGAGCTGCCCAAGCCCCGCCAGCTGTCCCCGGACGTGCCGGACTTCACCGGGCGGCAGCAGAGCCTCGACCTGCTCACCGGCTGGCTGGACCGGGCTCGCCGGCCGAACACCATGGTCGTGCAGGGCTTACCCGGCGTGGGCAAGACCGCGCTGGTGACGCACTGGGGCCACCTGCACGCCGACCGGTTCCCCGACGGGCAGATCGTGATCGACCTGCGGGGCCAGTCGCCCAACCAGCCGCCGATGAACGCCGTGGAGGCGCTCGGGCAGATCCTGCGCTCGCTCGGGGTCAGCGAGCCCGCCCCCGACGAGGCTGAGCTGATGCTCCTCTACCGCAGCAGGATCGCCGGGCGCAAGCTGCTGCTCATCCTCGACAACGCCGCCGACCCCGCCCAGGTGCGCCCGCTGCTGCCGGGCAGCAAGGACTGCGTGGTGCTGGTGACCAGCCGCACGCGGATGGCGCCGCTGCGGGCCACCGGGCACGCCGACCTCATGGACCTGGGGGTGCTCGACCCGGGCAACGCGGTGGCGCTGCTGGTGGCGGTGCTCGGGGAGGACTCGCCGCGGGCCGCGGACCGGGACGCGCTGGCCGAGCTGGCCAGGGTGTGCTCGTACCATCCGTTCGCGCTGCGGATCTCGGCGGCCAAGCTGGCCGAGAACCCCGGGATGAGCGTGCAGTCGCGGGTGCGGGAGCTGCGCAGGCCTGACCGGCTGCTGGTGGGCGATCCGGAGGAGGCGTTCCGGTCGGCGCTCGATCTGGCGTACGAGTCGCTGAGCCCGGCGCAGCGACGGGCGTTCCGGCACGTCGGGCTGCTGCCCGGGCGTGACTTCACGCCGGAGGTGCTGGGCGCCGCGCTGGGGGCGCCGGTGAACGAGGCCGTGGCCGCGGTGGAAGAGCTGCACCGGGCGTACCTGGTCGAGCCGCTGCCCGGGCCCCGTTATCGGGTGCACGACCTGGTCAAGCGCCTGGCCAGGGAGCTGGGCAGGCACGCGGAAGCGGGCGTGCGCGAGGCCAGGGCGCGGCTGCTCGACCACTACCTGGCGGTGGCGGCCGATCCGAAGACGGCGCGGGAGTGGTTCGAGGCCGAGCGGCGTTCGCTGGTGTCGGCCGTGCGGCTGGCGGAGGAGAGCGGCGCGTACGGCATGGCGTGGCGGCTGGCGGAGGCCGTGTTCGCGCCGTTCAGGCGGCTGCGCTTCTACGAGAACAACCTGGAGATCCAGCAGGCCGGGCTGACCTCGGCCATGCAGATCGGCAACCGGCGGGCGATCGCGCTCATGCGCGGCAATCTGGGCTCGATCCACCGGGACATCGGTCCGTCGACGCTGGCGGTCAGGTTCATCGGGGAGGCGCTGGCCGACTACGCCGCGCTCGGTGACGCGGTGGGGCAGGCCCGCGCGCTCAACGAGCTGGCCGAGGTGCACGGCATCGCCGGCAACAGCGAGGACGCGCTCAAGTGCGCCGACGAGGCGCTCGGCCTCTACCGGGAGATCGACGACCCGGCGGGCGTGGCCGGCTGCCTGCACACGCTCTCCCGGCTGCACCTGTCCCAGGAGCGATACGAGCTGGCCCTGCAGTACGCCGGCCAGGCCCTGGACGTACGCGAGGAGATCGGCGACCGCAGGGGCACGGCGCAGAGCCTGATCACCCTGGCCCGGGTGCAGCAGAACCTGGGCGAGCCCAACGCGGCGCTGGAGGAGGGCCTGGAGGCGCTGTCGATCTGCCACGAGCTGGGCGACGAGCACGCCGAGGCCGAGACGCTGCTGTGCCTCGCCGAGATCTACGACCTGCTGCGACTGCCGCAGGACGCCCAGCGCGACGCCGAACGCGCACTGGCCGGCTACACCGCGACCGGCGACCAGTACGGCTGCGGCCGGGCCCTGTGCGCGCTCGGGCGCATCGCACGCAACGGCTCACGGTACGACGAGGCCCTCGCCTACTACGAGCAGGCCCTTGCCGTGCAGGTCGAGCTCCATCACGAGCAGGGCAAGGCGGAGACCCTCGGCGACATCGGGCTGGTGCACTGGCGGCTGTCGGACTACCTGCGGGCCGACGACTACCTGAACCAGGCGCTGTCGATCAGCCGGGTGATCCACGACGGGCCCGTCGAGGCCCGCATGCTCAACCGGCTCGCCAGGGTGCGGCGGCGGCAGGGGCAGGTGCAGGTGGCGTTCGTGTACGCGCTGGAGGCCCTCGACATCGTGCAGGGCCTGGGGAACCGGCGGGCGGAGGGCGACGTGCAGGAGACGCTGGCGTACACGTATCTGTCGCTCGGGCAGCACACGCCCGCGCTGCGGGCGGCGAAGGCGTCGCTGGCGATCAGGGAGGAGCTGCGCGACAACCGGGCCAGCGCGCTGCTGTCGATCGCGCAGGCGCTGCACACGGCGGGCCGGCCGGCGGCGGCGCTCGGGCCGGCCATGGAGACGGCCGAGCTGCAGAACGAGACCGGCACCAGGGACCGGTGGGCGGCGGCGCTCACGACGCTCGCCATGGTGCTGCTGGACCTGGACCGGGGCGAGGAGGCGCTGGTCTACGCGCGGCAGGCCAGGGACGTGCACCTGGAGTGCGGGACCAGGCGGGACCTCGGGTGCGCGTTGCGGGCGCTCGGGCTGATCTCGGGCAGGCTGGGCAACCGGGGCGCGGCCATCACCTATCTGGCCGAGGCGGTGCGAACGCTCGAAGAGGTCGGGGACGTCATCGAGGCGCAGCGTGTGGCGGAAGAACTCCGGAAATTGGCCTGAAATGCCGCTAAAAGTCGTGAATTCTTGAGAGTGAGGTCGCAGATCTTCTCCGAATTCTCCCGTTAGCTGGTGTCACCAGCTCATCACTGCGGAGGTGATTCGGATGCTCAAGAACCAGCTACGGCGCGACCTGCAGTCGCTCAAAAGACAGGCCCGCAAGGATAGGCGGATCACCGTCGCGCTGCTCGTCGGGGTGGCGGCTGCCTGGATCCGGCAGTTGCCTCTCGTGGAGGCGCCCGGCGACATCCTGCGGGGGCTGTCGTTCGGGCTGGTCACCGCTTCGACCCTCACCTGGGTGGCGTCCGCCCTGCTGGTGACCAAGACCACCCGGGTGAGCAAGGAGCCGGTGGAGGGGCTGCGCTGGGTGTCCAGGATCCAGCGGAGCAAGGAGTGGGCGTTCTGGTCGGTGGGCGCCTACGTGGCCTGGCACCTGCTGCAGTTCGTCGCCGCGCTGGCGCTGGGCTGACCGGGACGGCGGCGGGGCGTCACCCAGGAATGGGGCCGGGTGACGCCCCGTCGTCTCGCACCGGCAGTCCATGGCGCACCGGGGCGCCGCGGTGCTGGTGGCGTAGTCGTGGTGCAGCCGGCAACCGGGGTCCGGTTCCGCGGGCATGAGCCCAGGGTAGACCTGGGCTGACGGGGGTAGCGGCACGGCAGTGGGGAGGTGTGGCACGTGGCCGGCGATCTGATCGTTCCTGATGCCGCTCAGGGGGTCGTGGTGTTCGTGCACGGCAGCGGGAGCAGCCGGCTCAGCCCGCGCAACCGCTATGTGGCCCGCGTGCTCAATCAGGCGGGCCTGGGCACGCTGCTGTTCGACCTGCTGACGCCGGAGGAGGAGGCCGATCGGGCGAACGTGTTCGACATCGGGCTCCTGGCCGACCGGCTGCTGCGACGTACGGGCTGGGTGCGCGAGCAGGAGGAGGCGGCGGGCCTGCCGATCGGGTATTTCGGCGCGAGCACCGGCGCCGCCGCGGCGCTGTGGGCGGCCGCCGAGCCGGCCAACACGATCGCGGCGATCGTCTCGCGCGGCGGGCGTCCCGACCTGGCCGGGGATCGGCTGGCCGCGGTACGCGCGCCGACGCTGCTCGTCGTGGGCGGCCGGGACCCGGTGGTGGTGGAGCTCAACGAGGAGGCGCAGCGGCGCCTGCGGGCCGAGAGCCGGATGATCGTCGTGCCCGGCGCCACCCATCTGTTCGAGGAGCCGGGCGCGCTGGAGGCGGTGGCCGAGTACGCCCGCGACTGGTTCACCACGCACTTCGCCGCGCCACAGAAACCAGAATGACCGGAAATTCCGCGACATATGGGCATTTCGCCGCGCCGGGGTGACGCCTGGCCGAGCCGCTCTATTACGTTGCCGTGACTCACAGTTTGTGAAAACGTCAGGTGCGGAACGGGGACGGACATCCGGGATTGGGTCTGTGGACGCACCACTTCTAGAGCTCGCTGGCCTCACGTGGGAAATGCACGGCGTCCGGCGCGGCCTGTCGCCCGACCCGCTGACACTCGCCCCGGGGCACGCCGCTGTGGTGGTGGCCGCCGACTCCGTTGAGGCCGACGCGTTCGCCGACCTGCTGCTCGGCCTGGAGATGCCGGTCGGCGGCCGGATCTGTGTCGGCGGCGAGGAGATCACCATGCGGCTGCCGGCCGAGCGCGAGGTCGGTCTGGTCCCGGCGGGCGCCGGGCTGCTGCCGCATCTGACGGTCGAGCAGAATCTCACGCTGGCCGCTCGCGGCGACAACCTGGCGCCGTCGTTCGTCCACGGCCGGATCACGTTCATGGCCCGGCGGATGGACATCCAGGGCTTCCTGCGGTCCCGTCCGCACGAGCTGGCCCACGACGAGCGGCTGTACGCCGCCCTGGCCCGGGCGTTGTGCAGGCACACGCCTCCCAAGGTCATGGTGGTCGAGGACCGCACCGGTTACGGGCCCTGTCACGCGGCCGTGAGCGCGGCGCTGCGCGCCGATCCCGGCCTGGCCGTGCTGGTCGTGACCGACGACAGGACCAGGGTGGCCAGCCTCGCCTCGCCTTCGCGCTTCTGGGAGGTCGCCCATGTCGCTCAGCCGTAGGGGGGTACTGGCCGCGATCCCGGCCGTGGCCCTTGCCGGCTGCGGGCGGGACCGGCCGCTGCGGGTGGCGGTGGTCTGGAGCGGCGACGAGCTCCGGCGCTTCCTGGACGTGGTCAAGGAGTACGGCAGGCCGGTCAGCGTCTATTCGGCAGGTGACAACATCGCGGCCCTGCTCCGCGGCCCGGCCGAGGAGGTCATCCCCGACGTGGCGGTGATCCCCCGGCTCGGCCTGCTCTTCGACCCGGTGGTCCGGCGCCGCATCAGGCCGTGGACCGGCGGCCACGAGCAGCCCCCTTTCTGGCGCCGGCTCGTGACCACGCACAGAGGGCGCGAGGAACTCGGCGCCTGGTTCAAGATCGCACACAAGTCGCTCGTCTGGCACCGTGCCGGGGAGTTCGCGCAGCCGCCCGAGGACCTGGACACCTGGCGGCCCGCCCGCGGCACGCTCGCGATCGGGGCGGCCGACGGGTGGATGCTCAGCGACTGGTTCGAGAATGTCCTGCTCGCCTATGCCCCCGAGGTGTACAACGGGATCTTCCCCGCCACGGGCGAGCCGGGGAACCCGGCCTGGTGGGGCGTTGCACGGACCGAGGAGGCGCTGGAACTGCTGGCCACGATCTGGCGCGAAGCGTTCGACCCCGACCAGGGGAGGCGCGCGCTCACCATGCAGTTCCACGACTCCGTGCTCGACGTCTTCGTCTACCGCACCGCCGACCTGGTGGCGGCTCCCGACTTCGCCCTGCCGGTCATCGACCACTACGCCGGCCGGGGAGTCGCCGGCCACTTCCGCTTCCCGCGATGGCGGGACAACGCGCCGCCGCTGGTCGTCGGCGGGGACGTGGCGGTGGCGATGCGCGATGGGCGGGCCGATGCGATCGAGTTCATCAACTGGCTGACCAGGCCGCGAAGGCAGGACGAGCGGGACGCGCTGACGCAGTGGATCGGCGACGGCGGCTTCCTGACGCCGTTCACGCTGCCGTCCAACGCGTTGCTCCGCGGCCCGGCCAAGGAGCTGAACGACGCCGTGAACGGCCATTACGATCTGTCTGACCGGCTCATCGGCAGCCTGGAGGGCGGCGACGGGCGCGGGCTGTGGCGCGTGCTCACCGAGTTGTTCTCCGACGTGGTCGTCGGCCGGGCCGATCCGGTGAAGGCCGCGAACGACGCCCGCGAGAAGCTCGTCGCGGGGAGCCGGGAGGGTTCCTTATGAGCGGGGAAAACGCCTTCCTGTTCGAGGTGGTGCCGTACCACGACGCCCGCATCCCCGTGGTCAGGCACGGCCTCGGCCGCTGGCGCGCGTCCGTCTACCTGCTGCTCGCCGTGCTGCTGTCGGCGGGCGTCATCCTGGCCCCGCTCTGCGCCACCGTGATCATCAGCTTTGCCGAAGGATTCGCCGCCTACGACGTGCTGCGCGACGTCCAGGTCCTCCAGGCACTGGGCAACTCGCTCATCTGGCTGGTGCTGGCCGTGGTCGTGTGCGCGACAGGATTCGGCGTGGCCTGGCTGGCCAGGAACGCGGGCCCGGTCTCACTGCGGATCCTGCGCTTGGTGCTGGTGCTGCCCGCCGCGGTCTCCCCGCTCACCACAGGCGCGATCTTCCGCCTGCTTTACGACACCAACCAGCGGCGCGGCCTCTTCAGCGCCGTCCTCGGCGCCGACGTGGCCTTCCTCGGGCCGGTCTGGATCTGGCTGGTGCTGGGATCGGCGTTCGTATGGCAGTGGGCAGGGGTCGCGTTCCTGGTCTTCCACGAGGCGCTGGCCCGGTTGCCGACCAACCTGCTGCGGATGGCCAGGGCCTTCGGCATCAGCCGGGCGCGCAGGCTGTGGTCCATCGTGATCCCCGCGCTGGCCGGGCCGACGGCGCTGGCGTACCTGTTCGCGCTGGTGGCGGCGGCCCGCGTGTTCGACCTCGTGCTGATGGGCGCGCCGGGGTCGATGCAGGCCGAGGTCGAGGGCGGCGGGCTGTTCTGGTGGCGGCACCACGGCGACCTGGGCACCTCGCGTGCGGCCGCGCTAGCGGTGGTGCTGTCCACGCTGGTGGCGGTGCTGGCGCTGCCGTCGCTCGCCGGGCTGCGCGGGCGCGTGAGCTGGGCCGAGCCTTCCACCCGGACACTCACGCGGCCCCCGGCTCCGAGCCGGCGGACCCGGCTGGTGTGCGGGGTCGTGTCGGTGCTGTGGCTGCTGCCGTTCGCGGTGCTGGTGCTCACCTCGGTGCGCGACCCGATCGCCGCGACGCTGTCCGGGTGGTGGAGCGGCGGCCCGTGGAGCCTCGCCTCGTACGGGCAGGTCCTCGCCGACACGGGTTTCGTGGCCGCTCTGGGCACCACCTTCCTGCGGGCGGCCGTGGTCGTCGGGCTGGTGCTGCTGGCCGCCGTCCCGGCCGCGTACGTACTGGCCCACGAGCACCTGCTGCCGCGCCGCGCCTGGCGGCCGGCGCTCCTGGTCGCGGTGGCGCTGGCGGCTCTGCCTCCGCAGGCGTTCGCCGTGCCGCTGCAGCGCTGGCTCAGCCCCGTCGTCGGCACCACCTCCGCGCTGGCCATCGTGCACGCCGCGCTGGTGATCCCGCTGGCTGTACTCGTGCTGCACAGCGCCTTCACCCGGGTGGCGACGCCCATGCTGGCGCGGCACCGGTGGGAGCTGGTCCACGTGGTACGCGAGGCGCGCCCGGCCGTGGTGCTGGCCGGCGTGCTCGCGTTCGTGCTGGTGTGGAACGACGCGGTCGTCGGGCTGCTGCTCAACTGGCCGTCGGGCGACCACCTGCCGCTGATCGTGCTGGAGCAGTCCCGCCACTTCACCAGCTCCGTGGGCACGCTGGCGGCACAGTCGGTGATCGCGACCGCGGTGCCCATGGCCGTGGTCACCCTGACCGCCCGCTGGCTGTACCGCGGACTGACGCGAGGGGTCCGGCGATGACGGACATCTCGCGCCGGGACCGGTTACGGTTCCGGCTGTCGCGGTTCTACCGGCGGGCCAAGGCGCACTTGCCCGAAGGGCTGGGCGGGCTGGCCATGGGAGGCGGAATCACCCTCGTTCTCCAGCAAAAGGTGATCGAGGACCTGGTTGAGGGCGTCCCGCTGTGGCTGCTCGCCGGCCTGGCCTTCCCCCTGCCCTTCGCGGCCGGCTGGCTCGTCCGCGTCTTTCGCCGCCGTCGCGAGCCCGCTCCCCTGCCGCTGCCCGGCCGCCTGCCCGTCCCCGCCGCACGCGGCGACCTCATCGGCCGGGAAACCGAGATCAAGCAGGTCGTGGATCGGGCGAGGGAAAGCGGCCTGGCCGTGGTCCAAGGCCCCATCGGGATGGGCACATCCTCGGTGGCGATCCACGCCACGTGGGAGTTGGCCGACGACGCCAACAAGCAGCGGTACGCCGACGTCCGCGGTCCCGACCGGAACCGCGTGGAGCCGCCTCTGAGCGTCGCCCAGCGCGTGCTGCGCACGCTCGACCGGCCGCCCGGCGCCATCCAGGAGGCGGCGGACGCGACCTCGCACGTGATCGACGCGCTCACCCGCACCAAGCGGGTGCTCCTGCTCGACAACGTCAGCGAGTGGAGGCAGGTCGCCTGGTTGCCGTCCTGGGTGCCCGGCGCGTACATCCTGATCGCAGGCACGGTCTCGGGCGAGCTGCCGCCGCATGTCAAGCCCGTCGTGCTCGGCCCGCTCGCCCCGGACGCCGGGCGGGAACTGCTGGCCGGCCACATCGGCGACGAGCGTGCCGACCGCGGCCGGGAGGCCGTGGGACTGCTGGTCGAGGCGTCCGGGGGCAGCCCGTCGGAGATCGTCAGAATCGGCCGCTGGCTCGCCCGCAACCCGATGATCTCGTTGAGAACCCTGGTCGACGACCTCAACAGGCTGCCGATCGGCGAGAAGCTCGGCTTCGTGCTCAACCTGAGCGTCAAGCAGCTCAGGCCGACGGCCAAGCAACTGCTCATCCTGCTGACCGGGCTGCCCATCGCCGAGGTCGACCATCGGGCCGCCGCCGCCCTGCTGGGCCTGCCCTCCGCCAAGGACACGATCGACGAGCTGGCCGAGCTCGGCCTCGTGGAGAACGTGCGGATGACCCGGGTCCGGGTGACGAACGTGACCCGCGGCGCCGGGGCGCGGAGCACGCCGAGCGAGGCCGCCGCCTGGCGGCGGCTGGTGGGGCACTTCGCCGAGCAGGCCGACACGTACGCCACCCAGCTGCCCGCCGACGAGGCCCGCACCTGGTTCGCGATCGAGGATCAGGTGCTGCTGCAGGTCCTGGCACGCCCGGACCCTGTGCTCAAGACCAGCCGCGCGCTCGGCCGCATCGCCGACGCGCTCGAGTACTGGTTCCGGCTCGAACAGCGGCACGAGGACCGGCTGCGGGCGGCGCAGGCGCTGGCCAGGGCAGCCGAGGCGCTCGGCGACGAGAACGTGCAGGCCACCGCCGAGCTACGCCAGTGCGCGATCCTGCTCACCTCCGGCGACCCGCGCAAGGCCAGGGAGCACTTCGCCAAGGCGGCCCAGCTACGGGTCAAGGTGGAGTCCTGGCCCCCGGAGCTGCACCTGGAGCACGCGGCCATCCTGCTGGCCGGCGGCGACCAGTTCACCGCCATCGAGGCCGCGCTCGTCCACTACGGCCAGGCGCTGCCCCGGGGAGACGCGGCGGGCCATGCGCTGCAGGGGAACAACATCGCCGCGCTGCTCATGCGCAATGGGCAGCAGCTTGATCACGGTGGCTGGGGCCCCGAGGCCCGTCAGTTGTACCGCCAAGCACGCGCCGTGCTCTTCGAGTCCCTGGAGAATGCGCAACGAACCGGCGACCGCGGCGCGGAGGCGCACGCGGAGGAACTGCTCGCGCTCGCGGACTTCTACCTCGGCCAGAGCTTCGACGCGGCCGCCCACCTGCGGCACGCCGAGTTGCTCTATGCGGAGAGCGCCGACGAAATCGGGCGCGCGCGGTGTCTCGTGCAGCGGGCCGGGGCCATGCTGGAGGATCCTGGGCACCGGCCCGAGGAGGTGGCGGCGCTGCTGGACGACGCGCTGGACGGGCTCCCTCCGGCCGGGGTCAGCACCGCGCTGGCGCACCTGCACCTGGCCAGGCTGCGGCCCGAGAACTCCGCCGCGCACCGGGAGGCCGGGCTGGCGGCGCTCGCTCCCTGGGACGAGATCGCGGAGCGGCTGCAGGTGCTCAAGCTTCGGGAGTATCTACGGGCTCTGTGACATGATCGGTGTGGCACCGGTCGCCTCGGCGATCAGGCGCTCGTAGACCTCCGCCGCCGTCGTCTCGCAGCCCAGCCGGTGCCCGGTCAGCTCGCCGTGGTCGTCGCTGGACCCGGTCACCGTCAGCCCGAGCTCGGCGGCCAGCCGGCGGAGGTGCGCGCGGGCGTCCGCGTCGTGGTCCAGGTGATCGGCCTCGACCCCGAACAGCCCGGCCGCCGCCAGCTCGGCGATCCACTCGTCCGGCACGACCTTGCCGCGCTTGGCCGCCTTCGGATGGGCCAGCACCGGCACCCCGCCTGCCGCTCGAACCAGGCGTACCGCCCGCTCGGGGTTCAGCGCGTAGCGGGTCACGTACGCGCGACCGCCCGACCCGATCCACTCCGGCGTGAACGCCAGCTCCGGCGTGGCGATCGCCCCGGCGGCCACCATGGCGCGGGCGATGTGCGGCCGCCCCACCGGCCCGCCCGCGGCCAGCTCGGACACCTGCTCCCAGGTGACCGGCACACCGAGCTCGGCCAGCCGCTCGACGGTCAGCCGCCCGCGCAGCTCGCGCGCCTCCCTGATGCGCACGCACTCGGCCTCCAGCTCGGGCTCCGCGGGATCGAAGAGGTAGGCGAGCAGGTGGATGCTCTGCCCGGCACGCCGGCAGGACAGCTCCATGCCGGGCACGAGTGTCAGCCCTCCGGGCAGCGCCTCGATGGCCGCGGAGTGCCCGGCGACGGTGTCGTGGTCGGTCAGCGCGAGCACGTCCAGGCCGCGCTCGCGGGCCCGGCGCACCACGTCGGCCGGAGGCTGTGTGCCGTCGGAGGCGCTGCTGTGGCTGTGCAGGTCGATACGCATCGTTCCCGATCGTAGGCGCGGACCTTGTCACCCGCGACAGGCCGCTGAACGCGGCCTGTCGCGGGGCGGCCTGTCACATGGCGATGGTCGCCAGCGTTCTGCCGTCGAAGGTCTCGACCGTGAAGTGGTTGAGGTCGTCCTCGGGAAGGCTGGTGCCGCCGTGCAGCACCAGGGGGTCGGGCGAACCGGGCACGCCGTACCCCTTGTCGGGGACACCCCAGCTGGCCACGACCTCGGAGCGGCCGTCGTCGCCGATCGCGAGCAGGCGGCACTGCAGCGGTCCCTTGACGCCCTTCAGCTCCAGCGCGACGTGGGTCCCCCAACCCTTGTCCTCCAGGCCGATGACGGCGGACGTGCCCGTGGCGGTGTCCGTGGCGGAGTAGGTCTTGCCGGTCATGAGCAGATGCCGGGCCGGGCCGTGGATGCTGTCCGGGTTGGGTCCGCCGGTGACCGAGTTGACGGCCAGGAAGACGCCGGCCGCCACCAGCACGCAGGCGGCGGCGCTCATGATCGTGCGGTTGAAGCGCCGGCGCCGGCGCTCGGCGGCGGCCCGGCGTACCAGCAGGGACTCGACCTGCGGGTCCGGCGGGTTCGGCAGGAGGTCGTCCGGGTGCACGCTCCTGATCAGCTGCCCCATCTCGGCGAACATCCCGACCTCACCGGCGCAGCTGGCGCAGCCGGCGAGGTGGCGCTCGAACACCGCGCGCTCCTGCGCGTCGAGCAGGCCGAGCGCGTAGGCGGCCACGTCTTCGTGATGCACCTCGGTCATGGCTGCACCACCCCCCTTTCACTAATGTGATGCCCCTCCGTCACGGCAGCATCACCCCCCTTTCCTCCAATGCGACGCGTAATGCGCGCATGGCGTAGTACACGCGGGACTTCACCGTGCCGACGGGCACGCCGATCGTCTCCGCCGCCTCCTGGACGGTGCGGTCCAGCAGGAACGTCTCGGTGAGAACCTGGCGATGGGCCGGGGAGAGCGAGAGCATCGCGTCCGTCACCACGATCTCGCGCAGCAGCCGCTCGTCCTCGGCGGGCGTGGGCTGCACGCGTTCGGGGATCTCCTCGACGGTGTCCAGAGGGCGGGTGCCGGTGCGGCGGCGGTCGTCGATGACCACGCGGCGCGCGACGGTCGCCAGCCATGGCATGAGCGAGCCGGAGTCGGTGCGGAGCTCGTGGAGGTTGCGCCAGGCGCGTACCAGGGTCTCCTGCACGACGTCCTCGGCCCAGCGCCGGTCGCCGCCCGTCAGCCGGATGGCGAAGGCCATCAGGGGGGCGCCGTATTCGCGGTAGAGGGCTCGGACCATGGCTTCATCCGTTACGCGGCGATTCACGGGGGCACGGGCTCCTCGCGCTGCGGATATCATGAAATATCGCGCTGAGATGGGATTTATTACTCTAGCCAGCGACGAGGGCCCACGACCGGGTAATTCGCCCTCATCGTACAGCTAGATCTAATTGATAAATCAGGCCTAGTCCCCTGGAGAGGGGATTATGATCATCAGGACCACCATCCGCGATCCCGCGGCCGCCGCTGAGCTCGATGTCGAGGTGACGGCGGAGCCGGAGACGACGATCGGCTCGCTGCTGCGGGCCCTGCCCATCGCGGTCAAGGGACGACAGTGCTTCGTCGGCACCGCCAAGCTCGACCCCGAGGCCGCCGTGGCCGGCAGCCCGATCGTGCCTGGGGCGACGATCAGCGTGGGCGAGCCGGAGCGGGTCCAGCCCTGGCGGCCGCTCGCCGCGGCGGGCGCGATCCGCGTGTTCGCGGGACCCGACACGGGCCGGGTGATCTGGCTGAGCCCCGGCAGCCACGTCATCGGCCGGGAGTGGACCGACATCGGTCTCCTGCGCGACCAGCGGGTGTCCAGGCGGCACGCCCGGCTCGACGTGTCGTGGACCGGCGAGGCCACGGTCGTCGACCTGGGCTCGCGCAACGGCACGCTGGTGGACGAGTTACCCGTGCGGGAGCCGGCCGCGCTGCGTCCCGACGGCGTCCTGCAGGTGGGCGACAACCGGCTGCGGTGGGCGCCGCTGCCGCCGTCGCGGCTGCGGACCACGCGGGCCAGGGACGGGCGCATCGACTTCGACCGGGCGTTCTCTCCCGCTCCCGCGGTCCCAGGCGCCAGGCTCGCCCTGCCCAGAAATGAGAGCCCGCCTCGCAATATCGCGGTGGCGCTGCTTTCGTCGCTGCTGCCGCTGCCGATTTCCATCGCCATGGCGATCTTGTTGAAAAGTGCATATTTTCTGCTCTTCGGAATATTGACGCCGATTACCTTCTTCGCTACGCAGTGGGTCGAGGGACGGCAGCGCAGGAAGAAAGAACGCGAGTTCGAGGAGCGCAAGCGGGAGACCCTGGAGCGGATCCGCCGGCACGTCGTACACGAACAATGGTTGCGGCACCTCGTCGCGCCCGACGAGGTGGATCTCACGTTCGCCGCCACGCACGAGGGCCCGGGGCTGTGGCCGCGCAACGCCGACTCCCCCGACGGGCTGACGCTGCGGGTGGGGGTCGCGGACGAACCGGCCACGATCCAGCTGGACGGGGAGCCGTGGCCGGGGTTCTCCGAGCCGATGCTGCGCGGGGTTCCCGTGACGGTGGATCTCCGGGAGATCGGCGTGCTCGGCGTCATCGGACCGCCCGAGCCGGTCGACGCGCTGCTGCGCTGGCTGCTGGTACAGCTCGGCACGTTGCGCGCGCCGGACGAGCTGCGCCTGGTGCTGATCACCGCGTCCGGAGGGGAGCACCTGGCGTGGGCGCGCTGGCTGCCGCACCTGTGCCCGGACGGGTCGCCGATCCCGTGCCTGGTGGGCAACACGCCCGAGACCCGGACGGAGCGGATCGAGGAGCTGAAGAACCTCGTCACCGAGCGGCTCGAGCTCCGCGAGCGCCGCTTCTCCGAAGAGGTGGTCGTCGTCCTCGACGGGGCGCGGGCGTTACGCGACATTCCAGGAATGAAGGAGGTGCTCAGGGAGGGCCCGTCAGTCGGCGTGTACGTGATCTGCGCCGACCAGCGCAGCCTGAACGAGTGCCGCGGCGTCTGCGAGCTCGACGGCACCGGCATGCTGCTCACCCGCGGCCGCCAGGGCCTGCCGGTGTCGGTGCAGCCGGAGAGCCTCGGGGAGCAGGCCGCCGAGCGCATCGCCCGCGCGGTGGCGCCCATGCGCGACCGGCTCACGCTGGCCCGGGCGGAGGCCGTGATCCCCTCGGCGGTGCGCCTGCTGGACGTGCTCGGGCTCGGCGTGCCCGACGCCGGCCTCGTCCTGAGCCGCTGGAGTGCCGACCCCCGGCCTACCACCAGAGTCGCCATCGGCGCCGACGGCTCCGGCCCCGTCACCGTGGACCTCGCGGCCGACGGCCCGCACACGATGCTGGGCGGGGCCACGGGAGCGGGCAAGAGCATCCTGCTGCAGACGCTCGTCACCTCGTTGCTGCTGGCCAACCGGCCGGACGAGCTGAACCTGGTGCTGGTCGACTTCAAGGGCGGCAGCGCGTTCCTGCCGTTCGAGCACTGCCCGCACGTGGTGGGGCTGATCCGCTCCACCGGCGACACGGCCGCCGACGTGTTCGACGAGAGCGCCGCGCGGCGCGTGCTGGCTTCCGTACGCGCCGAGGTCCGCCGCAGGGAGGCCATCCTGGCGCGCTACGGCGGCGAGATCGACGCCTATTGGGACGCCGGCGGGCGGCTCCCCCGGCTCGTCATGGTGTTCGACGAGTTCGCGCGGGTGCTGGAGTCCTCGCCGGACTTCCTGCGCGAGCTGGTGAACGTGGCCGCCAAGGGCCGCTCGCTCGGCATGCACCTGGTGCTGGCCACCCAGTCGTTGCAGGGCAAACTGTCGCCCGAGCTGAAGAACAACATCTCCCTGCGCATCACGCTGCGGCAGAACGAACCCTCCGACAGCACCGAAGTCCTCGGCGTGCCGGACGCCGCCGCCATCCCGTCCCGGCAGCGCGGCCGGGGCATGATCATGCGCGTGGGCGGGGAGCAGCGCACGCCTCAGCTCTTCCAGACCGGTTACCTGGGCGATCCGCCCCCGGCCGGTGCCGCCCCCGCCACGGCCCGGGTGCTGCCCTGGACCGCGCTCGGGCTGCCGCGTCCCGAGGCGCCGTCGTCCCCGGCGCGAGGGCGTACCGACCAGGACCTGGCCATCGCGGCCGTGCTGGACGCGGCGCGGCGGCTGCCGAGCGAGCCGCCGTTCCGTCCTCTGCTGCCGCCGCTGCCCGCTGCGCTGCCCCTGGCCTCAGTGGTGGCCGTGGACGGGGTGCCGTACGGGCTGGCGGACGATCCCGCCAACCAGGCGCAACCCGCGATGGCGCTGGATCTGGGCGGGACCGAGCGGCTCATGGTGGCCGGCGGGCCGCAGTCGGGGCGGACCACGTTCGTCCGCACCTTGGTCTCCAGTCTGGCGGCGCGGTGCTCGCCCTCCCGGGTGTGGGTGTACGTGATCGAGAACCAGCCGCGCGGGCCGGCGGCGTACGCGTCGCAGCCGCACTGCGGGGCGGTGGCCGGGGCCGGGGAGCCGGATCGGATCCGGCGGATGGTGACGTGGCTGGCGGGCGAGGTGGAGCGGCGGCGGTTGTCGCGGGGCACAGGGGATCCCGTGATCGTGCTGGTCATTGACGGGTGGGAGTACTTCGAGGATCGCGGTAACCCTGACTTCGTGGAGACGCCGCTGCTGGTCACCGTGCGCGGGATCGTGGCCGGTGGGCCGCCGGTCGGCATCCACGTGGTGGCGGTCGGGGGGCATGACATGCTCCGGGGGAAGACGCCGGATCTCTTCTCGCAGCGGCTCTTCCTGCCTTTTCCCCGGGAGGAGACGCGGCGGGCGTACCTGTCGTCGGGGATGGTGTCGCCGCCCGTGCTGCCCGGGCGGGCGATCGAGGCGGCCACCGGGTTGCACGTCCAGATCTGCGTACCGCCGGAGCAGGTGACGGCGGTTCCCGGGGAACGACTCCCGAAGCCGTTCCCGCCGCTGCCCACCACCGTCCCGTTGCCCGAGACCGGCGACGCGGACGGCATCCCCATCGGGGTCGGTGGGCCCGACGTGCTGCCCATCGGCCTGGACCTCTTCGAGACGGGGCCGCACCTGGTGCTGGTCTCGGGGCCGCCGGGATCGGGCCGCAGCAACGCCGCCCTCGTCATGGCCACCGGGCTGCTCCGCGCCGGGGTGGACGTCCTGGCCATCGCCCCGCCCCGGTCGCCGCTCACCCGCTCATTGCCCGGCGCCCGTACGCTGGCGGGCA
Source organism: Nonomuraea sp. NPDC049480 (assembly GCF_044465905.1). Classification (NCBI taxonomy): domain Bacteria; kingdom Bacillati; phylum Actinomycetota; class Actinomycetes; order Streptosporangiales; family Streptosporangiaceae; genus Nonomuraea; species Nonomuraea sp. NPDC049480. Next base: position 205,133 of record NZ_JBITMD010000020.1, read on the forward strand.
CGTCGTTCACCGACGCCGACCTCCGGGAGGCGGCCGCGGCCTTCGAGGGCACCCGTCACGCCGTGGTCGTGGACGACTTCGACCAGCTCACGATCACCCCCAGAGAGCAGGGCTTCGACACCCTGCCCACACTCCTGCAGGACATCCTCGCCCCCGCCGGCCTGGGCCGCCGCGCGCTGATCATGGCCGGCGACGCCACCCCGCTCCTGGAGGGCCGCCGCCGCTCGTTGTCCGCCGAGGTCACCGAGATCCTCCGCACCGGCACCCGGCTCCTCCTCACGCCCGCGAACCGGGTGAACGCCCGGGAACACGGCGTCAATCTGGAGCCCGACCAGTTCTTCGCGGGACCGCCGGGGCGCGCGTACCTGGCCACGTCGCGGCGCCTGGATCTGATCCAGATCGCGTCCCTGTAGCCGCTCAGGAGATCCGTGAGAGGCGGACTATCGCCCGCTTCCCATTGGCGTAGACCGTGTCGACGCTGAGCCCGCCGTTGATCTCGATCCCGCCGTAGGCGGTCGTGGTCATGCCCGAGGACAGCGCGAAGGTGGGGCCATCGCGGGAGATGTCCACTACGGCCAGCCAGTCGACCCTGGGCTTGGCCTTGACCCGGTTGCCGAGCCGGATCATGTCCCCCGTCTTGACCTCGACCTCGCATTCCCCGTCCTTGCAGGCGCCGAGGTTCCGGCCGTCCGCGGCCTTGGGCCGCACCGATCTCGTCGGAGACGGCGATGACGTGGGGGACGGAGAGGGAGAGCTCGACGCCGTGGGCTCGGCGCTCGGGGTGTGCGTCTCGGGCTTCGTCGCCGCGGACACGTCCGGCTCGTCATCGCCACATCCCGTGAGGATCAGCGCGGCGGCCAACATCAGTGCGCAAGGCTTCCAGCTCATCGTGTCTTCCGTACCTTGGCTCGGCGGTCGGCTCAGACTGGCACGACACGCCCGGGACCGGTCCCGAGTCGCCTATGAGCGGAAATTTCAGCTGAAGGGCCCCGGTGACCCGTTCGCGACATGGCTCTCCAGACCGTCGGCGAGGACGGTCAGGAACTCCTCCAGGTCATCAGCGATGATCGGAGGGGAATCCGCGGTCCCGAGCGGATGCCGGTAGCAGCCGTCGCGGAGCTCGCCCGACGGCAGCTTGTACACGGGGCGGCCCTCCGGGAGCGGGACGGCGTACATCGTGCCGCCGCCGTCCGAGCCGAAGACGAGGACCTCCTGCTCGCCGGCCCCGGTTTTGACGGTCTGGGGCTCGCGCGCCCGATGCAGGCCGGCGATCCACGAAGGCGGGCCGAGGAAATAGCCGTTCCAGAAGTCGGGCAGGCTCACCTGTGCGATGACGTCGAAAAAGGCGCCAACGTCGGCGGGGACGCGCGGTCCGAACTCCGGTTCCAGCGTGGCCGCGCTCTCGCCCGGAGAGGCCGCGACGACGACGTTCTCGCCCGGCGGGTACCCGAACCGCTCCTCGAAGGCTGGCAGATGCCTGGCCACCAGCTCGTCCAGCCTGGTCCGGTACCGAATGACGTCGAACATGTCACTTCCTTCACCGACAGCCATGGAAGGCGGCGTCCGTGCACGCTGTCATCCAGTTCACATAGCGTCGAGCCGACCGGTTCTCAGCAGGTGGAGGGCCGCCTCCGATGGCAGGGGCGACGCCCGGAGGGCGGGGCCCAGCACCGCGTCCGGGCTGAGGTCCGGACGGTCGAACTGGTGGGCCTCGTCGAGGATCGTGCCGCCGGTCAGCAGCGCGGCGCACACGGCCAGCACCACCACGAGCAGGGTCGGCACGGGCTCGCCCCGGGCGCCCGGCTGGAACGACACGAACCACTGACCCGCGAACTCGTGCATGCGGGGCGGCACCAGGAAGGCGACGGCGTGCCCCGCGCCGCCCCAGTGGAACGTCCAGGCGTCCTCCTCTTCCACGAGGTGGACCTCGATGTTCGACACGCCGAGGATCGTTCGCATGGCGAACCCGGTCATGAGCGCGAGCGGTTCCGGATCCGGCCGCTTCGGGCAAACGACTCCGACCTCTATGGCCATGCCTCAGTCACCCCGGAAACACGATCCAGCCATCGGCTGAGTTGACGTAGATGCTGCTGATGGTCCCTTGGCGCGGTATCTGCGCCAAGGGTCCGTTGACACCGAAATCGATCATTGTCGCCCCCGGTACGTTCTTCGCATCGACGTACAGATCCACACCGGAGAAGCCCGCCTTGCTCGCCGAGCTCTCCGCCAGGCTCGCGTGCCTGAGCACCCCTGCGGGTGACGTCCCAGAGTACGCCTTCAGGCTGACAGGGGCTCCGTCCAGCCAGCCGTCGATGCCCGGCTGGCTGGGTGACGCCCCGACGAACCGCCCGCCGCGGAAGTCCACGATCTCTCTGGCCTGGACCAGCTCGTGAGGTTGCAGGCCGTTCCTGACGACCGACGGAGGCGTGCCTGCGGTCAGCCCTTTCGGCGTGCCGGTCGAACAGGCGGCGAGCCCGAGGGGATCCGACCAGGTCGTGGCGTTGCGTACATACGCGTGCGGGTTCCAGCCGCCGGTCAGCCCGATCGGGTCGGCGGCCGAATAGTGGCCGGAGTCCGGGTCGTAGTGGCGGAAAAGGTTGTAGTGCAGCCCGGATTCCTCGTCCGCGTACTGGCCCGGGAAACGAAGTGAGCATTCCAGGCTGGTCGCGCCGGGTTGCGCCGAGGCGCCCCAGAACGACTGCCGGGATCTCCATGCCAGCTCGCCGTCGGGATCGACGAGCTCCGCCGGCGTGCCGATCAGATCCGTGGCGATGGCGTAGAACCGCTCGTCGATCTCCTCCTGGGAGACGGCACGGCGCTCGGTCTGGCTCAGCGGGCGGAAGGTGCCTGGCTCCCAGTCCCAGGTCGTCGTGCGGTCCCCGCTGGTCTGTTCGGCGAGTGTGAGGCCGTCCCACGCGAAGTCGACGCGCCCCGTGCCGCCGACGCGCTCCTTGGCGATGCGGCGGCCGAGCGGGTCGTACAGGTAGCGCCAGGCCGTGCCGTCCGGGGTGACGACGCCGATCAGGCGGTCGTCGGCGTCCCAGCTGTAGTGCCAGGTGCGGGGTTTCGACGACAGGCCCTTCTTCTGGCGGAGGACCATACGCCCCTGGCGGTCGTACTCATAGCGGGTACGGCCCGCCTGGCGGATCATGGTGCCGGTGTACGCCCGCGGTCCATGAGAGTCTTCCAGGGTCGGCCAGAGGGCGTCGGTGACCTGGCCGGAGGTGTTGTACGTGTACTGCTCCGACCAGTTCGAGCCCCGCACCCCGGTGGCCCGGCCGAGGGAGTCCAGCTCGAAGCGGCGGCGGCCGGAGAGGAGGTCGTCGATCTTCGTGACGTAGCCGTCGGCGCGGTAGCCGTACGCGCGACTCTGGATCACGGGGCCGCCCGGTCCCTTGGCCAGGGTCTGGGTCTGGAGGCGGGAGTCCGGGTCCCAGCGGTGGGTCAGCCAGACATCCGTACCGAAATTTCGGGATATCTCCCTGCCGGCGGGATCGTAGTCGAAGTGAATCGTCTGGCCTGCCGTGTGGACGGCCAGCGGCCGGTTGCCGGCGTCGTAGTCCCACCTGGTCTCGGCACCGGACGGGGTACGGCGGTGCGTTCTCCGTCCGAGGGCGTCGTAGGCCGACGTGACGGCGCGGCCGTTGCACGTCTCGGCGGTGATCCGGCCCAGCGCGTCGCGGGTGATGCCGAGAACGGCGTCGGGGTTCGCGGCGCGGACGAGGCGGCCGAGCTCGTCATAGGCGAATGTGGCGACGCGGTCACCGGAGTGCTGGACGATGAGCTGGCCCAGCACGTCATAGAGGAACGTGGTGGACTGGCCCGCGCCGTTGACGCGTTCGGTGACGTTTCCCGCCGCGTCGTGGACGTAGGTCAGGACGCGGCGGTTGAAGTCGGTCTCCGTCGTGAGGTTGCCCGCGGGATCGTACGTGTACTGCCAGGTCAGGCCCTGAGGGTTGGTGACGGTGGTGAGCCTGAGCTCGGTGTCATAGGCGAACTCCAGGCGCGCCCCGTCCGGGGTGGTCTGGGAGATCGGGAGGTCGAACGGGCCGATCTCGGTGCGGGTGGACTGGCCGAGGGCGTCGACGTGCTCGATGAGGTTGTTCTCGGCGTCGTAGATCCAGCGTTCGGTGGCGCCGGTCGGCAGCGTGCGGGCGGCCGGTTCGCCCTCGACGGTCCAGGCGAAGCGGGTCGTGTTGCCGAGCGGGTCGGTGACGGCCGTGACCCGGCCGAACGGGTCGCGATCGTAGCGGGTCGTCGCGCCCAGTGGGTCGGTGATCGCGATGGGCAGACCTGCGGCGTCGTTCTCGATGGTCCGCGTGTGGCCGAGAGCGTCGGTGATCGACGTCAGGTGGCCGCGATCGTCGTACGCGTACGTGGCGGCCGGGTCGGAGGTGAGGTTGCCGCGCGCGTCGTAGGCCAGAGTCCATGCGGCGCCGTCGTAGTCGGTGACGGTTTCGGGGAGATGCAGCGCGTTCCGGGTGAGGCGGCGTTCTGTGCCGTCGGGGCGGATGATCGACAGCAGGGCCCCGGCATCGTCGTAGGCGTAGTTGGTGGTTCCGCCCAGCGGGTCGGTGTGGGCCAGCAGGCGGTCCTGGGAGTCCCACCGGTAGCGGGTTACGTGGCCCAGGGGGTTGCTCTCGGTGACGACCTGGAGGCGGTCGTTGTAGTGGTAGGTGGTGGCGTGGCCCAGGGAGTCGCGGGCCGTGGTGACGCCCTCCCCGTAGCTGATCTCGGTGTTGAAGATCCCGTCCGTGCCGGTGCCATAGACGCAGCGGCCTTCCTGGTCGTACGTGTACGCGTACCAGGTGCCGATGCGGTCCTGCCAGCGGGTCATCCGGCCTTCGTCGTCGTACGTGAAGCGCAGCGGCAGGCCGGAGGAGTTGGTCACCTCGGTCAGGTCGCCGGACTCGTCGTAGGCGTAGGAGACGACGGTCTGGCCGGCGCCGCGCAGGCGGATCTCCACGACGCGGCCCTGGTGGGTCTCGATGTCCAGGTGGTAACCACCGGAGTGGGTCACCTCGGTGAGCAGGCCGTCGGTGTAGTGGAAGTCGACGCGGTCACCATTGCGGCCGGTGATCGCCGCGATGGGCAGCACGTCTCCGTCCTGCCTGGCGAAGTGGGTGGTGTGGCCGGTGTGCGGGTCGGAGACCGTGTAGCCGTCTCCGGCTGGGCGCAGCGCCAGGCGGGGGCCGTCGTCGGGGTGGGCCGACCGGTCAGGCTCCGGATGGGGGAAGGACAGCAGGGTGCCGGTGGCCGTGGCCAGGCACACTCCCTCGGCGTCCACCTCGATGCGCTGATCCAGGGTCGAGGCCCAGGAACGGCCGAACCAGCGGCCGGTGCGGTGATTGGACAGGTGGGTGCGTTCCAGCCGTAACGGCAGCACGCCGGGCAGGTCCACGTCGGTCTGCGCGAGCAGCACGATGCCGGTCGGGAAGTGCACCGGGTCCTTGCTGAAGAACTGGCGGCCCCGCTGCCAGGCCGCGGCCGCGGCCGCTCCGGCGTGCGTTCCGCCTGCCTGGATCGCCGAGCGGATCGACATCGCGCCCGCGGGGATCTTCGCTGCCGACCCCAGCAGCGTGCCGCCGCCGGCGCGGACCGCGGCGGCCGCGCCACGCAGCCTCCCCACCGCCTTGGCGCCCTGGGCGAGCAGGCCGAGGCTCTTTCCGCCTGGGATGATCCCGAGCGCGGCCAGCCCCACCTCGCCCAACGATCCCCGGCCCTGCCGGTACTTGTTGAGCGCGTCGCCCAGCACCACCGCCCCGGCCGCCACCGCCACCCCGGCCAGGATCGCCCCGGCCAGCCCGCCGGTGCCGATCACCAGCACCACCAGCCCGGCCACCAGCGCGACCTTGCCGGCGAACGCCACGAAGTCGTCCCAGGACCGGAACGGCGTCGAGATCACGTCCCACGCCTGCTGCAGGAACGACTTGTTCCTGATGCCGCTGCCGTCGAGCGCCTGCTCGATCTCCCGTACGGCCCGCGATTCGGCGTCCCCGCGCAGCCGGGTCGCCTCGTCGGCGATCCGGCGTGCCCGTGCCCGGTCGGCCTCGGCGTTGCGGGCACGTTCCACGGCCGGCCGCACCGCCGCCCGCACGGCCGGCTCCGCGGCGCGGACGGCCGCTTCCGCCTCCGCCAGGCTGCGTACCCCGCCCGCGCCGGGGAGCTGCGCCCGCACCTCGCGTAGCGCGCCCTGGTATTGCGTGTCGGCCGTCCGACCCTGGCGCAGCGCCGCGCCGGCCTGCGCCCGGGCCTGCTCCAGGCTTCCGGCGTACGTCATCAGCGCGTTCCCGGCGCCCCGGTACGCCTTGCCCAGCTTGGCCAGCTCGCCGGGCAGCTCGCCCAGCGCCTCGGCGTACGGGGCGGCGTAGTCCCCGCGCATCCGCAGTGCCGAGCTGTTCCCGGACACCGCGCTCAGTTTGGCCGTGTTGTCCTCGGCCAGCCGCGCCTCCTCGAGCAGCCGGCCGGCGAGCCCCCGGACCTGGCCCGGATCCCCGGGCGCGGGGTCGCCGGGCAGGCCGAGCACCTCCCATCCGCCCGGCACGACGTCACGCTCCCGCGCCGCCGCTGAGCGAGGCGTCCAGCTCGCGGTGCTTGGCGATGGCGGTCTTGAGGAACTGGCTCATGCCCTCCAGGCCCTGCATGACCTGCCTGGCGCCGTTGTTCCACTGGTCGTAGTCCTGCTGGAACTTGCCGGATGCGCGCTCGGTGACGAAGTCGCTGCTGACGAGCTGGTCGATCATCGCCTTGAGCTGGGTCAGGCGGCTCTCGATGTCCTCCTTCTCCCTGTTCAGCCGGTTCGCGCTGTTCTCTACCTGGGGGAAGCTGAGGTGATGGGTCCCACCTGCCATGACGGTTCACTCTCCTTCGGGATCGGACCAGGCCAGGGTGGCGCTGATCGCGTCGAACAGGTCGAGCATGGGCTCGGTCAGGCTCAGGTGCGGGCTGGTGAGCACCAGGTCCAGCACGCCGTGCCCGCCGGGTACGGGGATGAGGGTCTGCATGGTCACCGCCTCGATCTCGCCGGCTTCGACGCCGGTGACCCGCACGGCACGGCCGGCGTCGACCTCGACGATCTCCACATCCCGCCAGGCCGGCGTGCCTTGTCGTGGCGGGATCGCGATGATGCCGGAGGCGATCGCCTCGACGGTGTTGCCCGCGGGGTCCGGCGATCCCGGCGTGTGCAGGACCATGAGCGTGGCCAGGACGGTGCCGACGTCCTCCACGTGGTCGGTCATCGCCGCGCCGAACACCGCACCGCGCCGACCCGCCAGGTCGGCGACCTCGCGCAGCACCTTCACCAGCACCGACCGGTGCGGCGCCAGCTCCGGGGCGGCGCTCACCCGGGCGTCCACCAGGCGTGCCAGGTCACCGGTACGCCCGGCCCGCCAGGTGTCGAACGCGTACCAGGATTCGGGCACCCGTACCGTGAATCCGAAGGGCAGATCAGCCATGGCCGAGCTCCTCCACGACACTGGAGGCCGGTTGGTGCGCCGGCCTGTCCATCAGGGCGAGCACCAGCGACGCTGCGATCGTCGCCAGCAGGATTCCGGTGAGCACACCGAGGCCGAGTGCCTTCATCACGTACTCCCGGTCTTCGTCGACAGCGACTCCGACAGCGAGGCGTCCAGCTCGCCGGTGCCCTCGACGAGGGCGTCGAGCAGGCCAGCCGCCCGTTCGAGCAACTGGTTCATCCGCTCCCGGTTGTCCGAGGACTCCGCGAAGAACGTCCGCATGGCTTCGTCGACCTTCTCCGACCCGGTACGCGCGTCGAGCGCGCCGATCCTGCCCCCGTCCAGCGCCGAGCGAATGGATGTGAGGTCCCGCGAGACGTTCGCGGCCTCCTGCCTGTCGGCGGTGAATTCCTCAGCCATTCGGCACCTCCGCCTTGACCGGCTCGTACTCGCGCCAGTCCCGATAGACCGTCTCCACGACCAGCGGCCCGTCGGCCCTGGTCTCGGTCTGCACCTTCAGCCGAACGGGCAGCCCGTCACCGTCCACCCGCAGCCAGAACCTGATCGGCCCCTCCCCGCCGAACTGCCCGAACGCGTCGGTGGACTCCTCGCCCCTCATGCGGTGCGCCTGGGCCGTGCCCGTGATCGTCCGGCCGCCGCCGGGCGCGGGCGCGGCGCGCACGTCCGCGCCCGCCGCGTCGAGCAGCGCCTTGATCGTGTACGGCGAGCTGTATCGCCGGACGGCGGGGGCGTGCAGGTGCGCGCACGGCTCGACCTCCGGCCGGCCTGCGTCGAACGCCACGCCGCCGGCCACGCCCCGGTCACCGACCAGGGACACGTTCGTTGGAGCGTTCCCGCACGTCAACTTCATCTCGTACGAGGTGGCCGCGGTCCGGTCGAAGCTCAGCCTGCCGTCGGCGGCGAAGTCCCGTCCCTCCTGGTGAAAGGAGGCGGTACGGCGATCGATGGCGCCTGTCACGTCCCGCCAGTCGTGCTCCCGCGCCCCGCCGGAGATCGCCACCACCGCGGTCGCCGCGACCGCGACGATCGACACGCCGATCGCGATCCCGGCCAGGAACGCCGGCTTCCGCCAGGTGGGCGTCGTCACGAGCACCGGCTCGGACGGCGCCGGCTCGTACGGCCTGGTCCGGCTCTCGGCCTCCCGCAGCAACTCCTCCAGCGAGGCGCCGTGGCCCGCCGCGGAGTGGCCGAGCAGGATGCGCACCAGCTCGACCGCCGTCGGGCGGGACCCGGGATCGGGCTGCCGGCACTCGTCGATCACCGCGCGCAGCGCCGGGAGCATCCGGTCGAGATCGGGCTCCTCGCCCTCCCCCGCCTGCCACCCCGTCGCCGCGAAGACGATCACATCGGCCCAGTCGCGCACGTCCTGCGAGGGGAACTCGCTGTCGCGCGGCCCGGGCGCGAAGAACGCCTGCCCGTGCGGCCCGATCAGGACGTTCGCCGGGCTGAGCCGCAGCCCCGCGATCCCGGCCAGGTGCAGCCTGGCCATGGTGGCGGCACTGCCCAGCGCGAGCAAGTAGAGCGCCTCGCCGCCGAACGGCCCGGCCGCCCTGACGACGCGGGCCAGCGGCCGGCCCTTTCCCAGGTAATCATGGGGCCGTAAGGCCAGGCCGTCGCTCCATCCGTGGACTTCCCGCCCTTGATGGGACCGGGCCGACGGCGGTTCGCCGGTGCCGAAGGACTTCGGCGGTGCCGGCCGCGTACGGTGGAGCGGCTTCCCGAGGGTGGCGACGGCGCCACGATCGAAATCGAAGAGGTCGTTGCCTGAACCACGCTGAAAATCCATCGCCATACCCGTGCCGATCGACTCGCGCCAGGGTGGGCACGCCGATGTATGCGCAGGCAGGCGCACCTTCCGGCCATCGGCGAGCGCCGTTTTCCGCCAGGTTGTACGCCGCTCACCGGGGCTGGGTTCAATCGAATTCCAAGAATTTTTCGCGTCTTCGTCACATGGGCGGGACGACGGTGAACAGCTCGTAGCTGTGCCCGTTGGGGTCGCGTACGTACACGCCGCGGCCGCCGCCGAGGTGGTTGATCTCGCGGTCCCAGCCCTTCATGGGCCCGGACCCGCCGCAGGCGTGCATCGGGCCCACCCCTCCCTCGCCCTCGGCAGCCGTCAGGCGGGATTCTCGGCCTGGATCTCGCGGACCACCTCGGACGCCTCGTTGACGTGCGCGTCGATGCCGCTCATGGAGTTGAAGACATGTCTGACCGTCCCCTGACGGTCGATGACATAGGTGACGCGGCCCGGGATCAGGCCGAGCACCGCCGGCACCCCGTAGCTCTTGCGCACCTGGCCGCCCTGGTCGCTCAGCAGCGTGAAGGGCAGCCGGTGCCGGCCGGCGAACGCGGCGTGCCGATCGACCGAGTCGGAGCTGACGCCGATGACCTCGGCCCCGGCATCGGTGAAGACCTCGTGGCTGTCCCGGAAGGCACAGGCCTCAGCGGTGCAGCCACGGGTGTCGTCCTTGGGATAGAAGTACAGGACAACCGCCCGTTCGCCGAGCCGGTCGTACAGCCGGACCGGTTGGCCGGATTGCGACGGAAGGGTGAAGTCGGGCGCCTTGTCGCCTGCTTGGATACCTCGTGCCATGTCTGCCTGCCTCTCCTCGCCAGCGCCTTCCCTACTCGATGACCAGCTCGACCGGCATGTTTCCGCGGGTGGCGTTGGAGTACGGGCACACCTGGTGGGTGGCCTCGACGAGCTCGCGGGCCGCCTGCGGCGCGATGGTGTCGGGCAGCTCCACCCGGAGCGTGGCCTCGAGCTGGAAGCCGCCCTGGCCGTTGGGCGACAGGCCGATCTCGGCCGTGACCGACGCGTCCGCGACGTCGAGCTTCTGGCTACGGGCCACCAGCTGCATCGCCGAGGTGAAGCAGGCGGCATATCCGGCGGCGAAGAGTTGCTCGGGGTTGGTGCCCTCGCCGTCACCGCCCAGCTCCTTCTGCCTGGCCAGCTTGAGGTCCAGTTTCCCGTCCGAGGAGATCGCGCGAGAGTCACGTCCGGCGGCGGTGGCGATGGCGGTGTAGATGCTCATGACTTCCTCCCGTATCAGACAGACCTGTCTGTCTCTTGTTCCCAACAGTAGACAGACCTGTCTGGTACTGTCAATGGGGTGACCGCAGAGACTATGGAAGGGCGCCGTCCGGCTCGTGCACGCGTCCTGGAGACCGCGACCCGCCTGTTCTACGCGGAGGGCGTGCACTCCGTGGGCATCGACCGGATCATCGCGGAGGCGGGGGTCGCCAAGGCGACCTTCTACCACCACTTCCCGAGCAAGGACGATCTCGTCCGGGCCTACGTGACCGAGCAGAGCTCCTGGCAGCGGGCGGCGGCCGCCACGATGCCGGCCGCCTCGTCACGGGAGACGCTGGAGACCGTCTTCACCTTCATGTGCGACTTCGGCGCGGGACCCGGCTATCGGGGTTGCCCTTTCATCTACACCGCGGCCGAGTATCCCGATCCTGCCCATCCCGTGCGGCAGGCCATCGCGGAGCACCGGCGCTGGACCCGCGACCTCTACCGGGACTTGCTGGCGGCCGACGGTCACCCGGACGCCGAGCGCACCGCGGACATCCTCTTGCTGCTCAGGGACGGGCTCTCGGTCAGCTTCGACCTCGACGATCCCACCGCGGTCCGCGCCGCCGCCCTGGAGGCACTCGCCCGGCTGCTGGGCCAGACAGGCGCGGCCTCGAGCTAGCCGGCGTCCGGCATCAGGATGGGAGGGACAGGCTCATCCACTGGCGGCCAGCTCATCGTCGGCGACGGTGCGTGAGGTCTTCCGGCCAGTGCCGAGGTTGAGGAGCAGCGAAGCCGCTGTCAGCGCCACACCGAACCAGACGACACTTGTGACACCTGCATGATCGGCGAACAGCCCACCGAAAAGCGCGCCGAGAGCGATAGATGTGTTGTATGCCATGGTGTTGAGTGACATGGCGGCTTCAAAGGTGTCGGGCGCGGCAGCGAGCGTCATGTTGACCTGGCACAGTTGCACGGCGCCGAAGGAAAGTCCCCAGAGGATCAGCGAGATGATCGAACCGGCCTGCCCGTCACCGATCGTGAGCAGCAGGAGCAAGGACACCACCAGTCCCGAGCAGCCGGCGATGAAGCTGCCCCGCAGATTCCTGTTCACGGTATGTCCGGCGACGAAGTTCCCGGCGGCGCCGGCGACACCGAAAATCATCAGCACCACGGTGACGAAGACGGGCGTGGCGGCCGCATTTTCCTCCAAGAAAGGTCGCACAAAGGTGTACGCCCCGAAATGGCCGAGCACGAACAATACGACGGTGAACAACACCGAACGCAGCGGCACGTTCTTGAGCGGAAGCCCGAAGACTTCCCGGACCGAGACCGCGTTCTGCGACGGCAGTGATGGAATCATGGCAGCGACCGCCAGGAACACCAGCGCGCTGAGGCCGCTCCAGATGAGAAACGTGGTTCGCCAGTCGGTGAGGCTTTCCAGGAATGTTCCCAGCGGTATGCCCGCTACCGTGGCGATCGAGATGCCGGACATCACGATCGCGGCCGCCCTGTTCGCGTGGCGTTCCGGAACAAGGCGCATCGCCATGCTCACGCCTATGGCCCAGAACACGCCGCTGGCAAATCCCATGATGAGCCGCGTTGTCAAGATCAGTGCATAGTTCGGCGACACGGCGGTGACGACGTTTCCCAGGGCCAATATCGCCAGTAGCGTGGACAGCAGCACGCGCCGGTTGACGCGCCTGGTCCATGCCACGATGAACGGCACGCCCAGCCCCGCCGAGACGCCCTGCAAAGTGACCATGAGCCCGGCGACACCCACCGATATGTTCAGGCTTGTGCTCAGCGGAGTGAGCAGACCGACGGGCATCAGCTCAGTGGTGAGGAAGACGAACAAACTGGCTGTGATCGCGGAGACGCCCAGCCATGCTCTCGAGGTCGAGTGCGGGCGTTCTTCATGTATGAGCATGTGTTCTCTCTGATGTCACCGGATCCCGGATGAGGGTTCCGTCATGACTCAAGGGTGCGCGAGAGTCGATCAATGAGTCCAACACATAATTTTCATCGTGAACGATCGTGTTGCACGATGGTTGGATGGAGCTGCAACAGCTGAGGTACGTCATCGCGGTCGCGGAGACCAGCAACTTCACCCGGGCCGCCGAACGCTGCCGGGTCGTGCAGTCGGCGCTCAGCCATCAGATCGCCGGCTTGGAGCGGGAGTTGGGCGCCCGGCTGTTCGAGCGGACCAGCCGGCGCGTACGGCTGACGCCGGCCGGGGAGGCGTTCCTGCCCGCGGCCAGGGAGTGCCTGGAGGCTGCCGATCGGGCCCGGGCCGAAGTCGCGGCCGCCAGCGGGGAGATCCGCGGGCGGCTCGCCGTCGGCGCCATCCCCACGGTCGCGGCCGTCGATCTGCCGGTCGTACTGAAGGAGTTTCGCCATCGACACCCGAGGGTGCACATCACGCTCACCTCGAGTGGCAGCGAAGACCTGATCGAAGGGGTCCGGCGGGGCGGCGTCGACGTCGCGTTCCTCGGCCTGCCGACGCGTGCGGAACCGAAGGCCGTCCAGAGCCGCCCGCTGGCCAGAGGTGAGCTGGTCGCCGTGGTCGCGCCGGATCATCACCTGGCGGACGACGAAGCGGACCTGCGAAGCCTGGCGGACGAGCCGTTCATAGACTTCCGCGCCGGCCATGCCGGGCGGGCTCAGTCGGACGAGGCCTTCGCGGCCGCCGGGGTAAGACGTGACGTCGCCTTCGAGGTGTCGTCCGCCGACTTCATGGTCGACCTGGTGCGGCATGGCCTCGGCGTGGGGCTGTTGCCGGCCGCGTACGCGCCGCGCTTTACCGACCTGCGCATCATCCGGCTTCGCGATGCTCCGGCGCGGGTGGAGCACCTCATCTGGGGGAACCACCCGTCCCCGGCCGCCACGGCCTTCCTGGAATTGATCGACCACCGCGGAGGTCAGGACCGCCGGCGTGGCCGGCCGTAGATCTGGGAGACCCTCCCCGGCTTGACCTTGACGCGGCGTCAACGTGTCTCATGGGGGTGACCGGAGCCGAGGGAGAGGAAGCTGATGGTCAGAGCCGCACTACGAGTCCTGGGGTTCGAGCTCAAGGGCCTGGCCGGCATCGGGCTGTGGATCGTCCGCCGACGGCACGGAGTGCCCGCGGGCGCGACCGTCGTGACGTACGCGAAGGAGCTGGCGTTCACGCTGTCGCTGATGTTGTTCGCGATGGCGGTCGAGACGGTGGTCGTGGATGTGCTGCTGGTCGCGACCGGGGTGCCGGACTGGGTGCGGTTCACGGTGCTGATCGCCGACGTGTACGGGCTGCTGTTCGGGGTCGCGCTGGCCGCGGCCTGCGTCACCCGGCCGCACGTCATCACCGCCGATGAGCTGCGCGTCAGGTACGGCGCGTACTTCGACGTACGCGTGCCCCGCGACCGCATCGTCGCCGTGCGCACGAGCCGCAACGACAACGAGAGCAGCATGGTCTCGGTCGAGGACGGGCACCTGCGGGTGGCGGTCGGGTCACGGACCAACGTGACGATCGAGCTGAGCGAGCCGATCGTGTTCGTCCGCCCGCTCGGCCGCCGCGCCGAAGCCACCACGATCACGTTCTTCGCCGACAGGCCGGAGCCGGTGGTGTCCGCCCTCCGGTCCGATCTTGGCACGCGCATCTAGGCGAACTCCTTTCGCGGCGTTACGTTCCTATGCAGCACCATCTCGGGATCTTCCGCCCTCGACCTCGGATGGAGGCGCCGCCATGCTGCTCACCCGCAGAAAAGGCGTCATTGTCGCAGCCCTCGCCACCCTGTGCTTATCCCTGATCGTCGCGCCCGCGCGGGCCGCCGCCCCGCCGGACATCCCCCTCGCCAACGTCAAGGCCCACCTCGCCCAGTTCCAGTCCATCGCCGACGCCAACGGCGGCACCCGCGCCCACGGCCGCCCCGGCTACCTGGCCTCCGCGAACTACGTCAGGGACCGGCTGAACGCCGCCGGCTTCACCACGACGCTCCAGACCTTCACCTACAACGGCGCCACGGGTTACAACGTCATCGCCGACTGGCCCGGCGGCAATCCTGACGACATCCTGATGATCGGCGCCCACCTCGACAGCGTCACCGCCGGACCCGGCATCAACGACAACGGCTCGGGCAGCGCCGCGATCCTGGAGAGCGCGCTCGAGGTGTCCCGTCAGGCGCTCCAGCCGGCCAAGCACCTGCGGTTCGCCTGGTGGGGCGCTGAGGAGCTGGGGCTGCGCGGGTCGCAGTTCTACGTGAACAACCTGCCGGCCGCCGAACGCGCGCGGATCAAGGGATACCTGAACTTCGACATGGTCGGCTCCCCCAACGCCGGATATTTCGTATACGACGGCGACAACTCGGACGGCACGGGCGCCGGTCCCGGCCCGGCCGGGTCGGCGGCGCTGGAGCAGACCATCATCGACTACTTCACCTCGATCGGCGTGCCCACCCGGGGCACCGACTTCGACGGCCGCTCCGACTACGGCCCGTTCATCGCGGTCGGCATCCCCGCGGGCGGCACTTTCACGGGCGCGGAGGGCGTCAAGTCCTCGGCCCAGGCGGCGTTGTGGGGCGGCACGGCCGGGCAGGCGTTCGACCCCTGCTACCACCGTGCTTGTGACACGCGGGTCAACATCAACGACACCGCGCTGGACCGGAACGCCGACGCGATCGCGCACGCCGTCTGGACGATCGCCACCGCCGTACCGCCGGTCGTGGTCTGGCAGGACACGTTCGAGACGGCGAACGGCTGGACCGCCAACCCCTCCGGCACGGACACCGCCACCGCGGGCCAGTGGGAACGCGGCGACCCGGAGGCCACCACCTCCTCGGGCGCCAAGCAGCTCGGGACGACGGTCAGCGGCACGAACGACCTGGTCACGGGGCGGCTCGCGGGCTCGTCTGCGGGCACGTACGACATCGACGGCGGCGTCACCTCGATACAGTCGCCTCCGATCACGCTGCCTTCGTCCGGTCCCTTGAACCTGTCGTTGTCCTGGTATCTGGCGCACGGCTCGAACTCCTCCAGCGCCGACTACCTCAGAGTCCGCGTGATCGGCACCACCACGGCCACGGTGTTCCAGCAGTCCGGCGCGGCGTCCAACCGCAACGGCTCCTGGGCGACCGCCACCGCGAGCCTGAACGCCTTCGCCGGGCAGACTGTCCGCATCCTCATCGACGCCGCCGACGCCTCGGGGGCCTCCCTGGTCGAGGCCGGCATCGACGACGTCAAGATCACCCGCTAGCGGGCCGCAGGCACCCTCCCCGGCGGGGCGTGGCGTTCAGCCAGGCCACGTGCCGGTACGGGCCATCGGCAGGTGGCCCGTACCGGCACGTAACGTCAGCTGACCGCCGCCGACGCAACGGCCGCTGCCTTGGCGGCCGTACGAGCTGGTATGGAGCGGAGGTTGAACGCGTACCGGGCGACGGAGTC